>NZ_JAPKIC010000004.1:0-445236 GCF_036759945.1 Kluyvera sp. CHPC 1.251 | reverse complement strand
TCCTGCACGACCCACCAATGTAAAAAAGCGCCCTAAAGGCGCTTTTTTGCTATCTACGATTTGATACCTGTCTTAATTTAAATTTTAGCGTCGCTGATGCTCGGTCGGGCTACGGTTGCGTTTGTCTGTAGTCCGGCCGAGGTGCAACTTATCGACTCCGGGGAAGGGCGCAAAATTCACCACGACTTTTCTCATGGAATCGGCTATCTTGTTTAGCATATAAAACATATTGCCGTGGTAACGGCGAATCTTCGCCGAATAACCGTTTATTTCGTTAAGCCAGTAAAACGAGAAGCATGATGAGCGTGATGTTTGACCCAGAAGCCGCAATTTATCCGTTCCCGCCGAAGCCTGTTCCGTTAAGTTTCGATGAGAAGCAATTTTATCGCGAGAAAATCAAGCGGTTGCTTAAAGAACGTGATGCCGTCATGGTGGCACACTACTACACCGATCCCGAAATCCAACAACTGGCGGAAGAGACCGGCGGCTGTATTTCTGATTCGCTGGAGATGGCGCGCTTCGGAGCAAAACACCCAGCCTCCACGCTTCTGGTGGCAGGCGTTCGTTTTATGGGCGAAACCGCGAAAATCCTTAGCCCGGAAAAAACGGTTCTGATGCCGACGCTGAACGCTGAATGCTCGCTCGACCTGGGCTGTCCTATTGACGAGTTCAATGCTTTCTGTGATGCCCACCCTGACCGTACCGTTGTGGTCTATGCCAACACCTCGGCAGCGGTGAAAGCCCGCGCCGACTGGGTGGTGACCTCGAGCATTGCCGTTGAGCTTATCGAGCATCTCGATAGCCTGGGAGAGAAAATTATCTGGGCGCCAGACCGCCATCTTGGCCGCTACGTGCAAAAACAGACCGGTGCAGACGTGCTGTGCTGGCAAGGTGCATGTATCGTCCACGACGAGTTTAAAACCCAGGCATTGAGCCGCATGAAATCGCTGTACCCGCAGGCAGCGGTGCTGGTGCACCCGGAGTCCCCGCAGGCGATTGTTGATATGGCCGATGCCGTCGGTTCAACCAGCCAGTTGATTAATGCCGCCAAAACGTTGCCGCATCAACAGCTTATTGTGGCAACCGATCGCGGCATTTTCTACAAAATGCAGCAGGCCGTGCCGGATAAAGAGCTGTTCGAAGCACCAACAGCCGGTGAAGGGGCAACCTGCCGCACCTGTGCACACTGCCCGTGGATGGCGATGAACGGCCTGAAGGCCATTGCTGAAGGTCTGGAGAACGGCGGCCATGCCCATGAGATCCACGTCGATGAACAACTGCGTCAGGGCGCGCTGGTTCCGCTGAACCGGATGCTGGATTTTGCGGCTACACTACGAGGGTAAACCTCTAACGCGCTGGAGTTAAAATGGATTTCTTTAGTACGCAAAACATTCTGGTTCATATACCGCTGGGCGCGGGAGGCTACGACCTCTCGTGGATAGAAGCGGTAGGGACGGTTGCCGGGCTGCTCTGTATCTGGTTGGCAAGCCTTGAAAAGATCGTGAACTACCTGTTTGGCCTGATCAACGTTACGCTGTTTGCGATCATCTTTTTCCAGATTCAGCTCTACGCTAGCCTGCTGTTACAGCTGTTCTTTTTTGCGGCCAACCTTTACGGCTGGTACGCATGGTCGCGGCAAACTAGCCAGAATGAAGCTGAGCTGCAAATTCGCTGGCTGCCATTGCCCAAAGCGCTAAGCTGGCTGGCGGCATGCGTGGTGGCGATTGCGCTGATGACGCTCTATATCGACCCTGTTTTCGCCGTGCTCACGCGGGTTGCGGTTAACGTGATGCAGGGAATGGGCATGAACGTGGTGATGCCGACGCTGCAGCCGGATGCGTTCCCGTTCTGGGACTCAAGCATGATGGTGTTGTCGATTGCGGCGATGGTGCTGATGACCCGCAAATACGTCGAGAACTGGCTGCTGTGGGTAATCATTAACGTTATCAGCGTGGCGATTTTTGCCCTACAAGGGGTTTACGCTATGGCGTTGGAGTATCTGATCCTGACCTTCATCGCGCTCAACGGCAGCCGGATGTGGATGAATAGCGCACGTGAACGGGGTTCTCGCGCGCTGTCCCATTAATGGTGGTGATGATGCCCGTGTTCGGAATGCGCCTCGTTAAGGTGGCATTCCGGGCCGCTACAGGGCTGGTATTCCATCTGCACCGTTGCATGATCGATTTGATAGTGCTCTTCGAGAAAGTGATGAATACGATCCAGCAGTGCATCATGATCGTGCGGCGGTACCACCTGAACGTGTAGCGTCATCAGCGGTTTTTCACCGACCAGCCAGACGTGTACATGGTGCACGTCGCGTACTTCAGGCAGTGAACGGCGCATATTGCGCTTTAACGCCGCCACGTCGATTGACTGCGGCGCCCCCTCCAGCAGTTCGTTCATACTCTCTTTCAGCAACGACCAGGCGCTACGTAGTACCAGGCAGGAGACCAGCACCGAGAGAATCGGATCGATGGGCGTCCAGCCGGTGGTCATGATAACCACTGCCGCCACAATCGCACCCACTGAACCCAGTAAATCCCCCATCACATGCAGCGCCGCTGCGCGCACGTTCAGGTTTTTCTCTTCGCTACCGCGATGCAAAATCCAGAAGGCCAGAATATTTGCCAGCAGCCCGGCGACCGCAATGACCATCATGGTGACGCCTGCCACCGGCTGCGGATGATAGAAGCGTTGCACGGCTTCCCAGACAATCAGGATGATGATAAACAGCAGGGCAATGGCGTTGACGAAGGCGGCGAGGGTGGTCAGACGCAGCCAGCCGAAAGTGTGACGCCCGCTCGGTGGTCGACTGGCAAAGCGCACGGCCAGCAGCGCGAACAATAGCGCGGCTGAGTCGGTCAGCATATGCCCGGCATCGGCGAGCAGCGCCAGCGATCCGGAGACAACCCCGCCAATCGCCTCGACGACCATAAAACCCGCGGTTACCCCAAAAGCCAGCAGTAAACGACGGGCATTGCCATCATTTCGCGTGGTGTGCGAGTGTGAATCATGCCTATGCGCCATGATGCTCATCCTTCCCTATTTGAGTGTGACTATCTGACATCATTGCAGATCTTTGCTTTTTCCGCACAGAAATACGCAACGAAATCCCATGGGCAAAAATAGCGTCTGATGCGGCATGTGATGTTGAAATATATTGTTTTTAGCATAATTTATAGATTATTAAATCGTTAGTTGCCGTTATGACGCCAATGTTTTGCTATTAAATTCTAAATTGTAGGGTTTTTTTAGTTATTCCCCGGCTAAAGTGTAAAAGCCAGTTTACACTTTTTGGCTGACGATATAGATTGAAGGGATTGCACTCAATTGTATAAGTATGGCAACACTGGAACAGTCATGAATTATCAGAACGACGATTTACGCATTAAAGAGATCAACGAGTTATTACCTCCTGTAGCACTCCTTGAAAAATTCCCAGCCACTGAAAATGCCGCCAATACGGTGTCTCATGCCCGTAAGGCGATCCATCAGATCCTGAAAGGGGATGACGATCGTCTACTGGTCGTGATCGGTCCTTGCTCGATTCACGATCCGGCTGCTGCCAAAGAGTATGCGCAGCGCCTGCTGAAAATTCGTGAGGAACTGCAGAGCGAGCTGGAAATCGTCATGCGCGTCTATTTTGAAAAGCCGCGCACCACCGTTGGCTGGAAAGGGCTGATTAACGATCCGCATATGGATAACAGCTTCCAGATTAACGACGGCCTGCGTATCGCACGTAAGCTGCTGCTCGATATTAACGACAGCGGCCTGCCAGCGGCGGGCGAGTTCCTGGATATGATCACCCCGCAGTACCTGGCAGATCTCATGAGCTGGGGTGCGATCGGTGCGCGTACCACCGAATCTCAGGTTCACCGCGAGCTGGCGTCTGGTCTGTCTTGCCCGGTTGGTTTCAAAAACGGTACCGATGGCACCATTAAAGTGGCCATTGATGCCATCAATGCTGCCGGTGCGCCGCACTGTTTCCTGTCCGTGACCAAATGGGGCCATTCAGCGATTGTGAACACCAGCGGTAACGGCGATTGCCATATCATCCTGCGCGGCGGTAAAGAGCCAAACTATAGCGCCTCCCACGTGGCCGCGGTGAAAGAGGGTCTGGCGAAAGCAGGTCTGCCGGCGCAAATCATGATTGATTTCAGCCACGCTAACTCCAGCAAGCAGTTTAAAAAGCAGATGGAAGTTGGCACGGATGTTTGCAACCAGATTGCCAACGGCGAGAAAGCCATTATGGGCGTGATGATTGAAAGCCACCTGGTGGAAGGTAATCAGAACCCGGACAGCGGTGAACCGCTGGTGTATGGTAAGAGCATCACCGATGCCTGCATTAACTGGGAAGATACCGATACTGTCCTGCGCCAGTTAGCGAACGCGGTTAAGGCACGCCGCGGTTAATTTGTTCCCCGGGGTCGGTGCTACGCATCTCGCCCGGGCTACGTTTAGAAAGTAGCCCGGCCAAACGAAGTGCCGCCGGGAACGCAGCAGAAATAAAAAAAGCGTGGAATATTCCACGCTTTTTTCTTTTACCGTTCAGCGAAAATTATTTCGCTTTACCCTGGTTTGCCACGGCCGCCGCTTTTGCAGCGATTTCGTCAGCGTTACCCAGATAGTAATGTTTGATTGGCTTGAAGTTTTCGTCAAACTCATACACCAGCGGTACGCCAGTTGGGATGTTCAGTTCGAGGATCTCGTCTTCGCCCATGTTGTCCAGGTATTTCACCAGCGCACGCAGGGAGTTACCGTGAGCGGCGATGATTACGCGCTCACCGCTTTTCAGGCGTGGCAGAATGGTTTCATTCCAGTATGGGACAACGCGTTCAATGGTCAGCGCCAGGCTTTCGGTGGTTGGCAGCTCTTTATCGGTCAGCTTCGCGTAGCGCGGGTCGTGGCCCGGATAGCGCTCGTCATCTTTGGTCAGCTCTGGTGGGGTTACCGCGAAGCCGCGACGCCACTGTTTAACCTGCTCGTCACCGTATTTTTCAGCGGTTTCCGCTTTGTTCAGACCCTGCAGCGCACCGTAGTGACGCTCGTTCAGCTTCCAGGATTTCTCAACCGGCAGCCAGGCCTGATCCAGTTCATCCAGCACGTTCCACAGAGTGTGGATGGCACGTTTCAGCACGGAGGTATAAGCAAAATCAAAGCTGAAGCCTTCAGCCTTCAGCAGTTTACCTGCCGCTTTTGCTTCGCTAACGCCTTTCTCAGACAGATCAACGTCGTACCAACCGGTGAAGCGGTTTTCGTTGTTCCACTGACTTTCACCGTGACGAACCAGTACCAGCTTAGTTACAGCCATACTCTCACTCCTCAAGCTTTATTGAATGATAACAATTCTCATTATATTGCCGCGATAGGCTCGACGGCAACGCTTATGCATAACCATAGCGAAAATAGTGCCCCAGTGTAAGGTGCATGTGAACCAGGCGTTATGATTTTGTCTTTGCGTGACGTAATTTTCAGCAATGTGGCTAAAACTTCGACGAGGCAGAGAAAGGGAGTAGCCCGGCCGAGCGGAGCGACGCCGGGGAACCCCCGGAGTCGGTGCTATCGCACCTCGTCCGGGGCACGGGTAAGCCACGTGATTATAATGCGGTAAACTGATATTCCGTCAGGCTGACGTACTCTTCGCCTGGGCGCAGCATGCAGTCCGGCTGCGGCCACTCAGGATGGTTCGGGCTATCCGGCAGGAACTCGCTTTCCAGCGCCAGACCTTGCCAGGCGGCGTAGGGCTGCGGGCTGCGGGACAGCGTACCGTCCAGGTAATTACCGGAGTAGAACTGAATGGCCGGTGCGGAGGTGTAGACCGTCATCTGCAGTTTTTCATCCTGGGACCAGACATAACCGACGGGTTGAGTCGCATCGCCTTTTGCCTGCAGCAAGAACGCGTGGTCGTAGCCTTTCACTTTCTTCTGGTCATTGTCGCTCAGAAAATCCTGTGCCACGGTTTTCGGCTCGCGGAAATCGAAGCTGGTGTTCGCAACGTCTTTCAGCCCATCGTGTGGGATCCCGCTCTCATCGACCGGCAGATAAGCATCTGCCAGCAGTTGAAGCTTGTGGTTGCGTACATCGGTCTGATCGCCATCGAGGTTGAAATAGACGTGGTTCGTCAGATTCACCGGACAGGTTTTATCGACGGTTGCGCGATACTCAATAGAGATGCGGTTATCTTCGGTCAGGCGATAGATAGCCGTCGCCTGAAGCTCGCCCGGATACCCCTGGTCGCCATCAGGCGAGGTGAGGGTGAAAATGACTTCCGTCGGGTTCTGCGAGGCAATCGCCCAGCGGCGTTTGTCGAAGCCTTCTGGCCCGCCGTGCAGCTGGTTTTTGCCCTGGCTTGGCGCGAGTTCAACCGTCTGCCCATCGAGCGTATAGCGGCTGTTGGCGATGCGGTTGGCGTAACGGCCAATCGATGCGCCGAGGAACGCAGCCTGTTCGGCATACTGTTCCGGCGATGCACAGCCCAGCAGCGCTTCACGGACGCTGCCGTCTTTCATCGGAATGCGCGCAGATAACAGCGTTGCACCCCAATCCATTAACGTTACCACCACGCCACCGGCGTTGCGTAACGTCATCAGTCGATACGGCTGGCCATCAGCGGCCAGCGCAGGCGTTTCTCTTAGCACTGTCCTGCTCCTTGTGACGGTTTGCAGACGTAGAACGTCTCTTTAATTCCGGTTTTGGCTTCATACTGCTCGGCCACGGCCTGTTTCACTGCGGGTACCAGTGCTTCAGGGATCAGCGCGACGATGCAGCCACCGAAGCCGCCGCCGGTCATACGCACGCCGCCCTGGTCGCCGATAGTCGCTTTCACGATATCAACCAGCGTATCAATCTGCGGTACGGTGATTTCGAAATCATCGCGCATGGAAGCGTGGGATTCCGCCATCAGCTGACCCATACGCAGCAGGTCACCTTTTTCCAGCGCAGCCGCTGCTTCAACGGTACGCGCGTTTTCGGTCAGCACGTGACGTACGCGCTTCGCGACAATTGGGTCCAGTTCGTGGGCCACGGCGTTGAATTCATTGATGGTCACGTCACGCAGCGCCGGGCGCTGGAAGAAGCGCGCACCGGTTTCACACTGCTCGCGGCGGGTGTTGTACTCGCTGCCGACCAGAGTGCGTTTAAAGTTGCTGTTGATGATCACCACCGCGACGCCTTCCGGCATGGAGACGGCTTTGGTGCCAAGCGAACGACAGTCGATCAGCAGCGCGTGGTCTTTCTTGCCGAGCGCAGAGATCAACTGGTCCATAATGCCGCAGTTACAGCCGACAAACTGGTTTTCCGCTTCCTGACCGTTCAGCGCAATCTGTGCGCCATCCAGCGGCAGATGATACAGCTGCTGGAAGACGGTACCGACTGCGACTTCCAGCGAGGCGGATGAACTCAGGCCCGCGCCCTGCGGCACGTTGCCGCTGATAACGAGGTCCGCGCCGCCAAAGGCGTTATTACGTTTTTGCAGATGTTTCACCACGCCGCGTACATAGTTGGACCACTGCTGGGTATCGTGGCTAACGATCGGTGCATCGAGAGAGAATTCGTCGCTCTGGTTATCGTAGTCGGCGGCAATCACTCGCACCAGGCGGTCATCACGCGGTGAACAGCTGATCACCGTCTGGTAATCGATGGCGCACGGCAGAACAAAACCGTCGTTGTAGTCGGTGTGTTCACCAATCAGGTTAACGCGGCCCGGAGCCTGAATGACGTGGGTAGCAGGATAGCCGAATTTCTCAGCGAACAGGGTTTGGGTTTTATCTTTCAGACTCATTGTTATTCTCCGGACTCGCGAAAGTGGATGTCGCTGACCGCGCGCAGGCGTTCAGCCGCTTGTTCTGCCGTCAGGTCGCGCTGGGTTTCTGCCAGCATTTCATAGCCAACCATAAATTTGCGCACGGTAGCGGAGCGCAGCAGCGGCGGATAGAAATGGGCATGCAGCTGCCAGTGTGCGTTTTCTTCGCCGTTGAACGGCGCGCCGTGCCAGCCCATCGAGTAGGGGAAGGAGCACTGGAACAGGTTGTCGTAACGGCTGGTGAGTTTTTTCAGCGCCAGCGCTAAATCGTCACGCTGTGCCTCGGTTAAATCGGTAATCCGCAGCACGTGCGCTTTTGGCAGCAGCAGCGTTTCGAACGGCCACGCCGCCCAGTACGGCACCACCGCCAGCCAGTGCTCGGTTTCTACCACCGTACGGCTGCCGTCTGCCAGTTCACGGTTAACGTAGTCGACCAGCATTGGTGATTTCTGCTCGGCGTAGTATTCACGCATCAGGCGATCTTCACGCTCGATTTCATTCGGCAGGAAGCTGTTGGCCCAGACCTGGCCGTGCGGGTGCGGGTTAGAGCAGCCCATCGCCGCACCTTTGTTTTCGAACACCTGTACCCACGGATACTGCTGGCCGAGTTCAGCGGTTTGCTCCTGCCAGGTTTTCACGACGGCTTTCAGCGCATCGACGCTCAGCTCAGGCAGCGTTTTGCTGTGGTCAGGCGAGAAGCAAATCACCCGGCTGGTGCCGCGCGCGCTCTGGCAACGCATCAGCGGATCGTCGCTTTCAGGCGCGTCTGGCGTGTCGGTCATCAGCGCGGCAAAGTCATTGGTAAAAATGTATGTGCTGGTGTAGTCGGGGTTTTTATCGCCCGTCACCCGAGTATTACCCGGGCATAAAAAACAATCCGGATCGTGCGCGGGCAGCGTCTGTTTTGCTGGTGTCTCTTGCGCCCCTTGCCATGGGCGCTTTGCACGATGCGGTGATACAAGGATCCACTGGCCGGTTAACGGATTAAAACGGCGGTGTGGATGGTCGACGGGGTTAAATTGCGTCATGACAAAATCCTTAGTCTGGATATCCCTGAGGATGACGGGACTGCCAGTTCCAGGTGTCCTGCGCCATTTCGTCAAGGTTACGGGTTACGCGCCAGTTCAGCTCTTTGTCGGCTTTGGTCGCATCGGCCCAGTAGGCCGGAAGATCGCCGTCGCGACGTGGAGCAAAATGGTAGTTAATTGGTTTGCCACAGGCTTTGCTGAACGCGTTGACCACATCCAGCACGCTGCTGCCGACGCCTGCGCCCAGGTTGTAAATATGCACGCCGGCTTTGTTCGCCAGTTTTTCCATCGCGGCAACGTGACCGTCGGCAAGGTCCATCACGTGGATGTAATCGCGCACGCCGGTGCCGTCAGGTGTAGGGTAGTCGTTGCCGAAAATGGCCAGTGACTCGCGGCGGCCCACGGCGACCTGAGCGATGTACGGCATCAGGTTGTTCGGGATGCCCTGCGGGTCTTCACCCATATCGCCGGACTGATGTGCACCCACCGGGTTGAAGTAGCGCAGCAGTGCAATACTCCACTCCGGCTGCGCTTTTTGCAGGTCGGTCAGGATCTGTTCAACCATCAGTTTGCTCTTGCCGTACGGGCTTTGTGGCGTACCGGTAGGGAAGCTTTCGACGTAAGGAATTTTCGGCTGATCGCCATAGACGGTTGCGGAGGAGCTGAAGATGAAGTTTTTGACGTTGGCGGTGCGCATTGCAGCAACCAGACGTAGGGTACCGGTGACGTTATTGTCATAGTACTCCAGCGGCTTTTGCACCGACTCGCCCACGGCTTTCAGGCCCGCGAAGTGAATCACCGCTTCAATGGTGTGTTCCTTGAGGATCTCAACCATCAGCGCTTCGTTCCGAATATCGCCTTCGACGAAGCTCGGCTGCTTGCCGCCCAGGCGGGCAATGACCGGTACAACGCTGTGCTTGCTGTTGCACAGGTTATCGAGGATGACGACATCGTGGCCCTGTTGCAGCAGTTGCACACATGTGTGGCTTCCTATGTAACCGCTACCACCTGTAACCAATACTTTCATTTTTAGCTCCGTTAAGCTTATGGCATGGAATAACCTTAGCATAACAGAGAAGCCAAAAGTGTGACATGGGCTAAATTAGTGGAATCGTTTACACTAGCAAAATCAACGTAATGATTTCATATTTTTTCATTATAAATCAAAGAAGTTAACGATGAAGGGTGAAAATAGTCTGAAAAAGGAGGCGTGGGGACAGGGCATATTGTGTAAACCCGGCGGCGCTGCCTGGCCGGGCTACATTTAGAGAGTACGCCTGACCTTCTTAAATCGGGCCGACCTCATAGCGATAACCGTCGCCGTCAGCAACAAACTCAAGCCGATGGGTGATGCACTCCGGCGCGTCCTCCGCGTGGTGTGACACAAACAGTAGCTGCGTTTTACCTTCGCTAATCAGTACATCCACAAAGCGGCGAACCACCTGGCGGTTGAGTGGATCTAGCCCCTGCAGTGGTTCATCGAGGATCAGCAGCGTCGGGTGCTTCACCAGCGCGCGCACGATCAGTGCCAGTCGCTGTTGTCCCCAGGAGAGGCTGTGGAACGGCGCGTCTGCGGTGCGCGGGTCCATGCCAAGGATTTGCAGCCACTCATCAACCAGCTTGCGCTGTTTGTCAGAGACGGCCTGATAGATGCCGATGGAATCAAAATAGCCAGAGAGGATCACGTTGCGCAGCGTGGTGCTCACCCGGTAATCCAGATGCAGGCTGCTGCTGACGTAGCCGATATGTTTTTTAATATCCCAGATGGTTTCACCGCTGCCGCGTCGGCGGCCAAACAGCGTCAGATCGTTGCTGTAGCCCTGCGGATGATCGCCAGTGACCAGGCTTAGCAGGGTGGATTTCCCCGCGCCATTCGGGCCAACAATTTGCCAGTGCTCTTCCGGAGCGACCGTCCAGCTTAAATGGTCAATGATCGCACGATCGTTATAGGAGACCACGCCGTCGTTCAGCACGATGCGAGGTAGATCGTCGGCAATAGACAACCGCGCGGACGGTGCATCGGGTTCTGGCAGGGTCATGCCGGAGAGCTTTTCGCTGTGTGCCAGCTGTGCAATCAGCGTTTGCGCAAGCAGCGCTTTTTTCTCGCCGGTTTCCGTCAGGGTACAGTCGGCCAGTACCCCGGCAAACGGCACGAACTCAGGGATATCATCAAAGCGATTGAGCACCAGCACCAGCGTATAACCCGCGTTATGTAACTCACCAAGATGTTCCGCCAGTTGGCGGCGAGAGGCCACGTCCAGGCCGTCAAAGGGCTCATCGAGGATCAACAGATCCGGCTGCGTCATCAGCGCCTGACAGAGCAGGGTTTTGCGGGTTTCACCGGTGGAGAGGTATTTAAAGCGGCGACTTAGCAGATGGCTGATGCCAAACTGCGCGGCAAGCCGGGCACACAGGGCGTCGTCTTTGACTTCATCCTGGATGATTTGCGCGGTGGTGCGCCCGGTATCGTCTTCGTCCGGGCTAAGCATATCGGTGTTGTTGCGTTGCCACTCGTCGCTGACCAGCTTTTGCAACTGCTCGAAGGAGAGGTGAGCAATGCGGGTGAAGGTAGCGTCGCGGCTGCCAGAAAGCAGCGGCAGTTCGCCTGCCAGCGCGCGGGCCAGCGCCGATTTGCCACTGCCGTTGCTGCCGACAAAAGCCCAGCTCTCTCCGGCACGCAGCGTCAGATGCTCAATTTTTAGTGTTTTTGTGTCGCTAAGACGAAACGTGCCTTGCGAAATTTGCAATGATGACATGATGTATCCCGTTTTTTGCAGCGATGTGCATCAGGGATACGTCTTCCTCAGCGCAAAGTCAATGCCATCAGCACAACGTGGCAAGAATGATGCGATCGGCGTTAAAGAATGCTGTGACGTCAGCACCTTCTTCCAGCCCTGCGGCGTCGGCCAGCGGTAGCGTCGCACACAGGGTCTGCCCATCCGGCAGCGCCATCAGCACTTCACACTGTTCTTCACCACGCTGGATATGGCTGATACGGCACGGAAGCTGGTTGTCTGCCGCTGCGGCAACCTGGGGATCGCGAGTGACGCTGACCCACGGCGCTTTCAGCAATACCAGCACCTCTTTGCCTTCATCCAGCCCTAAACGCTCGCCGCTCTGGGCGGTGATCGCCACCTTGAGGCGGGTGTTGCCATCGGCCAGCAGGATATCAACGTGTTGCTGTACCTGCTGATGGTCACGCTGAGTGACGGTACCAAACCACTGGTTACGGGCGCTGGTTTGCAGGGAGAAGCGCGAAATAGCGGCGAGCAGGCTGTCTAACGGCAGCGCGTCGTCGTCGCTAAGCACATCAAAGGCTTTTTGCTGAATTTGCGCCAGCAGGTCGTAGAGCTGAATCAGGCGCTGGCCGTAGCGGGTAAGCACCGCGCCGCCGCCGCCTTTGCCGCCGGTGGCGCGGTCGACCAGCGATTGCTCGCTCAGCTGGTTCATTTCATTAATCGCATCCCATGCGCTCTTATAACTGATACCCGCATTTTTCGCTCCCTGGCTGATGGAGCCGGTCTGTGCTATTTGTTTGAGGAGTGAAATGCGGCGCGGATCGGCGAACAGGCGCTGCTGGAGCTTGAGGGTAAGAAGGATTTCAGCCTGCATAAGAGTATCCTGGCAATAAAAAGGGTATTTTGACCCAAATGTTAGCAAGCGGAAAGCACACCGCACAAAAGGGAGTGTATTTCTGCGATATCCGGTTACAATAACCGCATCACAATGTCTGGAGTAAACCATGTTAGAGCTGTTGAAAAGTCTGGTTTTTGCCGTAATCATGGTACCCGTAGTGATGGCTATCATCCTGGGGTTAATTTACGGTCTGGGTGAAGTGTTTAACATTTTCTCCGGTGTCGGTCACAAAAACGGCAACCAGCAAAATCACTGATTTCCCCCAAACGCCCGGTTTAACCGGGCGTTTTGCTATGAAGTTCTTCACACTCCTGCCGATAACACCCCGTAAACACAGCAATAATTCATGTATCTGTAATGCATTAATCTAAGAAAGCCCCTATACTCTTCGCTGTATTTTTCGATATACAACGGCACACACAGGAGTTTCAAATGACAGGTTCATGGTTACGTTTGTTTGCAGGAGCGACTTTAACGCTTTCCGTTGCAGGTCACGCGCTGGCGGACGAAAGCAAAATCACCGTATTTGCGGCAGCATCGCTGACCAACGCAATGCAGGATATTGCGAAAGAGTATAAAAAAGAGAAGAACGTTGATGTGGTTTCTTCCTTTGCTTCCTCTTCTACTCTGGCCCGCCAGATTGAAGCAGGCGCTCCGGCTGACTTGTTTATCTCCGCAGACCAGAAATGGATGGACTATGCGGTAGATAAAAAGGCCATCGACACCGCGTCTCGTGAAACCCTGCTGGGCAATAGCCTGGTCGTCGTGGCGCCAAAAGCGAGCGCACAGGGCGATATCACCATTGATGCCAAAACCAACTGGACCAGTCTGCTGAAAGGCGGCCGTCTGGCGGTGGGTGACCCTGACCACGTACCGGCGGGCATCTATGCGAAAGAAGCGCTGCAGAAGCTGGGCGCATGGGACACTCTGTCACCGAAACTGGCGCCGGCTGAAGACGTGCGAGGTGCGCTGGCGTTGGTTGAACGTAACGAAGCGCCGCTGGGCATCGTCTACGGTTCCGACGCAGTCGCAAGCAAAGGTGTGAAAGTGGTTGGCACCTTCCCGGAAGATTCGCACAAGAAAGTGGAATACCCGATTGCCATTATCGATGGCCATAAAAACGCAACTGTCTCGGCGTTCTACGACTACCTGAAAGGGCCGCAGGCATCCGAAATCTTTAAACGTTACGGATTTACGACGCACTAATGATATTGACCGATCCCGAATGGCAGGCGGTTCTGCTGAGCCTTAAAGTGTCATCCCTGGCCGTGGTGTTTAGCTTGCCGTTTGGGATCTTCTTCGCCTGGCTGCTGGTCCGCCGCAGCTTCCCCGGCAAAGCGCTGCTGGATGGCCTTATCCATCTGCCGCTGGTGCTGCCGCCGGTGGTGGTGGGGTATCTGCTGTTGATTGCGCTGGGGCGTCGAGGATTTATTGGCTCCTGGCTGTATGATTGGTTCGGCCTGACCTTTGCCTTTAGCTGGCGTGGCGCGGTCATTGCTGCAGCGGTGATGTCGTTCCCGCTGATGGTTCGCGCGATTCGTCTGGCGCTGGAAGGGGTAGACGTCAAGCTGGAGCAAGCGGCCCGTACGTTGGGTGCTGGGCGCTGGCGAGTGTTTTGCACCATAACGCTACCGCTGATGCTGCCCGGTATTATCGTCGGCACCGTGCTGGCCTTTGCTCGCTCGCTCGGCGAGTTTGGTGCGACCATTACTTTCGTATCGAATATTCCAGGTGAAACCCGCACTATCCCCTCTGCAATGTATACCTTGATCCAGACTCCCGGCGGCGAAAGCGCGGCGGCGCGTCTGTGTCTGATTTCCATCGTACTGGCGCTGATTTCCCTGATGATCTCTGAATGGCTGGCAAGCATTAGCCGCCGTCGGATGGGGGCGTAACCATGCTGGAGCTGAATTTTAGCCAGACGCTCGGTACGCACTGTCTGCAAATTGATGAATCGCTGCCGGCTTCCGGTATCACCGCCGTATTTGGCGTCTCCGGGGCAGGTAAAACCTCGCTGATTAACGCTATCAGCGGCCTGACCAAACCGCAGCAGGGTCGCATTGTGCTCAATGGCCGTGTGCTGAACGATGCGGAGCAGGGCGTCTGTCTGGCACCGGAAAAACGCCGCGTCGGCTACGTGTTTCAGGATGCGCGACTGTTCCCGCACTACAAGGTGCGCGGTAATCTGCGTTACGGCATGGCGAAAAGCATGGCCGACCAGTTCGATAAGCTGGTGACGCTGCTGGGTATTGAACCTTTGCTCGATAGGCTGCCGGGCAGCCTCTCCGGCGGTGAAAAACAGCGCGTGGCGATTGGCCGTGCGTTGCTAACCGCCCCTGAGTTACTGCTGCTCGATGAACCGCTGGCCTCGCTTGATATCCCGCGTAAACGCGAGCTGCTGCCGTATCTGCAGCGCCTGGCGCGGGAAATTAACATCCCTATGCTTTACGTCAGCCACTCGCTGGATGAGATTCTCCATCTGGCGGATAAAGTGCTGGTGCTGGAAGACGGCAAGGTGAAAGCGTTCGGCAACCTGGAAGAGGTGTGGGGCAGCAGCGTGATGCACCCATGGCTGCCGCAGGATCAGCAGAGCAGCATTCTGCGCGTGACGGTGCTGGAGCACCATCCACACTATGCCATGACCGCGCTAGCGCTGGGCGACCAGCATATCTGGGTCAACAAGCTGGATAAGCCGCTACAGAGCGCGGTGCGCGTGCGCATTCAGGCCACTGATGTGTCGCTGGTGCTGCAACCGTCGTTACACACCAGTATCCGTAACGTGCTGCACGCAAAGGTGGTGCAGTGCTACGACGATAACGGGCAGGTAGAAGTACAGCTGGACGTGAGCGGACGCACGCTGTGGGCGCGCGTCAGCCCGTGGGCTCGCGATGACCTGGCGATTAAACCAGGCCAGTGGCTCTATGCTCAGGTGAAAAGCGTGTCGATCACCGCCTGATTACAGCAGGTGTTTATTGATGTAGTCGGCGATGGCATCGGTGGTGTTGTCGCCAATCACCACGTTGGCGCGGGCTTTTACCGCGTCGTCGGCATTGCCCATCGCCACGCCGGTTCCGGCAGCTTCCAGCATACTAATGTCATTAAAGTTATCGCCAAACGCCACCACATCCTGCATCGACCAGCCCTGGTCGGTGATAAACTGCGTCAGGCGTTTGCCTTTGCTGTTCCCCTGGCGGGCGATATCGACCTGATCGTGCCACGACCATTCGCACTCCAGCTGCAGCGTTTTTTCGACATGCTCGGCGAATTCACGCAGCTTTTGCCCATTTTCATCGGTCAGCGCGAACTTCCAGACGTTCTCGACTTCATGAGCGGCCTGCGCCAGTGAATCAACCTGGGTAAACGACGGGCGCTGGGCTTCCGGCAGGCTCTGTGCCCAGTTGCTGGTGCGCACCACGTGGCCGGTTGGATACTGATACATCATGGTATCGTCGACGTACATCAGGCCGTGCACCTGATGTTCATCCAACAGCGTAATCAGTTGTTGGGCTTTTTCGACTGGCATCGGGTCGGCGGTCAGTACTTTTTTATTTTGATAATCATAAAGATAAGTACCATTACAACAAATTGCAGGTGTATCTAACGCCAGTGCCTGATAAAAAGGATGAATGGCAACGTGATGTCGACCGGTAACAATCATTAATTGATAGCCAGCCGCTCTGGCACGATTCAGCGCTTCCAGTGAAGAGGGAAACAGAGTTTTCTTTGGCGTCAGGAGCGTTCCGTCCAGATCCAGGGCAATCACACGTGCAGTCATAGTGTTGTCTCGAGTTAAAGAGAAAATTCGCTGTTCAGGATGGTACACCGAGTTACCTGTACGGCAAAATTGTGTGGACCAGGCCGCGACTCGTCGCCGCCAATTCAATGTTTTCAGAAAGGAGTAGTCATGAAACAGACCGTTTATACCGCCAGCCCGGAGAGCCAGCAGATCCACGTCTGGACGCTGAACCATGACGGCAGCCTGACGCTGGTTCAGGTGGTGGATGTCCCAGGTCAGGTACAGCCAATGGTTGTCAGCCCTGATAAACGCTTTCTGTACGTCGGCGTACGCCCTGAATTCCGCGTACTGGCTTACCGCATTGCCCCAGACGACGGTGCACTGACCTTTGAAGCCGAAGCGCCGCTGCCGGGTAGCCCAACCCATATCTCCACCGATCGCAAAGGCAATTTCGTCTTTAGCGCCTCCTACAACCAGGCCAACGTCAGCGTGATTCGTCTGGAAGATGGTCTGCCGCGCGATACCGTGACGGTCGTGGAAGGGCTGGACGGTTGCCACTCGGCGAACATTTCCCCGGACAACCGCACCCTGTGGGTACCGGCACTGAAGCAGGATCGCATCTGCTTGTTCACGCTGAGCGATGATGGTTTCCTGTCCGCGCAGACTCCTGCGGAAGTGACTACCGTAGAAGGCGCTGGCCCGCGCCATATGGTGTTCCATCCGAACGAACAGTACGGCTACTGCGTCAACGAACTGAACGGTTCTGTCGATGTGTGGGAACTGAAAGATCCATACGGCAAAATTGAGTGCGTGCAGACGCTGGACATGATGCCTGCTGATTTCACCGATACCCGCTGGGCGGCAGATATTCATATCACCCCGGACGGTCGTCACCTATACACCTGTGACCGTACCTCCAGCCTGATTACCATCTTCAGCGTATCAGAAGACGGCAGCGTGCTGTCACTGGAAGGCTTCCAGCCAACCGAAACGCAACCGCGCGGTTTTAACGTCGATCACAGCGGGAAATACCTGATTGCCGCCGGGCAGAAATCGCACCACGTTGCGGTGTATGAGATTGCCGGTGAGCAGGGGCTACTGCAGGAGAAAGGGCGTTACGCGGTAGGCCAGGGCCCGATGTGGGTGGTGGTTAACGCGTATTGATCGACGTCGCCATGCGGCAATGTCGGCATGAGGCCTGATGGCGCTACGCTTATCAGGCTTGGGTGATAAAAAAAGGCCCATGATCTCATGGGCCTTTTTCACATCATCACGAATTACTTCTTAGGTTCAGCCACTACGTGACTTCCCACGCCGCGGTTGTTGTACTCCCACATGCGGTTGAAGTTACGGTCGTTCAGATCGCGCTTCAGCTGACCTTTCTCGTCCTGCGCGCCGGTATTGCCGCTGAACGGACGTTTAGAAACGGCAGCATCAGCCCACGGTTTCGCTGAGTTAAAGCCTTCGTTAATCACGCTATCGCGAATCACCACCTGACCGTTGGTGTTGCTATCAACGTCCAGAGAGCGGCCCAGCTGTGCTACGCCGTCACCGGCAGCGGTAAAGCGGCTGTTAGTGGCGAGGAAACCGAAATAGACGTTGGACAGTGTTGCTGGAGCGAACACGTAGCCTTCCTGCTGGGTGCGCGAGTTCACCACGCGGAAGTCAGTGTTATCAAACACCACGGCGCCACGGCCGGAAACGATATCTACATCGCCTTCCAGGTAGCTGTTGCTGACCAGCGTACGGGTCTGGCGGTTGTTCTGCAGACGGTTATCAACGCCGCTGTTGGTCACGAAGAAGGTGTTCTGACGACCAAGAATATTGACGTTGTTGATCTGCGTTTTGTCACCGTCAGTGCGCAGGGCAACGGCCTGGTGAGTGCCCGCATCAACGCTGTCACCCAGGTTGTTGGCGATAGTCAGGTTCTGCAGCTGCAGGCCATTATTCTGTGACCAGACAACCGCTGAGCACATCACGCCGACGGTGGCGGTGCGTTTGCTCTGGCAGCTGTCAAACATGTACCACGCCGGTTTGCCAGGCATGTATTTACCGCCTGGGTTGACCTGACGGCGCCAGGTGGTTGGGTCCATCTCGGAGTCGATAGCCAGACCAATTTTCACGTCGGTGGCTTTTTCGCCGGTACCGTAAATGGTCACGCTGCCCGGTGCAGCTGGAATATAGACGGTACCATCGTATTCGCCCGGCAGAACGGCGATATACAGACGTGAGCTGCTGTGGCGAGCAATGGCGGCGTCAACGGCAGCCTGAATGCTGGTGTGGGTAACGCCCTGCGTACCCGCTGGCCCTACCACGAAGTCTGCTTTGGCTGGAACGGCGATGGAAGACGGAGACCAGACGGCAGCGTTAGGATCGAGCGATGAGAAATAACGAGCGGCGACAAAGTTCTGCGCTTCATCAGCTGACAGCACCGGACGAGAAACTGTACCAGGGGCTGCCTGGTCAGAAGGTCGTTGATCCGCTGGGGTTGAGCTGCAAGCCGTCAGTGTCACGCCAAAAGCCAATGCCAGCGCCAGACGAGAAACCGAGAAAGTGTTCATGTTGCTCCAGGCTAATTTAAGTGAATGTGAATCCCGTAAAAGCAGCCTTTTTATACTAAGTTGAGCGAAACGGGAAGATGTGCTGGCAAAAAAATCGCCTGTTTTTTTGCCGACTTACCGTTACGGAAGGAAAGGGAAGGTTTCTGGCGGAGGTGACCGCCATTTGCCAGGAGCATTCGTAGAGACGATGGAACACCATCGTCCTGCTAGAATGCTTTTTTGTGGGCCAGACGAGTAATTAAATCGGTGATGCTCAATACCAGCGCCGAACGCACCATTTGCTGATAGCGCTGCTCCTGCATGGTTCTTAGCGCGTCATCCACCACATCTTCCGGCATATGCAGCGTTGGAGGCGGTGGCAGTGCTGCCATGCTATGCAGCATGCTAATCGGGCCGAGGATTTCATCATCGGTAAAGCTGTAAACGGTCTTTTCCTGCTCCAGCTCGTTGTTCAGCGCCACCAGCAGCTCAACGTCTTCATATTCATCGCGGCTGATCACGCCGAGCGCGTAAATGAGCTTGAGGCGCACCGACAGGTTGGCCAGCGGGCCGCTACCTTCGAGCAGCGGTTCGACGGCGTACTTAACGGCATAATCGTCTTTACGAAAGGCCTGAAGAATCAGCTGATCGACCGCTTCAGCCAGCAATAAGACGGCGGTCTGGATAAAACCGCTAAGCGTCTGGCGCGCGTTGAGCTTTTCCAGCACGCGGTTCTCCGCGGCCTGGTTTTTATAAAGGTCAGATTCGTCCATTGTCGCCATCATGGTGGTTTCATTGACCGAAGAGCGCGGCTTTAGCGGCGTCGGCTCTTTCGGATGATGTCCTTGTATCTCTGGTTGCGTCGTCAAACGCAGTCGATTTTGTTTCATCTTACCTTCTTATTCCGGAGCTGCTGCCGGGACAGCAGCTCCAACCCTATGGGCAACAACATTATTTCCGTTGCATGGCGTTATACACATTCGCTATCTGGGCGACAAGCGTTGGCTGGTCCTGCAGGCCGCAGACCTGGGTGACGGTGTGGGTGACGCCATTATCGCGCAGCAGGCTCGCCATTTCTTGCGCCTGCGGGTCATCGCCGCTGCGATAGCTTAACGCTGCCGCAATGCCCATCACCAGGTTGTTATGAGGCAAGCCGTACTCCAGCGTGCCGCGCAATGGCTTGATCAGACGATCGCCTTCGCTGAGCTTACGCAGCGGCTGACGGCCCACACGCTCCACGTCGTCGTGCAGGTATGGGTTTTCAAAGCGAGTCAGGATCTTCTCGAT
Source organism: Kluyvera sp. CHPC 1.251 (assembly GCF_036759945.1). NCBI lineage: Bacteria > Pseudomonadati > Pseudomonadota > Gammaproteobacteria > Enterobacterales > Enterobacteriaceae > Kluyvera > Kluyvera sp. CHPC 1.251. The sequence continues at coordinate 425,208 of NZ_JAPKIC010000004.1, read as the reverse complement.
ATAGGCCGCATGCTGCTCGGCATTAAAGCCGTAGCGTTTGATCAGCACGTTGCCGCTCTCCACCATCGCACCTTTCACCACATCGCGAATGGCCGGGTCGAGAATGGCATCGCGAATCGTTTTATGCCCGGCCAGTTGACCAAGATAAGCGGTAATTGCATGACCGGTATTGAGGGTAAACAGCTTACGCTCGATATAGGCCATCAGATTGCTGGTGGACTCCATACCGGCGATTTCCGGCAGCGCGCCTTTAAACTGCGTGCTGTCGACAATCCACTCGCTAAAGGTTTCCACGGTCACGTCCAGCGGATCGTCGTTCGCCGCCGAGCCCGGCGGTACGATACGGTCAACTGCGGAATCGACGAAACCAATATGCTCTTCTACCCAGCCGTGCAGCGCAACGGGCATCGCCTGCAGCACATGCTGTTTGAGCTGGCTGGTACCGCGCACCATATTTTCACAGGCGATGATGTTCATCGGTTGATGATTACCGTTGTCATGACGGGCAATCAGTCCCTGCGCTAGCGTACTGGCGATTTTGCTCAATACCTGTGGGCCCACGGCGGTGGTGATGATGTCGGCTTCAGCAATCTGCTGGATGGCATCCGGGCTGTTGCTATGGATAGCGCTGACGCGGTTAACCTGCTCGATGCGGGCATTTTCACCCACCACGTTGACCTGATAGTGCTGCTGATGCGCTAGCTGATCGACCAGCGGCTGGTTAACGTCGGCAAAGGTTAACTCCGCCTGGGCATCGGCCAGCAGTTTACCGATAAATCCCCGACCAATATTCCCTGCACCAAAATGAATCGCTTTCATAAATTTGACCTCGAGAAAAACTTTCCATGTCAGGGGCGGCTCGCCCCTGAAGCCTTATGCTGCTTGTTCGCCGGACAGGATTTGTAGAATTTCCTGCACGCTGCTGGTCTGCGTCAGACGGTCAATCACGTCTTTATCATCCAGGGCGTTTGCTAAGCGGGCGATAACCTGTACGTGCTCGTTGTTGCGGGCGGCAATGCCGATAACCAGGCGGGCAATATCGTCCGGCTCATCGCCGAATCGAACGCCTTCTGGGTACTGGCAAATGACAATCCCGGTGCGCAGCACGCGGTCTTTGGCTTCTACGGTACCGTGCGGCACCGCAATGGATTCTCCCAGGTAAGTGGTGGTCAGCGCTTCACGCGCCAGCATGGCATCAACATAGTCCGGTTCAACGTAGCCACCGGAGACCAGCATCTCACCGGCAAAGCGGATAGCCTGGGCCTTATTCTCTGCGGTCAGGTTGAGGAAGATGTTGTCCGCGCTGAGCTTAAACAGATTCTCATCGCGCTCGGTGCCGTCGAAAGCGTCATCGTTCGCCGCGATAATCGTCTGGTTAATGAGACGGCCGTCGTTCGCAGCGGCAGGCAGTTTGGCCGCCAGTAGACGGGTGGTCAGGTCGGTATACAGGCCGCTATCAAGGAAGTTGGAGAGCGACATGTGCATCGCCTGCGGCGCAAAGCGCATGGCGCGTTCGGTTAAGTCCTGATGGGTAATCACCAGGTCAACGTCGTCAGGCAGGCTGTTAATCGCGCAGTTACTCACTGAAATGTGGGTCAGGCCCGCATCTTTAACCTTTTTACGCAGCACGCCTGCGCCCAGTGCGCTGGAGCCCATGCCCGCATCACACGCCACGATGATTTTACGCACGTGGTGCAAATCTTTAGACAGATCGAGCGTTTCGCTGCGCATCGCTGGCTGTGGCAGTTCACCAGAGGATTTCCCACCGGATTTTGACTGCTGTTTCAGGCTCTGCATGCGACGGGTGGCTTCGGCCAGACCGTTGCTCTCTTCATCGCCAACGCGAACGCGTTTCAGCAACATTGAGGCAGTCAGGAAAGAGACCAGCGTTGAGGCCAGAATCGACAGCACCACGCCAATAATGGACGCCTTCGGTGTCATCAGCAGTACGGCAAAGATAGAGCCAGGAGAGGCCGGGGAGACCAGGCCAGCGTTGAACAGCGTCAGAGTAAAGACGCCGGTCATGCCGCCCAGAATCACCGCCAGCAGCAGGCGTGGGTTCATCAGCACGTACGGGAAGTAGATTTCGTGGATACCGCCGAAGAAGTGAATAATCGCCGCACCGCCCGCAGACTGCTTGGCGCTGCCTTTACCAAAGAACATGTACGCCAGCAGTACGCCGAGGCCTGGACCTGGGTTCGCTTCAATCAGGAAGAAGATAGATTTACCGGTTTCGGTGGCCTGCTGAATACCCAGCGGTGAGAAGATACCGTGGTTAATGGCATTGTTGAGGAACAGAATTTTTGCCGGTTCAACAAAGATAGAGGTCAGCGGCAGCAGGTTGTTCTGCACCATGACGTTAACGCCGGTTGCCAGCGCTTTAGAGAGCAGCTCAACCATCGGGCCAATTGCCAGGAAGGCGAGCATTGCCAACAGCATGCCGATGATACCGGCTGAGAAGTTGTTCACCAGCATCTCAAAGCCGCTTTTGATTTTACCGTCAACCCAGCGGTCGAAGCGTTTAATCGCCCAGCCGCCCAGCGGACCGGCAATCATCGCGCCCATAAACATTGGCATATCGGCGCCAACGATAACGCCCATGGTGGTTATGGCACCAACCACGCCACCGCGTTCGCCACCGATAAGGCGACCACCGGTATAACCGATTAACAGCGGCAGCAGATAGGTGATCATCGGGCCGACCAGTTTGGCTAACGTCTCGTTAGGAAGCCATCCGGTGGGAATAAACAGTGCAGTAATCAAACCCCAGGCAATGAATGCGCCAATATTGGGCATCACCATATTGCTGAGGAAGCGGCCAAAATTCTGTACCTTGACCTTGATATCTGGTGATAACATAAAAACACCCCTCGTGGTGCGCGTCTTAGATGCTGCGCGTCGTCATAGTTGTGATGGTTTCGCCAAAAACCATCCAGTCGTTCAGTATGCAAAATCGACTCTATCACGGCGTTTTCGTCTCGCGTACCCCGAGGGGTGTTTGTGATCTTGATCACTCTCATCACCCCATTAACAGGTCAATTTTGGTGATCGTTGTCACATAAAGTGGCTGTAAGTTGGCTACAAAGCGAAAATCTGTCCATTCCTGCCCTCTTTTTTGTGATTTAAGTCACCTTTCTTATTGGCGTGTTTGTTTTTAAATTGTGATCAAATTCACAAGATAAATTTACATTCCCCTCACACTCCTGTGCTTTCCTGCCACGCATTGGCATTTACGTTAGAAAATTACAGCGCTTCGCCATCAGCTACAAAAAAGCCCTGCGAGGTTTCCCCGGCAGGGCGTGAACGGAATAGGGTGCAACTAGCTGAACAGGGCGGTGATGGATGCGCTGCCGAGGCTATGGAAGTGCACGTTGAAGCCGACCATCGCGCCGCTGGCGCCTTCATCAACCTCAATGCTCTCAACGTCCATCGCATGGACGGTGAAGATATAACGGTGGGTTTCGCCTTTCGGCGGTGCCGCGCCGCCGTAGCCCGCTTTACCAAAGTCAGTACGAGTTTGCAGGGCGCCAGCCGGTAACCCGACCAAGCCTGAACCTGCACCGGTTGGCAGTTCACGGGTATCGGCTGGAATATTGGCAACGATCCAGTGCCACCAGCCGGAGCCGGTTGGGGCATCCGGGTCGTAGCAGGTTACGACAAAGCTTTTGGTGCCCGCAGGAACGTCATCCCAGGCCAGATGGGGAGAAAGGTTTTCGCCATCGTAGCCCATGCCGTTGAACACCTGGCGATGAGGGAGCTTTTCACCGTCACGCAGGTCGTGGCTGACTAATTTCATCAACTGCCTCCTTTGTTAATCAACTGATTAACAAAGGAGTGTAGCGGTAACGTGGGGAGATTACCGCAGCTTATTGGATAAAAAATGTTTCCTGCTCGACCGCGAGACACACCGCCCGCGTCAGGCGCGTCAGCTGCTGTGGCGTAATCGGGTACGGTGGCATCAGATAAATCAGGCGGCCAAACGGACGAATCCACACCCCTTGTTCAACGAAGAAACGCTGGAGCAGCGCCGGGTTCACCGGATAGCGCGTCTCGACGACGCCAATGGCCCCCAGCACGCGGACATCGGCGACCAGCGGCGCGTCGGCGGCCGGAGCGAGTTCGCGCTTGAGTTGACGTTCAATCGCCGCCACCTGCGTTTGCCACTCGCCGCTTTCCAGCAGCGCCAGGCTTTCTGTCGCGACGGCGCAGGCCAGCGGGTTACCCATAAAGGTCGGGCCGTGCATAAAGCAGCCCGCTTCGCCGTTGCTGATGGTCTCGGCAACCTCACGGGTGGTGATGGTGGCGGAGAGGGTCATGGTGCCGCCGGTCAACGCCTTGCCAAGGCACAAAATATCGGCGCTGATGCCCGCATGATCGCAGGCAAAGAGCTTGCCGGTACGGCCAAAGCCGGTGGCAATTTCATCGGCAATCAGCAGGATCCCCTCGCGATCGCACATCTTACGGATGCGTTTGAGCCACTCCGGATGATACATCCGCATACCGCCCGCGCCCTGAACCACAGGCTCAAGAATAACGGCAGCAATTTCGTGACGATGCGCGGCCATCAGGCGGGCAAAGGCCACCATATCGTACTCGTCAAACTCCCCGTCAAAGCGGCTATGCGGTGCGGGTGCGAAGAGGTTCTCCGGCAGATAACCCTTCCACAGACTGTGCATGGAGTTATCCGGGTCACACACCGACATCGCGCCAAAGGTATCGCCGTGATAGCCGTTACGGAAAGTCAGGAAACGCTGGCGTGATTCGCCTTTGGCCTGCCAGTACTGCAGGGCCATTTTCATCGCCACTTCCACCGCTACCGAACCCGAGTCGGCAAGGAACACGCACTCCAGCGGCTCCGGGGTCATCGCCACCAGTTTACGGCACAACGCCACGGCGGAAGGGTGGGTGATCCCGCCAAACATCACGTGCGACATCAGGTCAACTTGCGTCTTCATCGCCGCGTTCAGGCGCGGGTGGTTGTAGCCGTGAATGGCTGCCCACCACGAGGACATGCCGTCCACCAGATGCTCGCCGCTGGCGAGGTGTAGCTCGCAGCCCTCGGCGGAAACCACCGGGTAGACCGGCAGTGGTTTAGTCATTGAGGTATAGGGATGCCAGATATGGCGGCTATCGAAGGCAAGATCGTCCGTTGTCATAATCGACTTGTAAACCATTTTGAAAAGTTTTAGGTTTACGAGTATAAACCGAACCGAAAATTAACAAAACCCCGGAGAAGCCAATGGCTAACCCTTTACGCTGGACAATGTCGCAGGTCACCGCTCTTTTCGATAAACCGCTGCTGGATTTACTGTTTGAAGCTCAGCAGGTTCACCGCCAGCATTTCGACCCTCGACAGGTACAGGTGAGTACGCTGCTGTCGATCAAAACTGGCGCCTGTCCGGAAGACTGCAAATACTGTCCGCAGAGCTCGCGTTACAAAACCGGGCTGGAAACCGAACGCCTGATGGAAGTCGAGCAGGTGCTGGACTCGGCGCGTAAAGCCAAGCTGGCGGGCTCGACCCGTTTCTGCATGGGCGCGGCATGGAAAAACCCGAACGACCGCGATATGCCGTACCTGGAACAGATGGTTCAGGGCGTGAAAGAGATGGGGCTGGAAGCCTGTATGACGCTGGGCACGCTGTCCGATAGCCAGGCGAGTCGTCTGGCGACGGCGGGGCTGGATTACTACAACCACAACCTCGATACCTCGCCGGAATTCTACGGCAATATCATCACCACCCGCAGCTACCAGGAGCGCCTGGACACGCTGGATAAAGTGCGTGATGCCGGGATTAAAGTCTGCTCCGGCGGCATTGTAGGCCTCGGTGAAACCGTCACCGACCGCGCCGGGCTGTTGCTGCAGCTCGCTAACCTGCCAACGCCGCCGGAGAGCGTGCCGATTAACATGCTGGTAAAGGTGAAGGGTACGCCGCTGGCGGATAACGACGATGTCGATGCCTTTGATTTTATTCGCACCATTGCCGTGGCGCGCATCATGATGCCAACCTCCCACGTCCGTCTCTCCGCAGGCCGCGAGCAGATGAACGAGCAGACTCAGGCAATGTGCTTTATGGCGGGCGCGAACTCCATTTTCTACGGCTGCAAACTGCTGACGACGCCGAACCCGGAAGAGGACAAAGACCTGCAGTTGTTCCGCAAACTGGGTCTTAATCCGCAGCAGACCACGGTTACGGCGGGTGATAACGAACAGCAACAGCGTCTGGAGCAGGTACTGATGACGCCGGACACCGAGGATTATTACAACGCGGCGGCGGTATGAGCTGGCAGCAACGCATTGAACAGGCATTAAGCGAACGTCGGGAGGCTCAGGCCTTCCGCTCTCGTCATCCGCTGGAACAAGGAGTGGGTCGCTGGCTGGTGCGCGGTGAGCGTCGTTACTGCAACTTTTCCAGCAATGACTATCTTGGCCTGAGCCAGCATCCGCAGGTGATCCACGCCTGGCAGCAAGGGGCGGAGCAGTACGGCGTGGGCAGCGGTGGGTCCGGTCATGTGACCGGCTACCACTACGCGCACCTGCGTCTTGAAGAGCAGCTGGCCGACTGGCTGGGCTATGACCGCGCGCTGCTGTTTATCTCCGGTTTTGCCGCTAATCAGGCGACGATCGCCGCACTGGCCGGGCGCGAAGACCGGATCGTGGCCGATCGTCTCAGCCACGCGTCGTTGCTTGAAGCCGCCACGCTAAGCCCGGCGCAGCTGCGGCGTTTTCAGCATAACGACAGCCAGCACCTCTCCAGGCTGCTGGCAGCCCCCATCGACGGTCAGCAGCTCGTGGTGACGGAAGGGGTGTTCAGCATGGATGGCGACAGCGCGCCGCTGGCGGATATCGCTGTGGCCGCGCGCGACGCTAATGCCTGGCTGATGGTCGATGATGCGCACGGCATTGGCATCAACGGCACACACGGGCGAGGAAGCTGCCAGCAGCAGGGCGTTCATCCTGAGCTGCTGGTGGTGACCTTTGGCAAAGCGTTTGGCCTGAGCGGTGCGGCGGTGCTGTGCAGCCATGACGTGGCGGATTACTTTGTGCAGTTCGCCCGACATCTGATTTACAGCACCGCCATGCCGCCCGCCCAGGCGGTTGCGCTACAGGCGGCGCTGGCGGTGATTCAGAGCGATGACGGCCAGCAGCGACGCGAAAAGCTGGCGCAGCACGTTGCCGCGTTCCGTCATGGTGCACAGGGGCTGGCCTATACCTTAACCGATTCGCAAAGCGCGATTCAGCCGCTCGTCATCGGCGATAACCAGCACACCCTCAACCTGGCTGAGCAACTGCGGGAGCAGGGCTGTTGGGTGACGGCGATTCGCCCGCCGACGGTACCCGCCGGAACGGCGCGTTTGCGCTTAACGTTGACCGCGGCGCATGAGGCGCAGGATATCGACAGACTACTGGAGGTGCTGCATGGCGACCGTCAATAAACAGGCGGTGGCGGCGGCGTTTGGCCGCGCGGCAGCGCACTACCATCAGCATGATGAGTTACAGCGCCTGAGCGCACGACAGCTGCTGTCCCAGCTGCCGTTGCGGGTATTCGAGCGGGTGCTGGACGCGGGCTGTGGGCCGGGTAGCTACAGTCGCTACTGGCGCGACAAAGGCTGCCACGTGACGGCGCTGGATCTCTCAGCGGAGATGCTTGAGCAGGCGCAGCGTCAGCAGGTAGCAGACCGCTATCTCCAGGCCGATATCGAAGCTATTCCACTGCCGGAAGGTGGCTTTGATCTGGTGTGGAGCAATCTGGCTATTCAGTGGTGCAGCGATCTCCACGTGGCATTGGCGGGGCTGTATCGCCAGCTTAGCCCCGGGGGCACGCTGGCCTTTACCACATTGACGGCAGGTTCGTTACCGGAGCTGAATCAAGCCTGGCGCGCCGTTGACCAGCGTCCGCACGCCAACCGTTTTCTGCCCGAAACGACGCTACAGGAAGCGATGGCGGGCTATGACTGCCGCTGTGTTTCTACCTCCATCACGCTGACCTTCCCCGATGCGCTGAGCGCCATGCGTTCCCTGAAAGGCATTGGCGCGACGCATCTTCATGAGGGGCGCAGCCAGCAGCCGCTGACGCGCAGTAGGCTACAGCAGCTTCAGCTGGCCTGGCCGTCTCAGGCGGGAGAATTCCCGCTGACTTATCATCTTTTTACAGGAGTGATCTCGCGTGACTGAACGCTTTTATGTAACCGGCACCGATACCGAAGTCGGAAAAACCGTTGCCAGCACCGCGCTGCTTCAGGCTGCAGGTTTGCTTGGGCGGCGCACGGCGGGGTACAAGCCGGTGGCTTCCGGCAGTGAAATGACCGCCGACGGTTTGCGCAACAGTGACGCCCTGGCGCTGCAACGCAACAGCGTGCTGCCGTTACGCTATGAGCAGGTGAACCCGTATACCTTTGCCGAGCCGACCTCTCCACATATCGTCAGCGCCGATGAACAGCGGCCTATCGAGGCCAGCGTGCTCTCTGCCGGGCTGCGTGCGCTGGAGGCTGAAGCTGACTGGGTGCTGGTGGAAGGGGCCGGTGGCTGGTTTACGCCACTCTCCCCGACGCTGACCCTGGCAGATTGGGTGAAAACGGAACAGCTGCCGGTTATCCTGGTGGTGGGCGTGAAGCTTGGCTGCATCAACCATGCGGTGCTGACCGCGCAGGCGGTACAGCAGGCAGGGCTACGGCTGGCGGGCTGGATTGCCAACGATGTGACGCCGCCGGGGCGTCGCCACGCAGAATACCTCAGCACGCTCCAGCGAATGCTTCCCGCGCCGTTGCTCGGTGAGATCCCGTGGCTTGGCGATGAGGTTGAATCCCAACCGCTTGGGCAATACCTTGACCTGAGCGCCCTGTAAGTCGTTTTTCTGGCACGCCTTTCCCATCTTCATTCGTAAGCGCTAACCCGCAGATAACGTAAGGAAATCGCCCATGTTGATGGACAAAATGGGCGTGCTTTTTCGCTGATAAATATCAAAATCGGGGATAAAATATTTTTTTGCTTTCTCGTTGACACGCCGTTGCGCAAATCGCCGGGTGCCGGGGGATAGGGCCTAGCGGCAGTTATCCACTATTCCTGTGGATAACCCTGTGTATTAGAGTTAGAAAACCTGCGGTAAACGAGAGAGCATGCGGCCTGCGCCTGAATTGATGCGAAACGCGGCTTTTCGATGTTTTCTATAAATTTCAACAAGATAAATAAAAGCAATGGCGTAATAAAAAGTGCTGCGGATTGCCATAAAACTTTCATGACCTATATTGACAAATGTTAAAAGAGAAAAAATTCTGGGGATAACCTTATCAGGCTGGTGTTTTATCTTGTCAGAGGATAAATTTCAGCCGCTCTTGCTTGTCGTTGCCCCGGGAACATGAAATACAGTATGTGATTACTGTTTTTATATCCAGTATTTTTTATTGGCAATTCGGCAGGCGACGAGTAGAATTAATCTCCAGCCCGGCCCATTCGTCATCAGGTAGCGTTGTCCATGAGTAAACCCTTCAAATTGCATTCTGCGTTTAGTCCTTCAGGCGACCAGCCTGCTGCCATTTCACGCCTGAAAGAGGGGCTGGAAGACGGCCTGGCGCACCAGACGCTTCTGGGCGTGACCGGGTCGGGGAAAACCTTTACCGTCGCCAACGTCATCGCTGATCTGCAGCGCCCGACGATGGTGCTGGCGCCGAACAAAACGCTGGCCGCTCAGCTGTACGGCGAAATGAAAGCGTTCTTCCCGGAAAACGCGGTGGAGTACTTCGTCTCCTACTACGATTACTACCAGCCGGAAGCGTACGTCCCAAGCTCGGATACCTTTATCGAAAAAGATGCCTCGGTGAACGAACATATCGAACAGATGCGTTTGTCCGCGACCAAAGCGCTGCTCGAACGCCGCGACGTGGTGGTGGTAGCCTCGGTGTCCGCTATCTACGGTCTGGGCGACCCTGACCTGTACCTCAAAATGATGCTGCACCTGACGGTGGGCATGATTATCGATCAGCGCTCCATTCTGCGCCGCCTGGCCGAATTGCAGTACACCCGTAACGATCAGGCGTTCCAGCGCGCGACTTTCCGCGTGCGTGGCGAGGTTATCGACATCTTCCCGGCCGAATCTGACGATCTGGCACTGCGCGTTGAGCTGTTTGACGAAGAGGTGGAACGCCTCTCGCTGTTTGACCCGCTGACCGGCCACGTTGATTCGACCATTCAGCGCTTTACCATCTACCCGAAATCGCACTACGTGACGCCGCGCGAGCGTATCGTGCAGGCGATGGAAGAGATCAAAGTGGAGCTGGCAGACCGCCGCAAGGTGCTGCTGGCGAATAACAAACTGCTGGAAGAGCAGCGCCTGAGCCAGCGTACCCAGTTTGACCTCGAAATGATGAACGAACTGGGCTACTGCTCCGGCATTGAAAACTACTCGCGCTTCCTCTCCGGGCGCGGGCCAGGCGAGCCGCCTCCGACGCTGTTTGACTACCTGCCGGCAGACGGCCTGTTGGTGATCGACGAATCCCACGTCACCATTCCCCAGATTGGCGGCATGTACCGCGGCGACCGCGCGCGTAAAGAGACGCTGGTGGAGTACGGCTTCCGCCTGCCGTCCGCGCTCGACAACCGTCCGTTGAAGTTTGAAGAATTTGAAGCGCTGGCGCCGCAGACTATCTACGTGTCGGCGACGCCGGGCAACTATGAGCTGGAAAAATCCGGCGGCGATGTGATTGATCAGGTGGTGCGTCCAACCGGGCTGCTTGATCCGCTAATTGAAGTGCGTCCGGTCGGCACGCAGGTAGACGACCTGCTGTCGGAAATTCGTAAACGTTCGGTGATTAACGAGCGTGTGCTGGTGACCACGCTGACCAAACGTATGGCGGAAGATCTGACGGAATATCTGGAAGAGCACGGTGAGCGGGTGCGCTATCTGCACTCTGATATCGATACCGTGGAGCGTATGGAGATCATCCGTGACCTGCGTCTGGGCGAGTTTGACGTGCTGGTGGGGATCAACCTGCTGCGTGAAGGCCTCGATATGCCGGAAGTCTCACTGGTGGCGATTCTGGACGCCGATAAAGAAGGCTTCCTGCGTTCCGAGCGCTCGCTGATTCAGACCATCGGTCGCGCGGCGCGTAACATCAACGGTAAAGCGATTCTCTACGGGGACAAAATTACCCCGTCGATGGCGAAAGCGATTGGTGAAACCGAGCGCCGTCGCGAGAAACAGCAGCGCTATAACGAAGAGCACGGCATCGTGCCACAGGGGCTGGTGAAAGACGTTGTCGATATTCTGGCGATGGGCGAGGGGCTGGCGAAAACCAGGGCCAAAGGTCGCGGGAAGTCGAAAAACACGGTCACCATCGTCGAGCCGGATGTTCAGGCACTGACGCCAAAAGCGCTCCAGCAGCAGATTACGTCGCTGGAAGCGCAGATGCTCAAACACGCGCAGAACCTGGAGTTCGAAGAAGCAGCGGAGATTCGCGACCGGCTGCATCAGCTGCGCGAGCTGTTTATCGCCACGTCCTGAGTGGTTGCCGCCCCGGCGAGGCGTTTACGCCGACCCCGGGGACGCACGAACGCTCAACGGGCACTATTTCTCTTAATTGCGGCAGCCATCACGCGTCAGGCACACGTCTTAAGGTTCACTTAATATAATCTGCTGATACTATCCGTAAAATCATTGAGGGTAGTGTTATGTCTAATCTGAATGTCCAGCAGCTGTTCACCGTGCTTGTCTCTGTTGCCATCGTTGCCGGCTTTGTTTGCCACTGGATGCTCACTTTCTGAAGCGCCTTAGCGCTTCGTCGGTTGAAACTCTACCCATGCCCGCGTCCCGGTTTCGGTGTCGCGGTTTTGTAAAAAGAACGCCGTCTCATGCAGTTGAGCGATGCGCGTAACGATACTCAACCCCAGACCAATACCGCCATACCGGCTGTCCATACGCACAAACGCCTGGCTCAGCTCGCCCACCTTCGACTCATCAATCCCTGGGCCTTCATCTTCCACGACCAGCATCGGCCGCGTACCCTGCACTAGCGATAGCGTAATCGCTGACGTTTTTGGACTATAACGATGGGCATTCTCAACCAGATTGCGCAGCAGCAGGCGCAGCAGCGTAGCGTCGCCGGGAACGGTGACCGTCGGCGTTGGCTCGGCAATCACCAGCGTTTGCGCGCGCGTTTCCAGCATCGTTTCCAGCTCGCCCTTCAGTGGCTCAATCACGTCGCTCAACAGATTCACCTGCTGATAGCTCCCTGCGGAGAATGACTGTCCGACGCGGGCAAGCAGCAGTAGTTGCGCCACGCTATCGGTCATCTGGTCCAGGCGCTGTACTAACGGGGACAGGTTGAGCTTCTGAGTTTTCTCCAGCAGTTCAAGGTGCAGCTTTAATCCCGCCAGCGGCGTACGTAGTTCGTGGGCGACGTCGGCGGTAAACAGGCGCTCTCGGTTAAGCGTCTGCGTCAGATTATCAACAAGCTGGTTGATAGCGTTGGTCACCGCCTCGACTTCGACGGTGGTCTGTTGAAGAAAGATTGGCTGCAAATTTCCCGGCGTCCGTGAATCCAGCTCTTGTTGCAGGTCGGCCAGAGGGCGGGTGATCCGCTTTACCGCCTGCAGGCAGAGGAAGAGCGCAAGGCCAATAATCAGCATGCTGGGTACCAGCAGGCTGGCAATCGCTTCACGCACCTCGTGGCGGATGTGCTTGGCGTTGTTGTGGTTATGCATCAGCATTGCCACTTCCAGCTCAATCTGCTCTTTGCTCTCATGCCAGAGCCAGAACACGCTAATGAGCTGACACACCACCAGAATCACGCCGATGGTGAGCAACAGCTGATGCCGCATTGGCCACTTGCGGATGGAAAATAGCGCCATGCCTTACTCCGCTTTGCTTATCGCGTTAACCAACTGGTAGCCAAACCCGCGTACGGTGCGAATCCGCGCTTTACCCACCTTGTCACGCAGATTATGGATATGCACTTCCAGCGTATTGGTCGCCGGTTCGTTATCCCAGTTGTAGATATCGTTGTAGAGGATCTCGCGGTGCACCGGGCTGCCCGCTTTCAGCATCAGACGTGAAAGCAGAGCGTACTCTTTCGGCGTCAGCTCCAGCAACTCTTCATCAAGCCAGACCTGACGGCGGGTGACGTTAAGACGCAGATTCTCGACCGTAATTTCGTTATCGCCCTGGTTCAGGTTACGTCGCAGCAGGGCGCGAATGCGGGCATTCAACTCTTCCAGCGCGAATGGCTTCACCAGATAGTCATCGGCGCCGGTATCCAGCCCCATCACGCGATCTTCCAGCGTATCGCGGGCGGTCAGAATCAGCACCGGCACGCTCATTTTTTCCTGACGCATACGGTTTAAGAAGTGCAGGCCGTCTTCGTCTGGCAGACCTAAATCCAGTACTACCAGGCTGTAATGTCCGTTAGCCAGGCTAAGCGCCGCCTGCTGTGCGGTTTCTACACCATCACAGGCGTAGCCTTCGCTCTGCATTGCCAGAATCAGCCCCTGCAATAATAGGGTGTCATCTTCCACGACTAATATTTTCATCTACTGGCCTCTATTTACAGGTGGCTAATATATCATCCGCTGCGCGATATTCCTGAGTCTCTACGCCCGTTAATCCCAGCATTGTAGAGAACAGATTATCCTGCGAGTAGTCATTTTCTTTGGCCTTTTGCTGCAGGCAGGCGTAATTAACGCCATAGCGCTTCTGATAATCATCAGATAACCATAACAGCATGGGTACATGTTTTTGCGTTTCCGGAGCAATGGAATAAGGCAGTCCGTGTAAATAAACGCCATTTTCACCCAGAGATTCACCGTGGTCGGAAAGGTAAACCAGGCTGGTGGTGAATTTATCCTGTTTTGATTGCAGCAGTTTTATCGCTTTATCGACAATATGGTCGACGTACAAAATCGTATTGTCGTAGCTATTTTTCAACTGCTCCTGAGTACAGGACTGGATCTCGCTGGTATCACAGGTTGGCGTGAAACGGCGGAATTCCGGCGGATAACGGTTGTAATAGGTCGGGCCGTGGCTGCCGATGGTGTGCAGCACGATGACGCCGTCACCCTGCATACTATCAATGGTTTTCTCCAGGTCGTGGAACAACACGTCATCGTAGCATTCGCCGTTGATGCACTGCCCTGGCAGGTTCAGCGCGGTGACATCCTGGTGCGGCACGCGGTCGCAGGCGCCTTTACAGCCGCCATCGTTATCGTTCCACTGCACCTGAATCCCTGCCCGCTGAATAATATCCAGCAGCCCTTCCTGGTGGTGCGCTAACGACTCGTCATAACCGGTGCGCGGCATATTAGAGAACATGCACGGAACCGAGACCGCTGTGGCCGTCCCGCAGGAGGCTGTTTTCGGGAAATAGACGACGTTATCTTTTGCCAGCAATGGGTTGGTTTCACGTTCGTAACCGCCCAGTGAGAAGTTAGCGGCGCGTGACGTTTCGCCGACGATTAATATCGTCAGATTTTTACGTGGGCCGTTTTTCATCACCGCTTTTTGTTTGGCATCTTCGCCAATTTTCACCAGCGGCAAGTTATCCATTTCATGGTGAAAATACCAGGAGTTCATGGCCACAATGCTGTTAGACGGGTTAAGCGATTTCACCAGCTCTTTATTATTGCGGAACAGCGACGCGTAATCTTTATAGAACAGGCCGGCGACCAGAAGAATTAACAGCGCCGATACGAGAACGGTGCCCGCACGCATTATTGTGCCGCGCCACACGCTTGCTGCCGGTTTAATTTTGATCCACCAGGCTAGCGCAATAGAGAGCAGGGCGGTAAAGGCAAATACCATAATCATCTGCCCGGAGAGCAGAGCATAGCTTTCCGCAGGGGTCGTATCGAGAATATTGGTAATCATCGAACGGTCGACAATGATGCCGAAGTTCATCATGAAATACTGCGCGCTGGCGCTGAGCAAAATAAACAGCGTCGCGGCGACTTTCTCTAAGCGAATCACCGAAGACAGGGTCAGCAAAATAGCCATCACCGCGAAGGCGACTACCGGCATGGACAGGAACACCAGCGCGTTGTGCAGGCCATCGACCGGCAGCAGCGTAAAGGCCTGGCGATAGAAAACGATGTTCAGCGCCAGAGCGATGTACAGCGAAAACAGGATGATGTAGGTCAGTCGACTGACGGCAGGACGATGGCGAAACAGGCGAAGCATAGCGTTGAACCCAAAGAGATTGATGCTCGCTATGCTGCCTGACGTTTTTTAAGACAACCTTAAGATTTTAAGGAAACGCGACCAAAAGCCTGAAGCGCCTCTTCTAGTGCAGCACGTAACAGATGGCGATCGTGACGATACGGAATGTCGCTGGCTTCCAGCGGTTGCTGAATCACCAGTTTCCCTTCTACGCCGCTGACGTCCGTTTTGGGGCCAGCAATCACGGCATCGATAACGGGTTTACCAATGTAGTGCTCCAGCAGCGCAAGGCGGTCACTGAGGGTCAAGTGGCCTGCAGGGCTGTGTTCCCGGCCGAGGTTTTCAATGTAAACCATTTGCGCCGGGGTGCGGCGCAGCGCCTGGGCAATCTCTGGCAGCAGCAGAATAGGCAGCAGGCTGGTGTAAAAACTGCCGGGGCCAATCAGAATCAGATCCGCCTCGGCGATGGCCTGCACCGCCTCGCGGGTCGCGGAAACCGACGGTGTTAGCATCAGCTCCTGCGGCGGTAACGCAAGCTGATCGATATTCACTTCGCCGTAGATTTCATGCCCCTCGCTATCAATCGCCATTAAATCGACCGGCTGCTCGGACATGGGAATCAGTGAAGCCTCAACTTTCAGCAGATTTCTTATTAAATTGATAGCCTCTAAAGGCCGTACGCTCAGGTGGTCTAGCGCCTTTAACATTAGATTTCCGAGGTTATGTCCGGAAAGTTCACCATTACCGCCAAAACGATACTCAAACATCGTCGAAGCAACGCTGGGTTCGGTGATTAATTGATTAAGGCAGTTGCGCATATCACCCCAGGCGATGCCGCCTTCCGAACGACGGATACGCCCCGTTGAGCCGCCGTTATCGGTGGTGGTGACAATGCCGGTCAGGCGAGAACCAAGGGAGGAGAGAGACGACATCACGCGTCCAAGTCCGTGCCCGCCGCCGAGCGCCACAACGCGGTCGAGATCGGCAAAAGTGCGATTGCGCATACAACTTCCTTATGTCTGAAAAACCTGCTTACATTAGCCTAACTACCTCTAAAAGACGATGCTCCACCCCCAGCAAAATGACGTATATCAATGCAAAAACGTGATTTTTACGTATTCTGTAGGGAAAGTGCACGATAGGCCCGCTATGTATAAGTTTATATAGCGAAAGCGAAAATGGCGAAACCTTTATTCTCGCGCTACTATTCGGCATAACATGGTTCAGTCATCCTGCCATGCAGGTTGAACAACACACTCTAGCCTCTGCGCCTAAGTTGAAAAATATGGCGCTTTGGCCGCAACAGCCGACGCTGTTGCCAGGGCGAAGGAAGAAATGATCTCGCCTCCCGTATTTGGAAAGGTGTCTATGGCTTCACAACTCACTGATGCGTATGCACGCAGCTTCTACTATCTGCGTTTGTCGATTACCGACGTATGCAATTTTCGCTGCACCTACTGCCTGCCAAACGGCTACCAGCCTAATGGGGTCACCAATAACGGATTTCTGTCTCTGGACGAAATTCGCCGGGTGACGCGCGCCTTTTCGGCGCTGGGTACGGAAAAAGTCCGTCTGACCGGCGGGGAACCCTCGCTGCGTCGTGACTTTACCGACGTCATCGCCGCTGTGAGAGAGAATGCCGCTATCCGCCAGATTGCCGTGACCACCAACGGTTATCGTATGGCGCGCGACGTAGCGGGCTGGCGCGATGCGGGATTAACCGCGATTAACGTCAGCGTCGACAGTCTGGACGCGCGTCAGTTTCACGCCATCACTGGCCAGGATAAATTCCGCCAGGTTATGGACGGCATCGATGCCGCCTTTACCGCGGGCTTTGAAAAAGTGAAGGTCAACACCGTGCTGATGCGCGATGTCAACCATCACCAGCTCGACACCTTTCTGGCGTGGATCAAACCACGCCGCATTCAACTCCGCTTTATTGAACTGATGGAAACCGGCGAAAGCAGCGAGCTGTTCCGTAAGCACCATATCTCTGGCATGGTGCTGCGCGATGAACTGCTCAAACGCGGCTGGATCCATCAAATCCGTCAACGCAGCGACGGCCCGGCGCAGGTCTTCTGTCATCCCGACTACGAAGGGGAAATCGGCTTAATTATGCCGTATGAGAAAGACTTCTGCGCTAGCTGTAACCGTCTGCGCGTATCGTCCATTGGGAAGCTGCATCTGTGCCTGTTTGGCGACGGTGGCGTTGACCTGCGTGAACTGCTGGCGGATGACGCCCAGCAGCAGGCGCTGGAAGCACGCATCGCCGAAGCGTTAACCCACAAAAAACAGACTCACTTCCTGCATCAGGGCAATACCGGAATTACACAGAATTTGTCCTATATTGGTGGATAATTCCAAATCAAGGAGCACGTAAATGAGTCAGGTGAGCGCTGAATTTATCCCGACACGCATTGCTATTCTTACTATTTCCAACCGCCGCGGCGAAGAGGACGATACCTCCGGCCACTTCCTGCGCGACTCCGCCCAGGAAGCCGGGCACCAGATAGTCGATAAGGCTATTGTCAAAGAGAACCGCTATCAGATTCGCGCTCAGGTTTCCGCCTGGATTGCCCGCGACGACGTACAGGTGGTGCTAATTACCGGCGGTACCGGTCTGACCGATGGCGACCAGGCTCCGGAAGCGCTGCTGCCGCTGTTTGACCGCGAAATCGAAGGCTTCGGCGAAGTGTTCCGCATGCTCTCCTTTGAGGAGATTGGCACCGCCACGCTGCAGTCCCGCGCCGTCGCCGGTATGGCCAACCGGACGCTGATTTTCGCGATGCCGGGCTCTACCAAAGCCTGTCGTACCGCGTGGGACAACATTATTGCCCCGCAGCTGGATGCCCGTACGCGTCCGTGTAACTTCCACCCTCATCTGAAGAAATAAACGATGTCGCAACTGACCCATATCAACGCGGCGGGTGAAGCCCACATGGTGGATGTCTCCGCCAAGGCAGAAACCGTTCGCGAAGCGCGCGCTGAAGCGTTTGTTACCATGCAGCCGGAAACCCTGGCGATGATTATCGAAGGCAGCCACCACAAAGGTGACGTGTTCGCCACGGCGCGCATTGCCGGTATTCAGGCGGCCAAGCGCACCTGGGATCTCATCCCGCTGTGCCATCCGCTGATGCTGAGCAAGGTTGAAGTTAACCTGCAGGCCGAACCAGAACATCACCGCGTGCGCATTGAATCGCTCTGTCGCCTGACCGGGAAAACCGGCGTCGAAATGGAAGCGCTGACGGCCGCCTCGGTCGCCGCGCTGACGATTTACGACATGTGCAAAGCGGTGCAAAAAGATATGGTCATTGGCCCGGTTCGTCTGCTGGCGAAAAGCGGCGGCAAATCGGGCGATTTCAAGGCGGATTCCTATGATTAATGTGCTGTTTTTTGCTCAGGTCCGCGAGCTGGTGGGCACCGATTCGCTGGCGCTGACGCCTGAGTTTGCAACGGTTGAAGCGGTACGCCAGCATCTGGCGGCGCAGGAAGGGCGCTGGTCTCTGGCGCTGGAAGAGGGCAAGCTGCTGGCGGCGGTGAATCAGACGCTGGTGAGCTTCGACCATCCGGTTGCTGACGGTGACGAAGTGGCGTTTTTCCCACCGGTAACTGGAGGTTGAAATGAGCGAGACCCGAATTATCGTCCGCCACGAACGCTTTAGCGTTGGGGATGAGTACCCGTGGCTTGCCGAGCGTGATGAAGATGGCGCGGTCGTGACCTTTACCGGCAAGGTGCGTAACCACAATCTGGGCGATAGCGTCAAAGCGCTGACCCTGGAGCACTATTCGGGCATGACTGAAAAAGCGCTGGCGGAAATCGTTGATGCCGCGCGCGAACGCTGGCCACTCGGCCGCGTCACGGTCATCCACCGAATTGGTGAGATGTGGCCTGGCGAGGAGATTGTGTTTGTCGGGGTGACCAGCGCGCACCGCAGCAGCGCGTTTGACGCTGGCGAATTTATCATGGACTACCTGAAAACCCGAGCACCGTTCTGGAAGCGTGAAGCCACGCCGGAAGGTGAGCGCTGGGTCGAAGCCCGCGATAGCGATAAACACGCTGCCGAGCGCTGGTAAGCCGTGAATGTGATACGCTTAGAATAAGTTCTACTCACACTCAGGAGAAAGTCATGGAACGATTCCCTCGGTCCGATTCAATTGTGCAGGCGCGTAGCGGTCTGCAAACCTATATGGCTCAGGTATACGGCTGGATGACCTGCGGGTTGCTGCTGACGGCGTTTATCGCCTGGTATGCGGCTAACACTCCCGCGGTGATGATGTTTGTTTTTTCCAGCAAAATTACCTTCTTTGGTCTGATCATCGCGCAACTGGCGTTGGTGTTCGTGCTTTCGGGCATGGTTCAGCGTCTTAGCGCGGGCATGGCGACCACGCTGTTTATGCTCTATTCAGCGCTCACCGGGCTGACGCTATCGAGTATTTTCATCGTCTATACCTATTCGTCCATCGCTAGCACCTTCGTGGTGACCGGCGGGATGTTCGGTATTATGAGCCTGTACGGCTACACCACGAAGCGTGACCTGAGCGGCTTTGGCAACATGCTGTTTATGGCGCTGATTGGTATCGTACTGGCGTCACTGGTGAACTTCTGGCTGAAAAGCGATGCGCTGATGTGGGCGATTACCTACATCGGGGTGATTGTGTTCGTTGGCCTGACCGCCTATGACACCCAGAAGCTGAAAAATATCGGCGAGCAGATTGATGTTCGCGATTCGTCGAACCTGCGCAAATACGCCATTCTTGGCGCGCTGACGCTGTATCTCGACTTCATCAACCTGTTCCTGATGCTGCTGCGTATTTTCGGTAACCGCCGCTAAATACCTTCCCGGCGTCGCGATGCGACGCCGGGAATCTCACCTAATCCCCTGCATTTTCCTCTTCGTTAAATGAATGTTTAGGCACAATTCATCACTCTGTTGGCGAAAATAGTGACAACAGCGTCACAAAAAACACCACTATTACGGAATTTTCCGTAGACTTGGGTACTCTGAATAAGCGAATAAAATTCTTCAGGAGAGAAGCCATGAAGTGGCAACAACGAATTCGTGTCGCAACAGGACTGAGTTGCTGGCAGATTATGTTGCATTTACTGGTCGTCGCCGCACTGGTGATGGGCTGGATGGGCGGCGCGCTGGTACGCGTTGGCCTCGGGCTCTGCGTGCTGTATGCCGTGACCGTCGTATTGATGCTGGCGCTGCAGCGCCACCCTGAGCAGCGCTGGCGCGCGTTCGCCGACGTGCTCGAAGAGTTAACCACCACCTGGTATTTCGGCGCGGCGATGATTGTTGTCTGGCTGTTGTCACGCGTGTTGCACAATAACTACCTGCTGGCGCTGGCCGGGCTCGCTATCCTCGCAGGCCCAGCCGTGTTCTCGCTGCTGGTGAAAGAGAAAGCCTCAGGCGATCTTGCGGCGAAACATCGCGTACGCCACTGATCCCGTCGTGGCCGCTATAAACAGTAGCGGCCACAAACTCCCCCAGATAATCGACAAACTCGCATCCTTCAAATAGATCTGCTTGGTGATATCGGTAAAGTGACGTATCGGGTTTATCCACGTCAGATGCTGCAGCCACAGCGGCATGTTCTCCACCGGCGATACGTACCCTGACAGCAGAATCGCTGGCATCATAAAGACGAATACGCCGATAAACGCCTGCTGCTGCGTTGAGCACAGCGACGAGATAAGCAGCCCGAAGCCCACCAGCGAGAGTCCGTAAATCACCATCGTAAAGTAGAACAGCCCCAGCGACCCGGCGAAGGGGATCTGATAGGCCCATATCCCGACCGCCAGCACGATGCTTGCCTGGAAGGTCGCCACAATCAGCGCAGGCACCGCCTTACCAACGAAAATTTGCCAGGTGGCGAGCGGGGAGACCAGCAGCTGGTCGAGCGTACCCTGTTCACGTTCGCGCGCTACCGATAGCGAGGTGACGATCATCACGCCGATGGTGGTGATCATGGCGATCAGCGACGGCACCACAAACCATTTGTAATCGAGATTAGGGTTATACCAGTTACGCACCACCAGCTCGCTGTTATTGGGTTTCGCTTTTCCCTCCAGCAGCTCTTGCTGATAGTTTTTGACGATCTGCTGGAGATAGTTAGCGGCAATCTGGGCGCTGTTTGAGTTACGCCCGTCGAGCAGTAGCTGCATCGGCGCGGTCTGGAAAGTATCGAGATTACGGGAAAAATCGGCCGGGAAGCGCACCAGCAGCAACGCCTTCTGGGTGTCGATGGTCGGCTGGATCTCCTGCGGGCTTTGCAGCAGCAGAACGTGGGTAAACGCTTTGGCGCGGGCGAAGCGCTGGGTCAGCTCTACCGAATGTTTGCCGTTATCTTCGTTATAGACAGCGATGGTGGCGTTGGTCACCTCTAGCGTAGCGGCAAAGGGGAACAGCAGCACCTGAATAAGCACTGGCATGATAAGAATGGCGCGCGTCTGCGGCTCGCGCAGCAGCGACTGTAGCTCTTTGCGGATTAGCGTCCATAAGCGGTAAAACATAGTGCTGTCCTCATGTCGGGTGGCGCTGCGCTTACCCGACCTACAAGGCTCGTAGGCCCGGTAAGCGCAGCGTCACCGGGCAAAATGCGAGCACAAAAATTAATCCAACCGACGTTTAGTTTTCATCCACGTCAGGCCAATAAACATCACCGCCGAGGCAATCAAAAACAGCGTATTGACCATCAGCACTACCGGAATATTCCCCGCCAGAAACAGGCTTTGCAGCGTGCTGACGAAATAACGCGCCGGAATGATATAGGTCACCACGCGAATCGCCGCTGGCATACTGTCTATCTGGAAAATAAACCCGGACAGCATAATCGACGGCAGAAATGCAGCATTCAGCGCCACCTGGGCGGCGTTAAACTGGTTGCGGGTGATGGTCGAAATCAGTAACCCCATTCCCAGCGTGCTGAGCAAAAACAGGCTGGTGATGAAAAACAGAATCACCAGCGAGCCGCGATACGGCACGCCGAGTACAAACACCGACACCAGCATACAGAGCAGCATCGCTAGCATGCCGAGGAAGTAGTAGGGGATAAGCTTACACAGCAGCAGCTCGACGCGGGTCACTTCGGTGGAGAGCAGCGCTTCCATGGTGCCGCGTTCCCATTCGCGGGCAATTACCAGCGATGTCAGAATCGCGCCGATGACCGTCATAATGATGGTTATCGCCCCCGGAATAATAAAGTGCTGGCTGATGGCAGCCGGGTTAAACCAGTAACGGGTCTGCACGTCGATAAGCGGTTCGAAGCTTTGTCCGCTGTCCTCGGCGCGCTGTTTCTGCCACAGCTGCCAGATTCCTTCGACGTAGCCTTGCACAAAGTTAGCGGTATTAGGTTCGCTGCCGTCAGTGATCACCTGAATCGGCGCATCGTCGCCGGGGCGGGCCATTTTCTTATCAAAATCCACCGGCACCACCACCAGGCCGCGAATGCGCCCGGCCTGCATCATCTCAATCAGCTGTTGGCGGTTGTCGCTGATGGTGGCATCGATGTAGGGCGAGCCGGTGAGGGTATGGGTGAAGTCCAGCGCCTCTTTGCTCTGCTGTTCAAGCAGCACGCCGACCCGCAGCTTGCTGGAGTCGAGGTTGATGCCGTAGCCAAAAATAAACAGCAGCATCAGCGGGATCACCACCGCAATCAGCCAACTGCTGGGATCGCGGACGATCTGTCGCGTCTCCTTCACGCACAGCGCGCGCACGCGCCGCCACGATAGCCCTTTAGCGCTCATCGGCATGCTCCTTATCCCAGTCGTGGATGAGGGTGATAAACGCCTGCTCCATGGTAGGGTCAGGCTGTTGTTCATCGGCGGCTTTGGCTTTTAAATCATCCGGCGTGCCGCTGGCAATCAACTTGCCGCGATAGACCAGGCCAATACGGTCGCAGTACTCCGCTTCATCCATAAAGTGGGTGGTTACCATCACGGTGACCCCTTTTTCCACCATGCTGTTGATGTGCAGCCAGAACTCACGGCGGGTGATGGGGTCAACGCCCGAGGTTGGCTCATCGAGGAACAGAATATCCGGTTCGTGCATTAGCGAGCAGGCCAGCGCCAGACGCTGCTTAAAGCCCAGTGGTAATGCGTCGGTGGTGTGGCGAGCGATTTCCTTCAGGCCAAACGCTTCACTCATGCGCTCAATTTTGTCGTTCTGCACCCGACCGCGCAGGCCATATACGCCGGAGAAGAAGCGCAGGTTCTGCTCTACGGTCAGGTTGCCATAGAGGGAGAATTTCTGCGCCATATAGCCCAAATGCTGGCGCGCTTTGCCCGAACCGGTTTTTAGATCCATATCCAGCACTAACGCATTGCCGGAAGTGGGTACCAACAGGCCGCACATCATCTTGAAGGTGGTGGATTTCCCCGCGCCGTTTGGCCCGAGCAGGCCGAAAATCTCACCGCGCTTGACGGCAAAATTCACGTGGTCGGTGGCGGCGAAATCGCCGAATTTCTTAGTAAGCTGTCTGGCTTCGATCACCGTCTCATCCGCGGTGCCCTGAACGGTGTGCAGAATCGCCCCCAGCGGAGACTCTGAGGTGCCCGCACCGCCCAGCAGATCGATAAACGCATCTTCAAAGCGTGGCATGGTCTCTTCAATCTCCAGCTCCGGCATACCCGGTGCGCGTTTGAGATCGTCCGCCGTTGCCGATTTCTTCAGGATAACCCTTACTGAGCGGCCCTGAATCATGCCGTCGCTGACCATCTCCTGCTTCAGCGCGTGCTGTAGCAGTCGGCGGTTATTCTCCACTGGGCTATGCATTAAAAAGCTGCGCCCGGCCATGGTGCGGGTGAGGGCGGTGGGTTCGCCCTGATAGAGCAGCTCACCTTCGTTCATCAGCAGCACATCCTGGCACTGCTCGGCTTCATCGAGATAGGAGGTGCTCCAGAGGATCAGCATTCCGTCGCCCGCCAGTTCGTGCACCATCTGCCACAGCTCGCGGCGAGAGATGGGGTCAACGCCGACGCCGGGTTCGTCGAGCAGCAGCACCTTCGGTTCGCCAACCAGCGTACAGGCAAGTCCCAGCTTCTGCTTCATACCGCCGGAGAGCTTACCGGCCAGCCGCGAGGTAAACGGCCCGAGCGCGGTAAACTCCAGCAGGCGAGCGAAGGTTTTTTCGCGCGCCTCGCCGGTGACGCTGCGCAGGTCGGCGTAGAGGTTGAGGTTCTCCATCACCGTGAGGTCTTCGTAAAGGCCGAACTTCTGCGGCATATAGCCCATCACCGAGTGCAGTGCGCTATCGTCACGAATCGGGTCAAGCCCCAGCACCACGGCGCTGCCGTCGTCAGGCTTCAATAAACCCGCCAGCATGCGCATCAGCGTGGTTTTCCCTGCGCCGTCCGGGCCGACTAACCCGGTGACATAGCCCGCGTTAATCGTGCAGTCCAGCTTCGCTACCGCCGGTTTATTCATGCCGGCGAACTGTTTAACCAGCCCGTGCAGCTGAATCTGTTGGTCACTCATGGCGCGACTCATCGCTAAAGCGCAGGGTGACCGGCATCCCCTGACGCAGGCTATCGTCGGCATCGGTCACGATAATGCGCAGGCGGTAGACAAGGTCGGTTCGCAGGTCCGGCGTTTCAACGGTTTTCGGGGTGAATTCTGCAGTAGGCGAAACAAAGCCAATTTTGCCGTGATACGGTTTATCCGGCCGACCGTCGGTATAGAGTAAGATCTCGCGACCCGGCTGCGCCTGGCTGAGATTTTTTTCATCGACATAGGCGCGAACCCAGACCGGGCGGGTCAGGGAGAGTGTCAACACCGTACTGCCTGCGCTGAGCATGCTGCCGGGTTCCACGGCGCGGGTGAGTAGCGTACCGTCGGAAGGCGCGGTAAGAACGGTATCCTGTAAGTCCAGCGTGGATTGCGCCAGCTGTGCCTGGGCCTGTTCCAGATTGGCTTTGGCCTGGGCGATTTCCTGCGGACGGTTACCGGCGCGGTACTGGCTCAGTTTATCCTGCGCGGATTTCAGCGTCGCCAGCGCCTGGTCACGTGAGGATTTCGCGTTTTCCAAATCGTTTGCTGATAGCAGCCGTTTGCTCCACAGCCCCTGCTGACGCTGCAAGAAGCTTTGCGCGTAGTCATAGGCGGCCTGCGCCTGTTTGACGGCTGCAGCCGCCTGCGCAATCTCTTCGGCCCGGTAGCCCGCCATCATCAGGTCGTACTGCGCCTGGGCGGTGGCGACGTTGGCTTTTGCCTGCATCAGCGCGTTTTCAAACGGTGCTTTATCCAGTTCGCCTAATGTCTGCCCCTGTTTGATGGCATCCCCTTCGTCAACCGATAGCGACTGCAGGCGGCCGCCGACGCGGAAGCTCATATTAACGGTGCGGATATCGACGTTCCCGTACAGGGTCAGGCCGTTATTTTGCCGACTCTGATACCACCATGTTCCGCCGCCAATCAGGGCGACGATGACCACCACGACCAGAATAAGCGCTACCGGTTTTTTCATGACTTCAGGCTCCTTTGCGTCAGTCCTTGCAAAATCAAATCGATGTGGCAGGTCACCACCTGGAAAATCTGCTCGGCCTTGTCAGCATCAAACTGCGACCAGCCGGTACGCATCAGGATGGTTTCCCGTCCCAGGCGAAAGGCCAGCACTTCGCCGAGAAGCGCGTGGGTATGGAGGATCATCTGCGTACTGTTGGCGTCGCAGCCAGTATAGGCGGCAATCAGCCGGGTGAGGTGCGCGTGCAGCGGGGCGATGACCTGATCGTGGATCCGCTGGTAGGCGGCGGTCGGCGAAAGCTGCTCGCGGGAGATAAACTTGCTGAGGTTCAGGGTATCGTCCTGAGTGAGCAGCAGGATCATGTTCTGGCAGGCGCGGAGGATCAGCGCGCGCATGGCGTCTCGGTCCGGCTCAGGCTGGGCAAAGAGCTGTTCTGCCGCTTCGGCATGTGAGCGGAAATTTTCGCCAATAAAGTCGGCAATCCACTGCGCGCAGGCCTGGTATAAATCTTCTTTTGAGCCAAAATAGTAGGTAATTGCCGCGATATTCTGCCCGGCCTGGGCGGCAATGTCTCGGGTGGTGGCATGCAGCCCGTACTCGCCAAACTGGGCGAGCCCCGCGGCTATCAGCTGGCTTTTGGCCTGCTCACCTTTGCTGGTGATTGGCGTTGTGCTCATGGCGCTACCAAAATTAATCAAACGATTGATTAAGATTATGCCGCGTTTTTAAACTTGTCCAGTCTGGTGAATAATCTTGTTTTCTCCCCCGGAGGGGATAATTTATGCGGTGCATCACAAAAACTGCTACACTCCGCCCCTTCATGACATTGTGGTTTTTGTCATTCCCCCGTTTTTTATCCCCTCGAAAACTACACCGCGTGCGGTCGGGGTGGGTGTGGAGTATGTATGTCTTTTGATTCCCTCGGACTGAACCCCGATATTCTGCGTGCCGTTGCTGAGCAGGGCTACCAGGAACCCACTCCTATTCAGCAGCAGGCGATTCCCGCTGTACTGCAGGGCCGTGACCTGATGGCTAGCGCGCAGACCGGCACCGGTAAAACCGCAGGCTTTACGCTGCCGCTGCTGCAGCTGCTGGTTTCCCGCGAGCCGCACGTTAAAGGTCGTCGTCCGGTGCGCGCGCTGATTCTCACGCCAACCCGTGAGCTGGCCGCCCAGATTGGCGAAAACGTCCGTGAGTACAGCCGCTACCTGAACATCCGTTCGCTGGTGGTCTTTGGCGGCGTGAGCATTAACCCGCAGATGATGAAGCTGCGCGGCGGCGTTGACGTTCTGGTGGCAACGCCAGGTCGACTGCTGGACCTCGAACATCAAAACGCCGTGAAACTGGACCAGATTGAAATTCTGGTGCTGGACGAAGCGGACCGCATGCTGGATATGGGCTTTATCCACGATATCCGCCGCGTGCTGACCAAACTGCCTGCCAAGCGTCAGAACCTGCTGTTCTCCGCGACCTTCTCTGACGACATCAAATCACTGGCTGAAAAGCTGCTGACCAACCCGCTGGAAATCGAAGTGGCGCGTCGCAACACCGCTTCCGAGCAGGTGATGCAGCATGTGCATATGGTTGATAAAAAGCGTAAGCGTGAACTGCTGTCGCAGATGATTGGCCAGGGCAACTGGCAGCAGGTGCTGGTCTTCACCCGCACTAAACACGGCGCGAACCATCTGGCGGAGCAGCTGAACAAAGACGGCATCCGCAGCGCGGCAATCCACGGCAACAAATCGCAGGGGGCGCGTACGCGTGCGCTGGCTGATTTTAAATCCGGTGATATTCGCGTGCTGGTGGCAACCGACATCGCGGCGCGTGGCCTGGATATCGAAGAACTGCCGCACGTGGTGAACTACGAGCTGCCGAACGTGCCGGAAGATTACGTGCACCGTATTGGCCGTACCGGCCGTGCGGCGGCCACTGGTGAAGCGCTGTCTCTGGTGTGTGTTGATGAACTCAAACTGCTGCGTGACATCGAACGCCTGCTGAAGAAAGAGATCCCACGTATCGCCCTCGATGGTTATGACGTCGATCCGTCGATCAAAGCCGAGCCGATTCAGAACGGTCGCCAGCAGCGTGGCGGCGGTAACGGTGGCAACGGCGGTGGCCGTGGTCGCGGTCAGGGCCAAGGCCAGGGTGCAGGTCGCAGCCAGCAGCCGCCGCGTCGTAGCGATGGCGGTGCGCCGAAAGCCAAACCGCGCAGCGCAGAGGGCAAGCCGGCAGGCGATAAGCCACGTCCACCGCGCCGTCCGCGTAAACCTGCAGCAGCGCAGTAAATTGCGAGCCCGGCCGAAAGCCGGGCTTTCTTTTTTGCGGCGGCGTACAGAAAATGCCACAATAGTGGCTGTTTATACAGTATCTCAGGTTTTCTCATGGCTTTGACCGCTGCGCTAAAAGCGCAAATCGCCGCCTGGTATAAGGCGCTTCAGGAACAGATCCCCGACTTTATCCCCCGCGCGCCGCAGCGGCAGATGATTGCGGACGTCGCCAAAACGCTGGCGGGAGAAGAAGGGCGACACCTGGCGATTGAAGCACCGACCGGCGTCGGGAAAACGCTCTCGTATCTGATCCCCGGTATTGCCATTGCCCGCGAAGAGCAAAAAACGCTGGTGGTCAGTACCGCCAATGTCGCCTTGCAGGATCAGATCTACAGTAAAGACCTGCCGCTGTTGCGCAAAATTATCCCCGACCTGCGCTTTACCGCGGCCTTTGGCCGTGGGCGCTATGTCTGCCCGCGTAATCTGGCGGCGCTGGCCAGCACCGAGCCGAACCAGCAGGACCTGCTGGCGTTCCTCGACGACGAACTCACGCCAAACAATCAGGAAGAGCAGAAGCGCTGCGCAAAGCTGAAGGGTGACCTTGACGGCTATAAGTGGGACGGCCTGCGCGATCACACCGATATCGCCATTGACGATGATCTGTGGCGTCGCCTGAGCACCGACAAAGCCAGCTGCCTGAACCGCAACTGCCACTACTACCGCGAATGCCCGTTCTTCGTCGCTCGCCGAGAAATTCAGGAAGCGGAAGTGGTGGTCGCCAACCATGCGCTGGTGATGGCCGCGATGGAGAGCGAAGCGGTGCTGCCAGAGCCGAAAAACCTGCTGCTGGTGCTGGATGAAGGCCACCATTTGCCTGATGTTGCTCGTGATGCGCTGGAGATGAGCGCGGAGATTACCGCACCGTGGTATCGGCTGCAGCTCGATCTCTTCAGCAAACTGGTGGCGACCTGCATGGAACAGTTCCGCCCGAAAACCACACCGCCGCTCGCGCTGCCGGAACGGCTGAATGCCCACTGCGAAGAGCTGTACGAACTGATTGCCTCGCTAAACAATATTCTGAACCTCTATCTGCCGGTCACTCAGGAGGCCGAACACCGCTTCCCGATGGGCGAATTGCCCGATGAGGTGATGGAGATTTGCCAGCGCCTGGCCAAGCTTACCGAGATGCTGCGCGGGCTTGCCGAACTGTTCTTAAACGATCTGAGTGAAAAAACCGGCAGTCACGATATCGTGCGACTGCACCGCATTATTTTGCAAATGAACCGCGCTCTGGGCATGTTTGAATCCCAAAGCAAGCTATGGCGGCTGGCTTCACTTTCTCAGGCATCGGGCGCGCCAGTCACCAAGTGGGCGACACGTGATGCGCGCGATGGGCAGATGCACGTCTGGTTCCACTGCGTGGGCATTCGCGTGAGCGATCAGCTAGAACGTCTGCTGTGGCGCAGTGTGCCGCACATTGTGGTCACCTCGGCAACGTTGCGTTCACTGAACAGCTTCTCCCGTCTGCAGGAGATGAGCGGCCTGAAGGAGAAGGCGGGCGATCGCTTTGTCGCGCTGGATTCGCCGTTCAACCACGTCGAACAGGGAAAAATCGTTATTCCGCAGATGCAGTATGAGCCGCTTATCGACAACGAAGAGCAGCATATTGCTGAGATGGCGGCCTACTTCCGCGAGCAGGTTGAAAGTAAAAAACATCACGGCATGCTGGTGCTGTTTGCCAGCGGGCGCGCGATGCAGCGTTTCCTTGAGTACGTCACCGACCTACGGCTGATGCTGCTGGTGCAAGGCGATCAGCCGCGCTATCGGCTGGTGGAACTGCACCGTAAGCGAGTGGAGAACGGTGAGCGTAGCGTGCTGGTTGGCCTGCAATCATTTGCCGAGGGTCTGGATCTGAAAGGTGACCTGCTCACCCAGGTGCATATCCACAAAATTGCCTTCCCGCCGATCGATAGCCCGGTGGTGATCACTGAAGGGGAGTGGCTGAAAAGCCTCAACCGCTATCCTTTTGAAGTGCAGAGTCTGCCCAGCGCATCGTTTAACCTGATCCAACAGGTTGGGCGCCTTATCCGTAGCCACGGCTGCTGGGGCGAAGTGGTTATCTACGATAAGCGGTTGTTGACCAAAAACTACGGTAAGCGTTTACTGAATGCGTTACCGGTTTTCCCGATTGAACGCCCGGAAGTGCCGGAAGTGAAGCAAAAAGCCCCCACGGCGAAACCCAAATCGCCGCGCCGTAAAAAACGGTAGCCCGGTCGAGCGTTGTGCCGTCGGGACGAAGCCGCCGAATGAGCATGTAAAAGGAGCAGCACATGGATTATCGCAAAATCATCAAAGAAATCGGGCGCGGGAAAAATCACGCTCGTGACCTGGACCAGGACACCGCACGCGGCCTGTATAGCCATATGCTGGATGGCGACGTGCCAGACCTGGAAATGGGTGCGATTTTGCTCTCCATGCGTATTAAGGGCGAAGGCGAAGCGGAGATGCTCGGCTTCTACGACGCGATGCAGCAAAAGACGCTGCGCTTAACGCCGCCGGCAGGCAAGCCAATGCCTATCGTCATTCCGAGCTATAACGGCGCGCGTAAACAGGCCAACCTGACGCCGTTGCTGGCGATGCTGCTGCACAAGCTGGGCTTCCCGGTGGTGGTGCACGGCGTGAGTGAAGACCCGACTCGGGTGATTACGGAAACCATTTTCGCCCTGATGGGCATTGAACCTACTCGCCACGCTGGTCAGGCGCAGGCGAAGCTTGAAGGCCATCAGCCGGTTTATATTCCGGTTGGCGCGCTGTGTCCGCCGCTGGAACGACAGTTGAATTTCCGCTGGCAGCTTGGCGTACGCAACAGTGCCCATACGCTGGCGAAGCTTGCCACGCCGTTTGAAGAGCGCGCCGCGCTGCGTCTGTCCAGCGTGTCGCACCCCGAATACGTAGGGAAGGTTGCGAAATTCTTTGCCGATATCGGTGGGCGCAGCCTGCTGATGCACGGGACGGAAGGCGAGGTGTACGCCAACCCACAGCGTTGCCCACAGATTACCCTGATTGATGCTGAAGGGGCGCGAGTGGTCAATGAACGTCAGAGCGAGCAGTTGGAGACGGAAGTGGTGCTGCCGTCGAGCAAGGATCCAGAAATCACCGCTCAGTGGATTGAACGCTGTGTGGCGGGCGTTGAGCCGGTGCC
Organism: Kluyvera sp. CHPC 1.251; assembly: GCF_036759945.1. Classification (NCBI taxonomy): domain Bacteria; kingdom Pseudomonadati; phylum Pseudomonadota; class Gammaproteobacteria; order Enterobacterales; family Enterobacteriaceae; genus Kluyvera; species Kluyvera sp. CHPC 1.251. The sequence continues at coordinate 394,135 of NZ_JAPKIC010000004.1, read as the reverse complement.
GCATTCGCTGAAAATTCAGCTCGCGTGCTGCCTGCTGGCGACGGGGGAAGTGCAGAGTATGGACGAAGGGCTGGCACGAGTCGCGCAGTCGTATTAAGCCGGAGTGACCTAGGGAAAACAGCATCCCCAAATTCCACGCAAAAAAAGCCCGGCGTGGCGGCCGGGCAAATAAGGGTATCAACAAGTTCAATGAGGGTTGGAGCACCCGCGAGAGGTCAGGCTCACGGGGTATTACATCGGTTGGTTATTTGTAGATAACCGCGGTGCCGCTAACTTTGTTGTTGGTGTTAGCCGAGGTGATGCTGTAACCGGATGCGCCTGCGTCAGCGGCTTTCTGCGCCAGTTTTGCTTCCAGACCATCCAGCGTGCTTGCACCGTTAGCGGATACCACACCAATTTCATTCATTTTCTGCGCTTGTTCCTGAGTAACCGGTTGTGCAGCAAAAGCACCGAAAGACAGGGTAGAAAGGGCAATAGCAGCAACAGCATATTTAATCGTTTTCATCATTAATCTCTCGCAGGTGATGTTGTTCGGATGACGTTGTTTCCGTCGATGTGAGAAGTATCACGTTTTTTTTCGACGGAATAAATCGAAGAGAATTGATGTCCATGCTCAAAAAATTTGAACAATTATTAATGTATTGATTATTAATAAAATATTCATGAAATGAATGCATTTGCGGGATGTCTAGCGGTAAGAGCGCGATCTAGCGCACAATTTGTCACTTTATTTGCCAAAAAGCATGCTCGTAAAGATAACCGATTGCTCTGTATATGCAGGTATAGATTTGTCATCAGGGCTGGGTTAATCGGCTTTAATTAGCATTATATTCCAATAAATTGATTAGATGTAAACTTTTGTCATTAGTTTGTTTTTTGATGGAGCGGTTTACCTTTGATTGCCACTGATAGCCGGATTATCCGCTAGCCCCGTGTATCTCCATCATAAAATTTGAGAAATGTTTTGGGCTAAATTTCCGACCATTCCCGCAGCAGGTTATGGTAGAGATTAAGCAGCGAAAGCGCCTCGTCCGACTCACCATGGCGACGTTTTAAAGACTGAATATTGCCATCAAGCTCAAACAGCATGGCGCGGCGTTTGTCATCGCGAATCATTGACTGAATCCACATAAAGGAGGCAATGCGGACGCCTGACGTCACCGGCGTGACGCAGTGCAGGCTGCTGGAAGGGTAGAGCACCAAATCGCCCGCCGGAAGCTTCACCGCGTGCTGGCCGTAGGTATCGTTAATCGTCAGTTCGCCGCCCTCATAGCTCTCCGGGTCTGACAAAAATAGCGTGGCGGAGAGGTCGGTGCGCATCCAGCCGCTTTGCGGATGCTGGCGTACCGCACCATCGACGTGAAAACCGTAGGTCTCCTGCTGCTGATAGCGGTTGAACAACGGGCTGGAGATCGTCCTGGGCAACGCTGCGGCGAAGAACAGCGAGTGGCGATTCACCGCCTCCAGCACTTTCGCCTGCAGGCGGACGTAACGTTCGCTACGGGTGTCGACCTGCTGATTTTGTTTAACCTGCGCCCCTTGCGCGCCGACGGTCGCTCGACCATCTACCCACTCCGCCTGGTCCAGCTCTTCAACAAGCAGGCGAACCTCGTCGGCGTTCAATACGCCAGGAATGCGGTACATCATGGGAATCTCTCCTTAAAAAAGTGGGGCTTGCGCCCCACGATGATACTTAGAAGTGTACGTTAGCCGTTAACACGAAGGTTCTTGGCTCGCCCGGATGATAGCGATAGCCGCTCTTATTGATCGAGGCAACATAGTTGGTATCAAACAGGTTGTAGGCGTTTAACTGCAGGTCGAGCGTGCTGTTCACGCGGTAGCCAATCTTAGCATCGGCAACCCAGTAGCTGTCGGTGGAGTTTGGTGTGCCGACGGCACCATCAGTACCACGGCGCATGCTACCAATATAACGTGCACCCGCACCGACGGAAATGGCATCGGTTGCCTGATACTGGCTCCACAAGGTGAATGCATGCTCCGGCGTGTACGGCAGTGAAGATGAGCCGTCCTGCGCGACATCAGCACCCTGCTGGATGGTCGCTCGCTGCTGCGTAAAGCCGCCAATGACCTGCCATTCCGGGGTGATGTTGCCAGCCACGGAGATCTCATAGCCTTCTACGCGTTTGGTGCCGTACTGCGAATAGGTGCCGTCGTCGTTGGCTTCAACGTCGTTTTCAATATCGGTACGGAACAGTGCCGCCGACAGCAGCAGGCGTTTATCCAGCAGCTCCCACTTGGTGCCCGCCTCGCTGGTTTTGGCTTTCTGCGGCTTAAAGTCGGTACGGTTGGCGCTGTTGCCCGTGCCGCCAGCGGCCAGCGCGAAGTTGCTGCCGCCCGGAGGCTGCTGGGAGATGGCGTAGTTGACGTAGACGTTGCCGTTTTGCGTCAGGTGATACAGCGCCCCCGTTTTCCAGTTGACCAGATTACCCGATTTGGTCGCATCGACGGTGGTGACCGGCGTATTTTTGGCAACGCCCGCTGGGCAGGCAACCGCGCCACGGCCCGTACCGCCACACAGTGAGGCGCTGTCATATTCGGTGTGATAGCTATCCAGGCGAATGCCGCCGTTCAGCTCAAAATCACGGGTAATTTGCAGCGTGTCGAACGCGTAGACCCCAAAGGTATCGGTCTGGCCGTTAGCGTTAGCGCCACTACGGCTCAGGTTGCCGATGTTGACGTTACTGTTCGGGTTATACAGATTCACCACCGGGGCGGTCATCGGATAGACGCCGTAGTTCGTCTGCTGCTCGTGGGTAAACTCGACGCCGGTGCTGATATCGTGGCCGATAGCGCCGGTGTAGAACTTCGAAGTCAGGTTGGTCTGGTTGGTCAGGATCTTGTTGCTCACGTCTTTGGTGTTGACGTTGCGTGTCCAGGTCCAGGTACCGACATCATTAGGGTTTGGTTGACCGATGTTAGTTGCCCCGCCCATCACTGCCGTCATCAGATAGTCCTGCTTAATCTGCGACCAGCGGGTGGTGTTACGGATGGTGGTGGTGTCGTTGAAATCATGCTCGAAACGCATCGTCACCGTATCGGTAGTGGAGTCGTCGTAGTCTGAGTTGGTGCCGTAGAAGTTGTGCGTATCCACCTTGCCTGAGCTATTGAGCGCCGATGTCGCTGCATTTGGCGCGGAGTAGCCCGGTAGACCTACGGTTGGTACACCGCCATCCGGCGTGTTGTGCTGGGTGACGTGCAGATAGTTCAGGTACAGACGGTTTTGCGTCCCGAGACCAAAGGCAATGGAAGGGGCAACGCCGTAGCGCTCGTTTTTCACGTTATCACGCCCGGCGTCGTGGGTCTTTTCCCCCATCAGGTTTAAGCGCACGGCGGTGGTGTCGCCGATAGCTTCGTTCAGATCCAGCGTGCCGCGGCGATACCACGCGCTGCCTACGCTTGCTGAAGCATCGATACCAGAGTCCAGGCGCGGCTGCTTGCTGATCATGTTGATCGAGCCCGTCGGCGCGCTGCGGCCGTAGTCTGAACCAGACGGGCCTTTAATCACTTCTACCTGTTCAGTGTTGAAGGTGTCACGCGTCACGCTGCCGATATCACGAATGCCGTCGATGTAGATACTGTTCGACGTATCTGCACCGCGCATATAGATGGTATCGCCAGTCGATGAACTGCCGTTTTCACCCGCAAAGAATGCGCCCACGCCCGGCACGTTTTTCAGCGCGTCGGTCAGGTTGGTAGCACCCTGATCCTTAAGAACCTGCTCGGAAATTACCGTCACAGTACGCGTGGTGTCGGCAATCGGGCGGCTGAATTTCGGGTCGGCTGATTTTGTTGGGGCATACAGCGATGGGGCTTGCGCTTCAACAACCAGCGTATCTCCCTGGCCTTTTTCTTTACTGTCCGCGGCCTGAGCAGCAGGCGTCAGGCCAATGCACAGTCCGGTAAAGAAGGTGAGCGAGCCAAAGCTGCTGAACGGGGTAGTGCGATTTTTATCCATATCAATGAGCGTCTTATAATTTTTAAAAGCGATGTTAAAGATGACAACCGGGCACACCATGTCCCCTTTGCCACTGCAGGTTGCTTAATGTTTTTTTAAATGATGTTGATAATGATTGTGAGAAGCATTATCAAAACGCGTAACTTTTTATCACTCATTGAGCTAAAAATAAATACATTGCTTTACAGTTTCTTCATTTTTTATACATAAGGATTACACATCTGGAGAGAGCTCCCGGAGTCGCTGCGCTCGTCCGTGCTACAGATTCGTCGCCCGGACGAGGCGTCAACGCCGACCCCGGGGTGGCTCGGCGTTAAAATTTGCGTGCTGTCATGCACAAGAAAAACTGATGATTTGAGCTATACAGCGTTGAAGATTATGTTGTCGCAAGTGTGATAGGCAAGGCGCTATAACGGTGCAAACCGGAAACATAGGTAACACTTTAGCGCGTACCCCGGGCGAAGCGTTTACGCCGGCCCCGGGAAGGTATTATTCAGGCCTGACGCGCATCCGGGCGGATTAAGTCAAACCGATGACGCTCATCAATGGTGTAATAGGCCGACGGACCGCCGGCGCGGAGCACCGGCTGCGCTTTGGCGGTTTGGTAGATACCGTTTTCCAGCAGCGATTCGTCAATGTGAATGCCGACCACCTCGCCGAGCACCAGCCAGGTTTCGACGGCGATACCGTCCGCACCGGTGAGCTGAATGCACTGCGACAGGCGGCACTCGAAGTTAACCGGGCTTTCAGCCACGCGAGGCGCTTTCACCAACCGGCTGTCTATGGCCGTGAGCCCCGCGCGGGTAAACTCATCCTCGCCGTGTGGCAGCGTGGCGGAGGTTTCGTTCATTGCGATGGCTAAATCGCGGGTGGTCAGATTCCAGACGAATGCTTTGGTTTCGACAATATTCTGCACGCTATCTTTCCAGCCGCTGCTGGCAAAACCAATGATCGGTGGGCGATAGTTAAAGCAGTTAAAAAAGCTGTAGGGCGCAAGATTGCGTCGCCCCTGCGGGTCGACGGAGGAAATCCAGCCGATAGGACGCGGGCCGACGATGGCGTTGAGCGGGTCGTGAGGCAGCCCATGTCCGTGGGAAGGCTCATAAAAATACATAGCGCACCTGTTATTTAGAAGCAGGAATCCAGACTCCCTTATTTACCGCACCGTCGTCAACGGGTATCTTACGCCGCATTACGACAGGAGAAAGTCATGAGTACCCAAAAACCGGGTTTACACCCGCGTAACCGTCATCATAGTCGCTACGATCTCGAGGCGCTGTGCCAGGCCGTTCCCGCACTGTGCGATTTTATTACCCTTAGCCCGGCGGGCGAGCAGACCATCAACTTCGCTGATCCGCTGGCGGTGAAGACGCTGAACAAAGCGCTGCTGGCGCACTTCTATGCGGTCAAAGAGTGGGATATTCCGGAAGGTTTTCTTTGCCCACCGGTACCAGGGCGCGCGGATTATATCCACCACCTGGGCGACCTGCTCAGCGATGAGAGCGGTAACGTAGTAAAAGGGGCCAACATTCTGGATATCGGCGTCGGTGCGAACTGTATCTATCCGCTGATTGGCGCGCATGAATACGGCTGGCGCTTCACCGGCAGCGAAACGCACGCTGAGGCGTTTGCCAGCGCGCAGGCTATCCTGAGCGCGAACCCATCGCTGAACCGTATGATCCGTCTGCGTCGCCAGAAGGATACGACGGCGATGTTCAACGGCGTTATCCACAAAAATGAACAGTACGATGCCACCCTGTGCAACCCGCCGTTCCACGATTCGGCGGCTGCGGCACGTGCGGGCAGCGAGCGTAAGCGTCGTAATCTGGGGCAGGACCGTGACGATGCGCTGAACTTTGGCGGCCAGCAGCAAGAGCTGTGGTGTGAAGGTGGGGAAGTGGCCTTTATCAAACAGATGATCGCGGAGAGTAAAGGTTTTGCTCGTCAGGTGATGTGGTTTACGTCGCTGGTATCCAAAGGCGAAAACCTGCCGCCGCTGTACCGTGCGTTGACTGATGTGGGTGCGGTGAAGGTCGTCAAAAAAGAGATGGCGCAGGGACAGAAGCAGAGTCGCTTTATCGCCTGGTCGTTTATGGATGACGAACAGCGTCGTCGTTTCCTGGCGCGCAAACGCTAAGAAAAACGCCGTTTATCCCAAGGGGGAATAAACGGCGTTAGCATCAGGAGACGTGCTGCAGGAACTCTTGCAGACGCTGGCTTGGTGGGTTCTTCACCAGCTCCTGCGGGTTGCCATCTTCGGCAATCCGGCCTTTATCAATAAAGATCAGGCGAGACGCCACTTTCTCGGCAAAACCGATTTCGTGGGTCACGATGACCATCGTCATGCCTTCTTCCGCCAGATCCTGCATGACCTTCAGCACCTCGTGGCGCAGTTCCGGGTCAAGCGCCGACGTAGGCTCATCAAACAGCATCATCTTCGGTTTCACCGCCAGCGCACGGGCAATAGCTACGCGCTGCTGCTGGCCGCCGGAAAGCTCAGAAGGGTAGTGATGAGCGCGCTCGGCAAGGCCGACCTTCGCCAGCAGATCTTTGGCCAGCGTCTCCGCAGCGGCTTTATTAAGACCACGCACGCGGGTTGGGCCAAACATCACGTTCTCCAGCGCTGTCAGGTGTGGGAACAGATAGAACTGCTGAAACACCATACCCGCTTCCTGGCGGATCAGGCGTTCGTCCACTTTCGGGTCGTTGACCTTTAGACCATCGACGATCAGCTCACCGCTGGTTATCTCTTCCAGCTTGTTGATGCAGCGCAGCAGCGTCGATTTACCGGAACCCGACGGCCCGATAATCACCACGACTTCACCCTGCTTGACGTTGAGATCGATGTTATGTAGCACCTGGGTTTGCCCAAAGTGCTTAGAGACATTTTTAAATTCAATCACAGGATTTTCATCCTTCTTTCAAGAACGCGGAGCACGATGTTGAGTACCTGCGTGATAATGAGGTAGATAACGCCAACAGCGGTCCAGATTTCCAGCGCGCGGAAGTTCCCGGCGATAATTTCCTGACCGCTGCGGGTCAGCTCTGCGGCACCGATAACGATAAACAGCGAGGTATCTTTGATACTGATGATGAGCTGGTTGCCGAGTGCGGGCAGCATGCGGCGCAGGGCCAGCGGCATAATCACGTGACGAATGGTTTCGCGACGGGAAAGACCGAGCGCGAGACCGGCTTCGCTGAAACCTTTATGGATCGACAGCACCGAGCCACGGGTGATTTCGGCAATGTAGGCACCGGAGTTGATCATGATGGTGATCACCGCAGCGGTGAAGGTGTCGATGCGAATATCCGGGAAGGCCATCGGCAGGGCGAAGTAGATATACATCACCTGTACGACGATCGGCGTACCGCGGATCACTTCAATGAATACGAGGGCAATGTGGTTAGCAATCCAGCCGCCGTAGGTGCGGGCCAGCCCCGCCAGCAGACCGATAATAATACCGCCCGCCAGGCCAAGGATCGAAATCCACAGAGTCATTTTGGCGCCGTCCAATAAAATTGGAATGGCTGGCCAGATGACGCTCCAGTCAAACTGCATGATGTATTCCTGTATACCGTGGTGGAAAATAAAAAAATGAGTCAACGCGTGCTGACTAAAATTGTAGGCCCGGTAAGCGCATGCGCCACCGGGCGTTACAGAACCTGATCAGTCAGGTAGGTTTATTTAGGTTCAGTACCGAACCATTTTTTGTAGATTTCGTTGTAGGTGCCGTTCTCGCGCAGCGTTTTCAGCGCGCCGTTAACTTTGGTGCGCAGCTCGTCGTTGCCTTTAGAGAACGCAATACCGTACTGCTGCGCTTCCAGAGATTCACCTACCGCTTTGAACTGACCGTTACCGGCAGTTTTGATGAAGTAGAGAATGTTTGGCGTATCGTGCAGTACCGCGTCAGCGCGGTTGGTGCCTAATTCCATGTACGCGTTATCGATGTTCGGGAACTGACGCAGGTCTTTGGTTTTGATGTTGGCTTTCGCGTAATCAACAGAACCGGTACCGCTCTTCACAGCAACCACTTTGCCATCGAGATCTTTCACGCTTTTAATGTCGTTGTTGTTGGCTTTAACCATCACCAGCAGGCCGCTTTTGTAGTAGCCATCGGAGAAGTCGACCGCTTTTTTACGTTCGTCGGTAATGGTAATGCCTGCCAGCGCCAGGTCGATATTTTTGGTCTGCAGCGCTGGGATAATGCCGCTGAAGTCCATTGGCTTCAGGGTGTAATCCAGCTTCAGTTCTTTCGCAATCGCGGCCCACAGATCGATATCAAAGCCGACGTACTTGTCGCCTTGTTTGAATTCAAACGGAACGAACGCCGTGTCCGTTGCCACAACCAGTTGTTTGTCTGCAGCATGAGAAGAAACTGCAAAAGCCAGGGTGAGTGCAGCCAGTGAAACTTTAAACATAGACTTCATAGCATTTCCTTTTATATCCACGGGGCGATCCCCTGCGAGAACAATCGATATATGAAAAAATCGTGCCAACATTACAATTCGTTGTTTATTAACAAATAATGATTTTGGCGTTGCACAATTTCGGCAGGATAAATGTCCATATGCACCATTAAGGGGCACCAAAGTAGTGCGTGAAAAAGATGTTGTTAAGTATGGTGATTTTTAGCGCAAACGTAGGGGAGAAAACAATCTTTTATTAACGATTGTGTGAGGTGATTATTACAATTGATTTACTTTGGCGGGGTTTATAACCGTTATCGTGCACTTTTTTGGTGCGAAAGCCTTCCCGTCGGGCGACGGGAAGGAGACCGGTTTTACTTAAGGTTATTCAATATTCGCTTCGATGAACCACAGGAATTTGTCGAGATCGCGAGACGCGGCGGTGAAAATGTCGGCGGTATCTTCATCTTTTGCTTCGCTAATGGCTTTGCGTACGTCATTAGCTACGATGGCGTAGCGTTCCGCCAACGCTTTCAGGTGGTCCTGCACGCTGGTGATATCCAGCGGATAGCTTTTCAGCGGGGTCTGGGCATTGATCACCTGAGTGGTGCCAAGCGCAATACCGCCGAGCTGTACGGCACGTTCTGCCATGGTGTCAAGATGATCGGTCAGCGCAGTACGAAAGCCGTCGAGCATCTCATGAACGGCGATAAAGTTGGCGCCGCGCATGTTCCAGTGCGCCTGTTTGGTAATCAATGACAGATCGATAAACTGCAGAACCTGACGATTGAGTAACGCAACGGTCGCCTGTTTTTCGCTATCCGGAACGTCGTTACGCGTATAGAGCAGATGGGCATTTTTCGTTTTAACCAGTTTTGCAGTACTCATAATCATATATCCTCTTGATCTGATACACCTATAAAGTCGTGTGTATCTGCGTCCTCATGAATTAACGAAAACAAGTATAGCACCGTCACCGGAACGGTATTTTCTGATTCTGCCTATAGGTTTGATAGTAACGGCAATGGGTTTGATATTTTCCATTTAAAACAGTTGGTTATAATTTTTAAAGCGAGGTGATAATATTTTTAAGACTGTTTTATTGATATGAAATAAAAAGTTATGCAATCGCATGGGGTTATTATGCATAGTGGCGTGCACTATGCATAATATAAAAAACCTAACTGACATCGACCTCTTTAATTTTACTTTCCTGCCGCATGGTTAGCGTTGAACCCATCGATGCAATAATAATAGCACCCAGCGCCAGCGTCTGATTGAAGGTCAGCATCTCGCCGAGAAAAACCATCCCGGAGAGGGCGGCCAGCGCCGGTTCCATGCTCATCAACGTCCCGAAGGTTCGCGTCGGCAAACGGGTGAGGGCAATCATCTCCAGTGAGTAGGGCAGCGCCGTGGAGAGCACGGCGATAGCAAGCCCCAGCGGTAATATCGACCAATGCCATAGCGCATCCGTTGCCTGCAATGCTCCCAGCGGCACAAACACGATTGCTGCAATCAGCGAGCCCATGGCCACGGTTGCCGGGCCATGCTCTTCACCGGCACGTCGCCCGCTCAGAATATACACTGCCCAGCCTGCACCGGCCCCCAGCGCCAGCAGTGCGCCGGTTAAATCAACGTGCGCGACATCCTGGCCCAGCGGCAGCAGGAACCACAGACCGGCGACTGCCAGAATCACCCAGATAAAGTCGACCGGGCGACGTGATGAAAAGAGCGCTACCGCCAGCGGGCCAGTAAACTCCAGCGCCACCGCAATACCCAACGGAATACGCTGCAACGATAGATAGAAGAGGTAGTTCATGGCGCCAAGCGAGAGGCCATAAAAGAGCAGCGGCAGCCGCTGTTCTTTGGCAAAGCGCAGTCGCCAGGGCTTAAACACCACGACGAGGATTAGGGTGCCTAACGCCAGACGTAACGCGGTAACGCCTGGGGCACCGATCAGAGGAAACAATGATTTAGCCAGCGAAGCACCGCTCTGGATAGAGACCATTGAGATAAGAATAACGAGTATGGGTAACCATGACGGTACCTTGCGGGGCGTGCCGGGCATCTTCTTCCTGTCAGCTTTTGTCAAAAGAGGTAAAACCGGCAGTGTAATTGAAATAGTCGGCTACGGTTGAGGGATTGTTGAAAAAAAAGTGTCATGGAAGGGGTAGAATTTCTTCAGTCGAGGACATTTTGGCCTGTCAAACCAGGAATAATCTGGAAAAATTAACCTGAATTTTACCGACGTAGAGATAAGACTTAAGGTAAAAATATCTGGTTAATGAAAGGGATAGCGATAGATGGAAACAAAATGTTACATCATTGATGCCCTTAGACAGCGTTTGGTCGAAAGAGTTTCTTAACAATTTTTGATATATTTAAAACTTAGGATTTATTAGAAGCACATTTGAGGTGGTTATGAAAAAAATTGCATGTCTTTCAGCACTGGCCGCTGTACTGGCTATCTCCGCAGGTACTGCCGTAGCTGCAACTTCTACCGTTACTGGTGGTTACGCTCAGAGCGATATGCAGGGCGTTGCTAACAAAGCGGGCGGTTTCAACCTGAAATACCGTTACGAAGAAGACAACAGCCCACTGGGTGTGATCGGCTCCTTCACCTACACGGCTAAGAGCGACACTCAGAACGACTTCTACACTAAAGGTCAGTACTACGGCATTACTGCTGGTCCTGCTTACCGCATCAACGACTGGGCTAGCATCTATGGCGTAGTCGGTGTTGGTTACGGTAAAGCACAGTACAACCAGTTCCCAGAAAACAACAACAGCACCAGCGACTACGGTTTCTCCTACGGTGCTGGTCTGCAGTTCAACCCGATCGAGAACGTTGCTCTGGACGTATCCTACGAGCAGTCTCGCATTCGTAGCGTTGACGTAGGTACCTGGATCGTGGGTGCAGGTTACCGCTTCTAATCACTTCGGTGATGTAAAAAGGGGTCTTAATGACCCCTTTTTTATGCCCGTTGTCCAGCAGACTAGCAGCCTGCCGCGATGTAATCCCCGTTGGCGCTGATAGGAATGACCGTTAAAAACAGCACGGTTGCAAAGAGAATCAGCATCACGCCTCCGGCCACTTTAACCGCCGGCATCACCCAACGCTGTCCCGCCGCGCCGCCAAAAAAGGCGACCGTCCTTTCACGCGCATAGCGTACGGCAAGCGATAGCCCAAGAATAGACAGCGCTGTACCAAAGGCCATTGTCATCACTGTCGCAATCCCCCAACTGACAATACCGAGCGCATTGGCGAACATCAGAATCATAATCGCGCCGCTGCACGGCCGGGCGCCGATCGCCAGAATGACTCCCAGACGGGTTTTCCAGTCGCTTTGCGTCAGCGAGGCCCCCACGCCGTGATGCCCGCAGCCGCACTGTTCATCGTGCTGGTGCAGCGGTTTGAGCGATGAGATTGTTATTTTGCGCGGGCGCAGGCTTTTCAGCGCCTGATAGATAACGAACAGCCCAAACGCACCAATCATGACCGCGCTGATTTTCTCAACGTACCAGCGGCTGGTGCTGAGATCGCCGGAGGCCAGGTTTAAGCCCACCGCCAGAATAAAGACAAACAGAATCGCGCTGATGCCCTGCATCAGGCTGCCGATAAAGGGCACTACGCGGGCGGCAACCAGGCTCTCACGGTTGGTGCTGAGATAGGTAGTGACGATAAATTTGCCATGTCCTGGCCCAACGGCATGCAGCACGCCATAGAAGAACGCGCCGGTTAAAAGCCACAGTCCGCCGCTGTATTCGTGATTATTGAGCTGTAGCAAATACATCACCAGATAGCGGTGCAGGGTGATTTGTGTCGCTAGGCACCACTGAATAAAGGCGTTCCAGTGGGTGTGCAGGCTGAATGCGGTAGCGAGTAAGAGCAGCAGCATCATCCCGGCAGTAGGAATACGCCAGTCGCGCGTAAGACGTTGTGCGATCATCATCAGGCTCGCGGTGAGAGGAGTTGAGAACAGTATAGTAATGCAGAGTCTGACGGGTTTGCTATCCGCCTGCAGGATTTCACAGCGAGCGGATAGCAAGAGCAGGGAAGGAACGAATTAGCTTTTAGGATCAAACAGATCGGTTTTCAGCGTGTCGTAATCCACTTTTTGTAACTGGAAGTTGGTGATGTAGACCTTGCCGGCTTTCTGTGAGGAGACAAAGCGGTACTTCGGCACGATCTCCTGGGTCTGGATCCCCGTCCACTGCGAAAAGAAACTCAGGAAATCGTTGGCGGAACGGCGCGCCTTGATGACGTTGTGTTTTTTGTCATCGCTGGAAAGCACCATAAACGGCACCTGGAAGTTCTGCTGGTACTTATCATCATGCGCCAGATACTGTACCGCCTTACCGCGTTCTTTAAACGCCAGCCCGTGGTCGGAGAAATAGACCATTGAGAAGCTGTCGGTATTGCGACGCAGCTGATCGTACAGCTGGCTGAGCAGGCTGTCGGTTTGCGTCATGGTGTAGAGGTAGCATGAGGTCTCTTTCGATTGCACAAACTGCGCATATTTGCCCTGGGTGCGGTCGCAGGCCTGTGGATGGGAACCCATCAGATGCAGCACAATCAGCTGCGGCTGGCTGCGCGCGGTCGAAAGTACCTGCTCGGTCATTTTCAGCAGCGCTTCATCACGGGTATTTTTGTCCGCTTCGAAATCACCGTTTTTCAGGAAGTGCACCTCATCGGCGCGTTTGGCGATACTGGCAATCGCCGTATCGTACTCGCCAATCTGCCCCTGGTTGGAGAACCACCAGGTCTGGAAACCCGCGCGGTTGGCGAGGGTGACGAAATTATCCTGATACAGCGGTTTACCATCTACCACGCGGTTTAAGGTCAGCCCCAGCGATTTCTGCGTTGAGCCGCTGGCGGCAATATAGTTGGTGAACAGATTGCCGTTCACCGAACTGGCAAACGGCGTATTGTCCCAATGGCCGCCAAACGCGCCCAGCGCATCACGGCGCGCGCTTTCGCCAATCACCACCACGTAGGTGTGATATTTCGGCTTCACGGCGAGCACGTTCCAGGTGTCTTTCATATTGGAAAGCTCAGCCATGCGCCGCTGCTCGTCAATCACCTCGTTGTTGTTAACGATGATGTCTTTGACGAAACGGAAGGCCGGGTAGCCGGTATCTCTCAGTTTAAAGCCCCAGCCGGTCATCTGGTTTTGTATCGGCTGGACGAAGAACACGCCGATGCAAAACACCAGACACAGCGTTTCCATCCTGCCCCAACGCTTTTTGTCGGTAACTTTACGGCGAACGGCAATGACCCCGAGCGCGAAAATAAACAGGCCAACGAGGTAGCTATACCACGGGAAGATGGTGAAGATTTCCGTCGACTCTTCGACGTTGGTGGAGTGCAGCGCCAGTAGGGTGTTGAAGTTCGGCGCACCGTAGGCCTGGCTAAAGGGAAAATAGAGCGCCCCTACCAGAGAATAAACCCCCAGAATGACCTTCTGCGTTTTTGGCACTGTGCACCACAGCAAATGCAGGACACCGGTAAAGGCGACGGCATAGAGCAGGCTAAAGGGATAGCCCAGCGCCAGGTTAATCAGGATCGATTGTAAAAAATAAAATCCCGTCCACGGGCTCAGGGCAAGCCCACGTGCAGCGAGGGTTTCTTTCAGGGTTAGATTCATAGATAGCAACTATAAAAACGCCATGCGCATCCCCTGGCGTCAAGGGGTCTTTATTGGCCAGACAATGCGTGAAGAGGGGGAAGCAAAGTACAGGGCTGCGCAAAGATAAAGCGTGCTTATTATTGGGTCAACTACTGATAACGAATTGTTTTGGGAGGAGGATTGCAAAACCAGAAAATAATCGGGGTTTTTGGGCGAAATTGGGTAGGTTGCCACCGAATTGTGACGGAAAGATGAAGCGGCGATGCGCTCGCCGCTTAGTGGGACTGAGAGTCCTGCTGCGGTTTATTGTTGAACAGGTCGCACAGCATACCAATCAACATTAACCGGACTTTAAAAGGAGAATGACTAAACACGCTAATACACCTCTTGAATTCGTTCATGGTTCCTCCTGCGATTTTGCCCGTCATTCCGTGATGAGCGTTTGCATTACATACAGATATAGCACAGGCTATATTTTATAGCTATGGCTAAAACGTTAAATTTTTGTGCTCGGGTCACAATCCATTACAATGGGCCCACTTGATATGACGCGTTCAGGCGTCACACAGATGAGGAAGTGCTATGAGCCGCCGCGCAGGTACGCCAACAACAAAAAAAGCGACGCAGCTGGTTAACGTTGAAGAACACGTCGAGGGGTTCCGACAGGTGCGTGAAGCGCATCGCCGGGAGCTGATTGATGACTATGTTGAGCTGATTTCTGATTTAATCCGCGAAGTAGGGGAAGCGCGACAGGTGGATATGGCCGCCCGTCTTGGCGTCTCGCAGCCGACGGTGGCTAAAATGCTCAAGCGCCTGGCAGGCGTTGGGCTGATTGAACAGATCCCATGGCGTGGTGTATTCCTGACGCCGGAAGGGGAGAAGCTAGCGCAAGAGAGCCGCGAACGTCATCAGGTAGTGGAGAACTTTCTGCTGGTACTGGGCGTTAGCGCCGATACCGCTCGCCGTGACGCGGAAGGCATTGAGCACCATGTCAGCGAAGAGACGCTGGACATGTTCCGCCAGTTTACCCAGAAGCACGGGCAATACGTGGAATGAACCTCCCTTTTATACGGTCGCTCGCCCGCGACCGTTTTCTGCACCTGCTGATTATCGTCGGCGTTCTGCTGAGCTTTTTCGTTCCCTTTGCGCCATCACGCTGGCCTGCGGCCATTGACTGGCACACCATCATTACCCTGAGCGGCCTGATGCTGCTGACCAAAGGGGTAGAGCAGAGCGGTTATTTTGATGTCCTCGGACGCAAAATGGCGCGTCGCTTCGCCTCCGAGCGGCAGCTGGCGCTGTTTATGGTGCTGGCGGCGGCGCTGCTCTCAACGTTTCTCACCAATGACGTAGCGCTGTTTATCGTGGTGCCGCTGACCTTAACGCTGAAAAAATGGTGTGCGTTACCGATTAATCGGCTGATTATTTTCGAAGCGCTGGCGGTTAACGCCGGGTCACTGTTAACGCCTATCGGTAATCCGCAGAACATCCTGTTGTGGGGGCGTTCTGGCCTGTCGTTCCCGGCATTTACCCTGCAAATGCTGCCGTTGGCGCTGGCGATGATGGCTACGCTGCTGGTGCTATGCTGGTTTTGCTTCCCGGCGAAAAAGCTGCAGTTTCAGAGCAGTGATATCACACCGACCTGGCAGCCGCGGCTGGTGTGGTGCTGTCTGGCGTTCTACCTTGTGTTTCTTACCGCACTTGAAATGAAGCAGGAGCTGTGGGGCTTAGCGATCGTGGCAGCCGGATTTTTGATCCTGGCGCGACGCGTCGTGTTCAGCGTGGACTGGACGCTGCTGCTGGTGTTTATGGCGATGTTTATCGACGTACACCTGCTGACCCAGCTTCCCGCGTTGCATCAGGTGTTGAGTGGGGTGAGCGGATTGTCTGATGCGTCGCTCTGGCTCACGGCGATTGGGCTGTCGCAGGTTATCAGCAACGTCCCATCGACCATCCTGCTGCTCAACTACGTGCCGCCATCGCTGCTGCTAGCGTGGGCGGTAAACGTCGGCGGTTTCGGGTTGCTGCCCGGCTCGCTGGCGAACCTGATTGCCCTGCGTATGGCGGCGGACCGACGCATCTGGTGGCGCTTCCACCTGTACTCTATCCCGATGCTGCTGTGGGCGGCGGTGGTGGGGTACGGACTGCTCACCCTCGTCAACCGCTTGTAGCCTCTTGCGGGATCGTGTAGGCCTGATAAGCGTAGCGTCATCAGGCACTCTGGCGCAGATTGCCTGATGGCGGCGCGGCCTTATCCGGCCTACATAATCGATCCTTTATCTTCAGGGAAAAACCCTCTCCGACTCACAAAAAACGATCTTCAGGGTTGCGTGCTTTTTCATCTTTGCGTTATATGACTAGTCATGAAATTTAAATGACTAGTCATATAGGAGCCGAACCATGAAACCATCACTGCCCGCCAACTTCCTTTGGGGCAACTCTGTTTCCAGCATGCAGACCGAAGGCGCCTGGAATGAAGGCGGCAAGGGGATGTCGGTATACGATATTCGCGAACCGAAAGAGTTCGCCTCTGACTGGAAGGTGGCGACGGATTCTTATCATCGCTATGAAGAAGATTTCGATTTAATGAAAGACCTGGGCATGAACTGCTACCGTTTCCAGATTGCCTGGAGTCGCGTGTGTCCAACCGGCGACGGCGAGTTCAACGAAGAGGGCATTGCCTTCTACGATCGTTTCATCGATGCCCTGATTGAACGTGGTATTGAGCCGATGATCTGCCTGTACCACTTCGATATGCCGCTGGCGATGGCAGAAAAATATAACGGCTTTACCGACCGCCGCGTGATGGACGCGTTTATCCGCTACGGCAAAAAAGTGATCGACTGCTTCGGTGACAAGGTGACCTGGTGGCTGACCTTTAACGAGCAAAATCTCTACCATATGCCGGAAACGTTCCTGATCTCCGGCTATATGCGCGGCGACAAAACCCTGCGCGAGCTTTATGAAATTCAGCATCACGTCATGATGGCCCACGCGCATCTAACCAACTACCTGCACGACACCAAACCGGGCAAGCTGATGGGTGGGATGCTGGCGCACGCTCAGGTTTATCCGGCCACCTGCAAGCCGCGCGATGTGTTCTGCGCCCAACAGTTGGATGAGTTCTTCAACCAGAACCTGCTGCGCGCCTTTGCTGGCGAGGGCTACAGCCCGGAAGTGATGCACTTCGTTAAGCAGTCAGGGTTTGACGACATCTACCGTGAGGAAGATTTGGCGGTGCTGGCGACCATGAAAAACGACTACATGGCCTTCAGCTACTACGCCAGCCGTACGCTCAACAGTGACGCTATTCCGGAAGGCACGGCGGTGAACAACTATATGCTGTTTGGCGACACGCCGAACCCACACCTGAAAGCCACGGAGTGGAACTGGCAGATAGACCCGCTCGGTTTTCGCAGTATTATTACCCGCTATTACAATGACTGGCGCCTGCCGGTATTCCCGATTGAGAACGGCAT
The DNA here is from genome assembly GCF_036759945.1 of Kluyvera sp. CHPC 1.251. Lineage (NCBI taxonomy): Bacteria > Pseudomonadati > Pseudomonadota > Gammaproteobacteria > Enterobacterales > Enterobacteriaceae > Kluyvera > Kluyvera sp. CHPC 1.251. Next base: position 376,643 of record NZ_JAPKIC010000004.1, on the reverse strand, counting down.
TGGGGTGATTGAATCCTGGGATGGCGAACATATCATCGAAGATGACTATCGCATTGCCTATCATCGTGACCATATCAACGCCATGAAAGCGGCGATGTTTGAAGATGGCGCGCAGGTCATTGGCTATCTTGGCTGGGGGCTGATTGATATTCTGAGTTCGCAGGGAGATATGCGTAAACGTTACGGCGTGGTCTACGTCAACCGTGAAAACCACGATTTAAAAGACCTGAAGCGTGTGCCGAAGAAAAGCTATGAATGGCTGAAAAAGGCGATTCATAGCAACGGCGAAGAGATGAAATAACAGGAGTGGGTCATGGCGGCGAAATACATCGCGATAGCGCGGGAAATTAAAAAACGGATTATCAGTCGGCAGTATTCCGCCTCTGAACCATTACCCGACCAGTTTGCGCTGGCGGCAGAGTTCGGTACCAGCCGGATGACGATACAGCAGGCCATGCGCCAGCTGATCGTCGAAGGGCTGGTGTATACCCGCCAGGGGCAGGGCACGTTTGTGCGCAAGAATTTCCTGCAACTCTCCCAGTGGGATGTTCCCGGAGCCGACTACTCCGGGGCTACCGAAACCTGGGAGCATCTTGGCACCGTGGAAAGCCAGGTCATTCGCTTTGAGCTGCGCTTCCCCACGGAAAAAGAGCAGGCTTCGCTGCTGGTCAACGCCGACGCGCCGGTTTATGACTTTGTCCGTCTGCGTCTGCTCAACGGCGAACCGCTGTCGCTGGATATGACCGTGATGCCGGTATCGCTGGTGCCGGGGTTAAGCAAAGCGCATCTTGAAAGCTCGGTGTTTCGCTACGTGCAGGAAAACCTGGGTCTGAAGATGATGGGATCGTATCGGGTGGTGCGGGCCATTAAACCCGATGCGCTCGATCAGCAGCACCTAAGCTGTGAGCCCGGCGACCCGGTGCTGGAGGTGGAGCAGGTTATCTATCTGGATGACGGCACGCCGCTGGAGTACGCGCACTGCCACTATCGCTACGACCATGGCGGCATCGTGATAGTGAATAACGGATAAAAAAATGGCGGGTGATTAACCCGCCATTTTTATTTCGTCAGGCAATTAGTTCAGACGAACTGGCATACCGGAACGGTTTTTAACCGCCTGGTCAACGATGCTTTGGTCAACGTCAGCCTGGCTGGTCACGCTCTGCACCGCTTTAGTCAGCACAACCGGAACGGTTTCGCCGCCTTCAAACTGCGCTTCGGTGGTAGACAGTGGGTTGTGAACTTCCATAAAGCGGCTGCCGTCTGGTTCGGTGGTCACTTTCACAGGCTCATCAATGAACTGTACGCGAGTACCGACCGGCACGTTCTGGAACAGGAATTTGATGTCTTCGTTACGCAGACGAACGCAGCCGTGGCTCACGCGCAGGCCAATACCGAAGTTAGCGTTGGTGCCGTGGATAGCGTACAGACGACCGATATACAGCGCGTACAGACCCATCGGGTTATCCGGGCCGGCCGGAACGACGGCTGGCAGCGGGTTACCGGCTGCGGCATATTCGGCGTGCATTTTCGCCGTTGGGGTCCAGGTTGGGCCCGCTTTCTTACGCTCTACCTTGGTGGTCCAGCTGATAGGCGTATCTTTACCCAGCTGGCCGATACCGATTGGCAGCACGATCACGGTGTTGGTGCCTTTCGGATAGTAGTACAGACGCATTTCTGCGCTGTTAATAACGATACCTTCATGCACGGTGTCCGGCAGGATCAGCTGCTGAGGAATGTTCAGCACGCTACCGCCTTTCGGCAGGTAGGTATCCACGCCAGGGTTAGCTTCCAGCATGTTAGACAGACCCATCTGGTACTGGGCCGCGAAGTATTCCAGCGGTTGCTTATTGTCTTCAGGAATGGTGATGACCTGATTCTGACCGACAATGCGGCTTCCATCGGTTGGCAGCGGATAGGTTACCGCCGATGCCGAATTACAGAAGCCTACGACAGCAAGCGCCGCAGCGAAAAGCGTAGTTAATTTCATGTTCATGTTGTGCGAGGTATCAGTGCCATTACAGCGGTTGTTTGAGAATTCAGACTGTTGGTAGGAGCGCATTATATGTGCATTCCTCCCCGCAGGGAATTCGGATGTGTACGAAATCACATTTTTTTCACTTGAGTTACAGTTTAGTCACTGGCGAAGGCGGGCGCTTTTTATTCGGAATTGTGGCAGAATAGGCGGTTTGTCACATTCTTCAGGATACTCCCGTGTTAGTTACCAGCAACATTACCATGCAGTTTGGCAGTAAGCCGCTGTTCGAAAATATCTCCGTCAAGTTTGGCGGCGGCAACCGTTACGGCCTGATTGGCGCAAACGGGAGCGGCAAATCTACCTTTATGAAAATTCTCGGCGGCGACTTAGAACCGACGCTGGGCAACGTTTCCCTCGATCCGAACGAACGTATCGGTAAGCTGCGTCAGGATCAGTTCGCCTTCGAAGAGTACTCCGTACTCGATACCGTGATCATGGGTCACGGCGAGCTGTGGGAAGTGAAACAAGAGCGCGACCGCATCTACGGTCTGGCGGAAATGAGCGAAGAAGACGGCTACAAAGTGGCCGACCTCGAAGTGCTTTACGGCGAAATGGACGGTTACTCTGCGGAATCACGCGCGGGTGAACTGCTGCTGGGCGTGGGCATTCCGCTGGAGCAGCACTACGGCCTGATGAGCGAAGTGGCTCCGGGCTGGAAACTGCGTGTGCTGCTGGCGCAGGCGCTGTTCTCTAACCCAGACATCCTGCTGCTCGATGAACCGACGAACAACCTGGACATCGACACCATCCGCTGGCTGGAGCAGACGCTGAACGAACGCGACAGCACCATGATCATCATTTCGCACGACCGTCACTTCCTGAACATGGTCTGCACCCACATGGCTGACCTCGACTACGGTGAACTGCGCGTGTACGCCGGTAACTACGACGAGTACATGACCGCAGCGACCCAGGCGCGTGAGCGTCTGCTGGCCGATAACGCCAAGAAAAAAGCGCAGATTGCTGACCTGCAGTCGTTCGTTAGCCGCTTTAGCGCCAACGCCTCTAAATCTCGTCAGGCCACCTCTCGTGCCCGTCAGATTGACAAAATCAAGCTCGACGAAGTGAAAGCCTCCAGCCGTCAGAACCCGTTCATCCGTTTCGAACAGGAGAAGAAACTGTTCCGTAACGCCCTGGAAGTTGAAGCGCTGACCAAAGGTTTTGATAATGGCCCGCTGTTTAAAAACTTCAACCTGATGATGGAAGTGGGCGAGAAGATCGCCATTATCGGTGCCAACGGCGTCGGTAAATCCACCATGCTGAAAACCCTGGTTGGCGAACTGGCACCGGATAACGGCACCGTGAAATGGTCCGAGAACGCCAGCATTGGCTATTACGCGCAGGATCACGCCGAAGATTTCGATAACGATCTCTCCGTGTTTGACTGGATGAGCCAGTGGAAACAGGAAGGCGACGACGAGCAGGTTGTTCGTGGCTTCCTTGGCCGTCTGCTGTTCAGCCAGGACGATATCAAGAAGCCTGCGAAGGTGCTGTCCGGTGGTGAGAAAGGCCGCATGCTGTTCGGTAAGCTGATGATGCAGAAACCAAACATTCTGGTGATGGATGAACCAACCAACCACCTGGATATGGAATCTATCGAATCACTGAACATGGCGCTGGAAATGTATCAGGGCACCCTGATCTTCGTTTCCCACGACCGTGAGTTCGTGAGCTCGCTGGCGACCCGCGTGATTGAAATTACCCCAGAGCGCGTGGTGGACTTCAGCGGCAACTACGAAGATTACCTGCGTAGCAAAGGTATCGACGGTTAATTCCGTATCGCTTCCCGATGGCGTGCGTGCCATCGGGAATTCTTTCGACATAACTGCTAACAAAGCATTCATCAACAACTTCTCGAAACCCTCTTCACACCATAATTCCTGCACAATTTTATGAAGAAATGACTCCCGCATATTCATTGATGGCGGAAGAGGCGATGCTGGCTTTTATTCGTCTGACCATTGTCAAAAGTTAACCTTACCGCTCAACCCTTGAACGGAGCCGATGCTGATGATCATTATGCTGCTGGTGGTCAATGTCGTTTTGTACGGTGTGCTGATTGGTTTTTTGATTGCGGCGGCGTGAGAGACACCCCGTTTAGGCAGGTCGCTTGAAATACGCCGGGCAGGGTAAATGGCTGCCCGGCGTTGAACGATTATCGGTGGTGATGTATTACCGGTAGAGGAAAACCATTGCTGGCGTCAGAGGGGCCGCTAAACGCCGCCGGGCCGTACGCCTGCGCGATGGAACCATCGTTGTCATCGTCAGAGAAGCGGCTCAGCGCCGTGGTTTTCGTTTGAGGATTTTGCGCAGCGGTTTCCTGCAAGGGGCGCTCCTGGAAGGCTAATGCACTGGTTGAGCTGAGCAGTAATGCGATTGCCATCGTGGTGACTATTTTCATACTTTTGGGTCCGCAAATTGAGAGGCTTTCTGAAGGTATAGCGAGCACAAAAAAAACGCCATGAGCGGTTACACTCATGGCGTGCTTTGTTACCAATGGAAAACAATCAGCGGTTTATCCACTCCGCAGCGGCGGCTCCGTTAATCAGTAGCTGACGTTTTTCCCCGTCAGGCAGCGTCACCTTCAGCGCTTTCCACGCCGGACGATAATCGCCGCGCGCGTTGACCTTCAGGTCAATGGTACTGCCGGTGCAGACCATCTCCCATTCCAGCCACAGCGCGTTGCCCTGCTGGTATCCCCACGACTCGCCGTCATCCTCAAACAGCAGACCGGACGAACTGCCCACGCCTTTCACCGGATACAGCTTCAGCTCGCGCTGCGTATCTTCGGCGGCGTTAACAAAGGTAATGCGTTCGCTCATGGGAATACCGGCCCCGGCGCGAACCAGCAACGGCAGTTTCTCCAGCGGTGCATCGACCGTAATCCACTGACCGCCGCTGAACCACTCGCTGGTGTAAAAATCGTACCAGCCGGTCTCGTTATCCGGCAGCCAGACGCGGCGCTTGCGCTCGCCCGCATCGACGACGCTGGCAACCAGAATATCGCGGCCGAGCAGGAAATCGTCGCACTCTGCAAACGTCTGTTCATCGTGCTCGTGGTCGAGGAAGGTTGGACGTAGCATCGGCTCATCGTCGGCGTGTGCTTGCCACAGCAGGGTGTAGAAGTAGGGCAGCAGACGGTAGCGCAGTTCAATGGCGCTGCGAATGGCTGGCGTGATGGCCGGGTACATCCACGGTTCGTTGACGGTATGGTCATCGTTCCAGGAGTGGATGGTAAAGCGTGGGTGCATCACGCCATTTTGTACCCAGCGCACAAACAGTTCCGGGTCCGGTTTATCGCCGGAGAAGCCACCGACATCATGCCCGAGGTTGTAGAGGCCGGAAAGGCTCATGCCCAGCCCCATGCGGGTGTTGTAGCGCAGGGTATCCCAGTTGGTGCGGTTATCGCCGCTCCAGGTCTGCACGTAACGCTGCATACCGGCGCAGCCGGAGCGGGAAATCAGGTACGGGCGCTTGTTCGGCGCAAAGCGCTGCTGGGCTTCCATCGAGGCGCGAATCATCAGCAGCGGCATCACCGGGCGAATATGCTTGATGGCAATCTCTTTGCCGAAGCCGTGGCAGCGCGCTTCGCCATCCCAGACTTCAAACTCGTTGTTATCGTTCCAGGTGGAGTCGATGCCCATCTCCAGCAACTGGTCGGTAACGCCGTTCTGCCACCAGGCCACGGTCTGCGGGTTGGTGAAGTCGAGATGTGAACCTTCGTCGTCCCAGAAGCTGGAACGTTCCGGGCCGTCGCTTTCGGAATCGCGAATAAACAGCGCCTGTTCTGCCACTTCGCCGTAACGCGGATGATCCTGTAACAGGCACGGCTTAATGTTCGCCGCCAGATGCAATCCGGCATCGTGGAACGCCTGACTCATCACTTTCGGCTGCGGCACCTTGTCGTAGTTCCAGTTGAACACGTAGCGCTTGCCGTTAATCGAGGTATAGCCGGAAGAGAGCTGGAACGAGTCGCACGGAATCGCATGTTCGTCGCACAGCCGAATAAAGTTCATCAGCTGATTTTGCGCGTCTGGCGCATCGGTGTAGTGCATGGTGGAACCGCTGTAGCCGAGGCTCCATTTTGGCCCGAACAGCGTTTTACCGGTTAAGCGGACGAAGGCTTTGGTCACGTCGAGCACGCGTTCACCGGTGAACAGGTAGTAGTCGATATCCCCGGCCTCGGCCTGCCAGCGGCGGTAGGCGGTGTGGTAGTTGTCGATCTCGTTGCCAAGATCCAGCCAGCAGCTGCTGAGGTTGTCGTAAAACAGCCCGAAGCTCACGTCATCGCGACGGGTGATGGTAAATGGAATGTGTTTGTACAGCGGGTCGGTGCTGACCGCGTTATAACCCATCGCATCGAGGTTGCGCATCTCATAGCGTTTGCCGGTGCGCTGAAGGTCGCCCGCTTTATCACCGAGGCCATAAAAACGCTCGTCCTTGCGGCGGCTTTGATAGTGTGCCACGCCGTCGCCGTGAGCGTTGACCAGATAGGCGCTGGTCGGGCGGTCGTTGACCAGCGGCTGCCACTCGCCCTCAGCGTTACGGTAATGCCATTCGATCCACAGCGGCTGGTGGACGGTAGCGCGTAGCGATTCAGTCGCCACCGTCACGGCGTCATCCTGCTGGCTCAGCGTCCAGTCCGGCAGGGTAAAACCGCTGAGATCCTCACGACTGCGTCCTTCCCACGGCACATCCTGCGCGGGCGCGATGCTCCAGGTGCGATCCAGCGCCAGCTCGCCTTTGCGTTTTAACAGCACGCGGAACAGATTCTCCTCCAGCACGTACAGACACAGCGTGTGCTGGCCATCAACCAGCAGCTCGACGTGATGGGGTGACTGTTTTTGCAGGGTCCAGTTTTTCAGCGTTTTCATATCTACATCCACTCTCAGGCGCGTTTTGCGCGACGTTCAGCAATAAAGGAAACCAGGAAGATGGCGCCAATCAGGTCGAAGAAGCCCATGGCGATAAACAGCGGGTTGAAGCCGATTTTGTCGGCGGTCACCCCGATAATCAGGGAAAAGATGAAGCTCGCGATCCACGCGGCGGATCCACGCATGCCGTTCACGGTTGCCATCTGGCCCTTATCGAACGACTCCACCACCAGCGCGCTCAGCATGCAGGAGATGATCTGGTGGCCGAAGCCGCCAATCGACATCAGCACCACGGCGACGATAGGATCTTTGGTCAGTGCGACTACGGCGAGTGACACCATTAAGAAGGCACCGGTGACGGAGCTTGCCACGGTGGAGTTGACGCGTGAGCAGCCAAACAGACGGACATACAGGCGGGTTAAGTAACCGCTGGCGACGCTACCGAGATCGGCGGCAAGGAAAGGCAGCCAGGCGAACAGGGCGATCTGCTTGAGATCCATGTTGTACTGCTTGGCGAAGTAGAGCGGCATCCAGAAGCTGAATACGGCCCAGGCCGGTTCTGCCATAAATGCCGGAATGGCGATGCCGTAGAAGCGTTTGTTTTTGCCAACGGTTTTCAGCGCGGTGAGGAACGGCAGCTTGACGGGCGGCGCTTCGTTATCCTGGCGGATATAGTCCAGCTCGGCCTTGCCCAGGTTCGGGTGTTTGTCCGGGTTATGGTAGAACGCCCACCACAGCACCACCCACGCCGCTGCCAGCACGCCGGTAAACATAAATGCGCCCTGCCAGCCGAAGGAGGCGTGGGCAAAGTAGATAATCGGTGGCGCCAGCATTGCGCCGATAGAAAAGCCTACGCCTGCCCATCCTGCTGCCACCGGGCGCTCGGATTTCGGGAACCACTCGCCAATCGTCTTGGCGTTTGCCGGGGTTGCCGCCGCTTCCGCGCCGCCCATAAAGAAGCGCAACAGCGCCAGATGCACCCAGTTACCGGCCCCGGCATGCAGCAGGCAGGCCAGTGCCCACAGGCTGGCGCAAATCATAAAGCCCAGCTTGAGGCCAATCACGTCAATCAGCCAGCCGCACAGCGGCTGGAACAGGGTGTAGGCAATCTGGAACGCCCCAACAATCCACGAATACTGCTCGGTGGTGATCCCAAGGCTGGTTTTCAGCTCCGGGGCCAGAATACCCAACGAGTTGCGAGTGATGTAGTTGACGGTCACGCCAAGTAAAAAGAGGACCAGCATCCACCAGCGCAGGTTTTTCACTACGCGGCGCGTTTTGCTGACGGCCATATCATTATTGATACCCTGGCTCATAGGGTTCTCCACAGGATGATGTAGGGGACGGTGCGCCAACTGCGTGGGGGAGTTGTCACACCACTTTTATTAAGGTTTTGATTGTTATCGTTTTTGTTTTTGTTCACTTCCACCGTTCTTGTATGGAAGTTGTTCTACCAATTCACAGTAGGAGACAATAAAAGCGGGGGAAAGCGGGTTTTGTGCACGTTTTTTCATAACTGGCTGATATAGATTACGTACAAGCATTCAAATTCCGTCAGCGTGCGGTTTTTATGTCATGAAAATTCTTTCATTTCTGAATTAGAGGCGGATCACATAATGGAAAAGAAGCTAAAAATCGCGGAAATTGCCGCGCGAACCGGGCTCTCCGCCAGCACCGTGTCGCGGGTATTGGCAGGGAAGGCCAACACCAGCGACCGTGCCCGGGAAAAGGTACTGGCCTGCGCCCGTGAGCTGGGGGTGATGGACGGTATGGCGGCAGGCCGCATGCTGCTGAACAACCTGATCGTCTTTGCGCCGCCGCGGGCGTTTGATGAACGTTCGGATATCTTCTACTACCGCGTGATTCAGAGCATCAGCAAGGCGCTGGCGCCACACGAGGTGCGCCTGCGCTATTGCCCGCTGGAAGAGAATGACGGTGACCCGACGCTGTTTTTGTCGCGCATGAATGAATCGGAGACGCAGGCGGCCATTCTATTGGGCATCGACGATCCGCATATTCACGATCTGGCGGCCGATCTCGGCAAGCCCTGCGTGCTGATCAACTGCCGTGACGATCGTATGCGATTACCCGCTATTGCACCCGATCACCGCACGATCGGCGCGTTTGCCGCCCGTTATCTGTTTGAAATGGGCCACCGCGAGGTGATGAACGTGATGTGCCTGCGCCGCTACACCATGGAGCAGCGGCTGGCGGGCATTAAAGAGTCGTGGCGGCAGCACAACCTCGTTTTTCAGCATGAGCGTGACTTACTCAATATCGGCAGCTTTAGCGCCAAAGGGGCGGAAGAGAAGGTGGGAGCGTGGCTCGACGCGCTGGGCAGCCGCCCGATGCCAACGGCGTTCCTGGTCGGCGGTGATTTTATGGCGGCGGGTACCATCAACGCGCTGCGTCAGCGCGGGCTGCGCGTACCGCAGGATGTTTCGGTAATGAGCATCGACGGTTTTAATCTGGCGGCGATTGAAGATGTACCGCTGACGGCGGTTCACGTCCCGCGTGATGAACTGGGCGTTGAGGCGGTACAGATGCTGCAACAACGCTTAATTCGCCCGGATGCACCGGTGGGTTCACTGCTGCTGCACGGGCGGCTGGCGGTGCGGGAGTCGGTCAGGCGGGTGCGCCCCGGAAAAGGGCACACCGCCGTAGAGCGGGAAGGGCTGTACGACAATCAGCCGTCGATACCGAGCGCTCGCTTGCCGTGAATGTTAAGGTCGGCGAGGGTGAAACGCCCTTGCCAGTCGGCTTCGTAATCTTCGCGCGGAAAGTCACCCGGCGATGCGCCGCGCTCCAGTGCAGCCTTCACCTTATGGGCGTAGGCGAGGTTTTTTGCACACATGGGGGCCGCCGGGATATACATCACGTTGCCCCAGCCTTGCTGGTTTTCAACCGGTGCCACCGAGTGAATCACGTCACAGTGCCACCATACGGAATCCCCGGCCTCAATGGCAGGAATGGCGGTCAGCGCGCTGATCAACAGCGGGTGCCACTTCTCGGAAATCGGCAGCACTTTCCCCGGCGCGACGCCGCAGAGCTCGTCGTCCGGCACGTCATCAAGCAGCGGACGCAGCAGTACGTAGGCCATTGCTTCTGGAATCGGCACCACGTGCAGCAATCCCTGATCGGGAATCATATCGGAGAGCGCCGTCCAGCCCTGGAAGGTGCGGAATACCGAGCATTTGGTGGTGTTGTCGACGGTGTACTCTTCCACATCGGTGCGGTGCGCGGCGTTCCATGGGTCGTACTGTTCAATATTGCCGTTAAACACGCTGGCAAATACCTGCTGGTAGGCTGGCAGCAGCCAACGCTCCAGCGCGCCGGAGTCGGTATGCGCGCCCAGACCTTTAGACGTGGTACCCGGTGGGCGGCGGCGAATGCGGTCCGGGTAGATAACGCTGATATCCGGGTTAAACCACTGCTTACCGTCGCTTTCCACCTGCCACAGGCGGTTTAAGAATGACTGCGCTTGCGCCATTTCCGGGCTCTGGCGGGCCTGCATCTGCGCCTGTGACCAGTAGATAGGGTAAATCTCCGGGCGTGAAGCATCCAGCGAACCGAAGAAGGTATCGCCTGGACCTTTGTAGACATCGTCAAAGTGGTTGAGGTCAAGATAGTCGAGCATCGAACGATCCCAGGCCAATGCCTGCTCACGAGGGAAATGACCTTTGATCACCGCACAGCCGCGACGCTTCACTTCAGCGCGGGTAGCTTCCGTTATCTTCCCAGCCGCGAGTTCGGCATAAGGGATCTCCGGCCATACCGGCTGACCCTCAGCCTTCAGCGCGTTAATTTCCGCCACGCGGGCTTCAATGGTGGCGCTCAGACGGTCGAACACCGCCTGCACATCACCAATCTGTGCGCGCAGCGCCTGCTTCATCTGGCGAATCGCCGCTTTCGGGTCGGCGGGCAGCGTTTCGTGGGTAAAGGATATTGTCATACCAACCTCGCAATCTTTCGTTCGAAAGTAAAATGCATTACAAGTGATACTTTAAGTTAAAATAAAGTTAATGCAAGTTTAAATTTTTGCGTTCGATCACGAAGGTAAAGAAAGATGAATACGTAGGCCGGATAAGACAACGCCGCCATCCGGCAATGTGCCCGGAGGTGCCTGATGGCGCTGCGCTTATCAGGCCTACATAGGGAGAGAATTAGAAAGGTGCGGTACCGTCCAGCACGGCCTGAATCACATTCAGCGCGCCGTCATGGTTGTTATCGTCGGTCTGGTAGTCGGCGATAGCTTTAATGTTCTCGCCCGCATTGCCCATTGCGAAGGCATATTTCACCAGCTTGAGCATTTCGGCGTCGTTGCCGCTGTCGCCAATGGCCACGCACTGCTGCGGCGAAAGCTGCCAGCGTTTCAGCAGACGACTGATGCCGTTGGCTTTGTGCAGGCCAGGGATGATGAGATCGACAAAGCCGAAACCGCTGGTGACGGGCTTCATAATACCATCGAGAGAGACGTGCAGCTTATCAATCAGATCGGGAATGTCGCTATCCGGCAGGTTCAGCGAGAATTTGAACATCTTGTCGTCGACATCGTGGAAGTTCGCTACGCGCTTTAAGCGGTAGTAATGTTTAGACATCAGTTCGACCAGCGCATCTGGCGCGCTTTCGCTGATATAGGCGCTTTCCAGACCGCAGGCGACGAAATACATCTGCGGGTCTTTCAGAAGTTCACCAATCACCACCTGATACTCATGCTTCGTCAATTCACCGTGGAAAAGCTGCTGCCCGTGTTCGTACACCAGCGCGCCGTTTTCAGCGACAAAAGAGATGCGATCCCGGATTTCAGGGAAGAAGGTAATCAGCTGGTAGTACTGGTTGCCGCTGGCAACGACGAATTCAATGCCACGCTGTTGAAGCTGTTCAAACTGCGCCAGAAACCGCGAACGGTCGTAGGTCTTGGCGTCATTAAGAAAAGTTCCGTCCATATCAGTGACGATAACTTTAACGGTCATGCGGGATGCTCCTGGAGTAACTTCGGCCAGAAACAATTTAATTACAATGTGAGCTAAAGCACAAATTTATTTCATTCGAAAGAGAAGTGACGGGGGAGTTGTGCGCGCTGGACCATCACCCCGGCCCTCTCCCTGGAAGGGAGAGGGGGAATTCACCAACGGCACCGACCGGTTCCTTCACCCAGGAGGGGAGAGGGGGAATTCACCAACGGCACCGACCGGTTCCTTCTCCCAGGAGGGGAGAGGGGAAATTCACCAACGGCACCGATCGATTCCCTCTCCCCTGGGGGGAGAGGGTTAGGGTGAGGGGGAAAGCACCGACCTACAGCGTATGTTCCGTACGCGCAATAATATCGTCCTGCGCATCCGGCGACAGCGCGGTAAAGAACGCCGAATACCCCGCCACACGCACCACCAGGTCACGATATTGATCCGGATGTTTCTTCGCTTCCAGCAGCGTTTCACGCGACACGATGTTGTACTGAATATGCCAGCCTTTATGCACCTCGAAGAAGGTGCGCAGCAGCGCCATCAGCTTCTGCTTGTCGCTTTCGTTCTCAAGGGTTGCCGGGTTCAGCTTCTGGTTCAACAGCACGCCGCCAAGAATCGCCGAGGTTGGCAGCTTCCCGACCGAGCTAATCACCGCCGTTGGCCCAAGATGGTCGGTGCCGCTTGCCGGGCTGGCCCCTTCGGCAAGCGGGGTTTTGGCCTTACGACCGTCCGGCGTAGCCATCGTCTGCGCGCCAAACGGCACGTTGGCAGAGATAGACGACGTCCCGGCGTAGTAGTTGCCACCAATCGGGCCACGACCGTAGCGCGGGTTGTGATACTGCTTCAGCTCGTCGATATAGGTCTGATAGGCGCGAGCCAGCAGGGTGTCGACGCTGTCATCATCGTTGCCGTACTTCGGCGCGCCGTTGATCAACCGCTGGCGCAGCTGTTCGTGAGTCAGGCCTTCATAGTCTTCTGCCAGCGCTTTTGCCAGCTCTTGCTGACCAATCAGCCCCTGATCGAAGACCAGCTTTTTCACCGCCGCCAGGCTGTTGCCGAGGTTGGCGATACCCACCTGCAGGCCGGAAACCCAGTCATACTTCGCGCCACCCTGTTTGATACTTTTCGCCCGCTCGATGCAGTCGTCAACCAGCGCCGAGCACAGAATATCGTGCACGTTCTCTTCCAGCATAGTGTCGACCACGTACTCGATCTCAATCGATTTACGGGTGTAATAGCGAATCTGAGTATCCCAGTCGGCCAGCATCTGATCGAAGTTGGCGAAGTTGCCCTGAGACAGCGCGTGCTCCTGCGGCAGGAACACCTTGCCGCTGGTGGCATCACGGCCGCCTTCCATCGCCGCCAGCATCACGCGGGCAAAGTTGATAAAGCTCATACCGGTGCAGCGGTAACCCCACTTGCCGCCGACGGCAGTTTCGATACAGCCGATGGCAGCATAGTCGTAGGCGTCTTCCGGCTCAACGCCGAGCTTAATAAATTCTGGGATAACGATTTCATCGTTGTTGAACGCTGGCATGCCGAAGCCGCAGCGAATCACCTGCACGCAGGCGTCGAGGAAGTCGTTGCTCATACCCGCGTGGTAGCGGACGCTCAGGTTAGGTTGAGTAGAGCGCAGACGGCCGCAGGATTCTAGAATTGCGTAAGAGAGCGGGTTCACTGCGTCCAGCGCTTCACCGTTCACCAGTTTCTGACCGCCGATGGTGACGTTCTGATACAGCGGGCTACCGGCAGAAGCCTTGGAGTGGGAGCCGGAACGAATCTTGTTCACTTCCAGCAGCTTCAGCCAGCAGCTGTGCAGCAGCTCGATGGCGTGTTCGCGGTCCAGCGTCTGTTCCAGTTCAACATCGCGACGGTAGTACGGGTAGAGATACTGGTCCATGCGGGCAAACGACACCGAGTGGCCGTTGGACTCAATTTGCAGAATCAGTTGGATGAAGTAGCACAGCTGCAGCGCCTGCCAGAAGGTTTTTGGCGGCTCGTGGGCAATCACATCGCAGTTTTCCGCCATCGCCAGCAGTTCGTCGCGACGACTCTCGCGAATCTCTTCGGCGGCCATTTTGCGCGCCAGGTCAGCAAAACGTTCAATGTGCAGGCTCACCGCGTCCAGCACGATATCAATGGCTTTCAGGAACTGGTCGCCGTGCAGGTCTTCCAGCACGGTCAGGTTAATGCGGGTGCGACGCTCGGCCACCTTAGCGCGCATACCGTCGAGGCCTTGTTCCAGCAGCAGTGGGAAGTTCACCGCCAGGTGGGCATCGCCGGAGGTCATGTTACCTTCGGCTTTGATGATACCGGTTGCCAGCAGCGCTTTTTGCTCGTCGGTAAACATGCCGTAGCAGCGGTCCTGTACGGTCTGGCCGCGCCACCATGGGCATACCTCGTGCAACACGCGTTTGTTTTCTTCGCTCACCGCAAAGCCAGCGCCTGGGCGATCGGCCAGGTCGTCGATCTCTTTTTCAATCCAGCTGACGGTATATTCCGGGAAGATAGGCGCGGCGCGTACTTCGCTTGCCTGGTTGCCGATGATCAGCTCGTCGTGCTTGATCCAGATAGTGCGTTCGGCGAGGTGATGGGCCAGCGCCAGCGCACGGCGTACCGGGATAGGTTTGTCGAGATGCTGCTGATAGGCTTCGGTATAGTGACGCGCACGTTCGGTACACACCGGTGGCTTCACGATATGCACCAGCGCATTTTTATGGGCCTGAATGCGGTCGGTCAGTTTATCGAGTTTCAGAGTGGTCATCGTTTTATCCTCGTAGTGTCGCTGTTAACCCTTTTTCACCGGCATACTGTTGAGCAAAATCCAGCAGCTCAGGGTCATTCAGCGGCTTATCGGGTGCAAAGTAGGGAAGGCCGAGCAGGGCATATTTATTGATGCCGAGCGTGTGGTAAGGCAAAAAATGAATCTCGTGCACGCCGGGCATTTCGTCGGCGGCAAAATCGGTAATGGCTTTAATCGAGGTTTCGTCAGCGTTAAAGCCCTGAATCAGCGGCACGCGCAGCGTGACCTGTTTACCGGCGGCTGACAGCCGCTTCAGGTTATCCAGTACGCGCTTCGCCGAGCCGTCGGTCCACTGCTTGAAACGTGCTTCATCGACATGCTTGAGGTCGGCCAGGAACAGGTCGATATAGGGCAGCGCGGGTTCAAGGTAGCGCCACGGTACGTGCAGACAGGTTTCAACGGCGGTATGAATACCCTGGTCGTGCGCGCTTTTTAGCAGCGCAAGCGCCAGTTCCGGGTTCATAAACGGCTCGCCACCGGAGAGGGTCATGCCGCCGCCGCTGCGGTCATAAAACGGTTTGTCGCGCAGCACGGTTGCCATAATCTCTTCAGCGCTTTTTGCTTCCCCGCAGACGGTTAGCGCCTGGGTTGGGCAGCAGGTGGTCAGTGTGGCAAGATGGCTTTCATCCAGCTTTTCCCGATGGATAACCAGCCCGTTCAACGCACGTTCAATCACCGACGGCACCGCTTTCTGGCACAGGTCGCAGCCGTCCAGGCACAGGCGCGGGTCGAACAGCAAATCCTGCTCGCGGGAGCGGCTCTCGGGGTTCTGGCACCAACGGCAACCGAGTGAGCATCCTTTAAGGAAGACGACGGTGCGAATGCCTGGACCATCGTGGGTGGAATAGCGCTGAATGTTGAAAATCATATGCTGCCCTCATCTTTCGTATAAAGATTAAAATACTTTCGAATGAAAGTTATTTTGACGTGAGTCAACTTAAGAAGAGGTTTCGCTGTGGTAGTGTTATTTCATGCTCAATATCACGGTTTAAGGACACATCATGGAACTCTATCTCGACACCTCCGACGTCGCAGCAGTGAAGAAACTGGCGCGCGTTTTCCCGCTGGCTGGCGTGACCACTAACCCAAGTATCGTGGCGGCGGGTAAGAAGCCGCTGGACGCACTGCTGCCGGAATTGCTGGATGCGATGGGCGGAAAAGGCCGACTATTTGCCCAGGTGATGGCGACCACGGCGGATGGCATGGTGGCGGACGCACATAAGCTGCGGGCGATTATTCCCGATCTGGTCGTGAAAGTGCCGGTGACGGCGGAAGGTCTGGCGGCGATTAAGCTGCTGAAAGCGGAAGGTATCCCAACGCTCGGTACCGCGGTTTACGGCGCGGCGCAGGGGTTGCTGTCGGCGCTGGCGGGGGCTGATTACGTGGCACCCTATGTCAACCGCGTGGATGCCCAGGGGGGCAACGGTATTCAGACGGTGTGTGAATTACAGGACCTGCTGACCCTGCATGCGCCTCAGTCAAAAGTACTGGCCGCAAGCTTTAAAACACCGCGCCAGGCGCTGGATTGCCTGCTGGCGGGCTGCCAGTCGATCACGCTGCCACTCGATGTGGCGCAGCAGCTGATTAGCTACCCGGCGGTTGATGCGGCGGTGGCGAAGTTTGAGCAGGACTGGCAGACGGCGTTTGGACGTACGTCGCTGTAAAAGAAAAATATCGGATGATGGGTTGGGTGACGATCGGTACCCTCTCCCCATTGGGGAGAGGGTTAGGGTGAGGGGTTACGCTGAAGCCGACCCGCACACTTCACACGTCGGGCTACGCATCAACTTCATCTCTCTGAACTGACAACGCATGGCATCGTACATCACGATTTTCCCCGCCGCTGGCACCCCGTAATGGGTCAGCACCTTAATCGCTTCCATCGCCTGCATTGCGCCAATCACACCAACCAGCGGCGACATCACACCGGCTTCTACGCAAGTTAACGCGTTCTCACCGAACAGACGGCTCAGGCAGCGGTAGCACGGCTCGCCGTCCTGATAGGTAAAGACGCTAATCTGGCCTTCCATCCGAATTGCCGCCCCGGACACCAGCGGGATTTTGTGCTGGAAACAGCCCGCGTTGAGCTGATTGCGAATGGTCACGTTGTCGGTACAGTCGAGCACCAGATCGTGTTCGGCAATCTGCGCCCATAGCGCCGTTTCTTCCAGCATCGCATTTAGCGTATTCAGCCTAACGTGCGGGTTAATGCGCGCCAGCGCCTCGCGCGCAGAATCCACTTTTGGCTGACCGATGGTGGCATCACTGTGCAGCGTCTGGCGCTGTAGGTTGGAGAGCGAAACGGTATCGAAGTCGAGCAGCGTCAGCTCGCCCACTCCTGCGGCTGCCAGATACTGCGTGGCTGCGCAGCCTAGCCCGCCGAGGCCGACGACCAGCACGCGGGCCTCTTTCAGCCGCTCCTGACCGTCAAAATCGAAGTCGCGCAGGATGATTTGCCGGTTATAGCGCATCATCTCCGCATCGCTAAGCTCCGCTGCCATTACAGGCCTCCCAGCAGATGGTTAAACGGCTCCACCTCTACCCATTCGCCCGGCTCAACGTGACCGCGCTCGCGCTCCAGCACGATAAAGCAGTTGCCCTGGCTGAATGAACTGAAGATGTGGGAACCCTGGTGACCGGTGGTGGATACGGTCAGCTCACCGTTTTCATTGCGGGTCAGCAGGCCGCGCTGAAAGTCGAGGCGACCCGGTGATTTTTTCAGGCGGTCGGTAGTGCGTACGCGCAGACGTGGTGCCTGGGTTGCCACGCTACCGGCGCTCAACTTCGCCAGCAGCGGCTGAACCAGCTGATAGAAAGTCAACGCCGCGGAAACCGGGTTGCCCGGCAGGCCGCAGAACCAGCTATGGCTCAGCTTGCCAAAGGCGAACGGTTTGCCCGGTTTGATGGCGAGCTTCCAGAAACTGATTTCACCCAGCTCATCGAGAATCGTTTTGGTGTAGTCGGCTTCACCGACGGAAACGCCGCCGGAGCTTATCACCACGTCGGCCTGTTGATCGGCCTGAATAAAGGTCTGGCGCAGCTGTTCCGGATCATCGCGGATGATGCCGAGGTTAATCACCTCGCAGCCCAGCTGTTCCAGCATCAGGTGTACCGCCAGACGGTTAGTGTCATAGATTTGTCCATCGCCCAGCGGCTGGCCCGGCAGCTGCAGCTCATCGCCGGTGGAGAACAGCGCGACGCGGATTTTACGCACCACGTCCACCTCAGCAATGCCGAGTGATGCCAATACCGGCAGTTCGGCGACGGTTAAACGGGTTCCTGCAGGGAACACTACCGCGCCGTTGGCGATATCTTCACCGCGACGGCGAATATTCTGATTGGCTTTAACGTGGGCGGTAAAACGAATACCGTCATCGGTTTGTTCCGTCTCTTCCTGCATGACCACCGCGTCGCAGCCCGCAGGCACCGGCGCGCCGGTCATAATGCGAATACAGGTACCGGCAGGCCATTCGCCGTGGAACGGCTGACCGGCGAAAGCTTTACCTGCCACCGTCAGCGGCGTTTTCGCCTCGAGGTCGGCCAGACGCACCGCGTAGCCATCCATTGCCGAGTTATCAAAACCCGGTACGTCCAACGGGGAGACGATATCGCTCGCGGTAATGCGACCAAAAGCCTTCAGCAGCGGTACCGACTCGCGCTCGTGCAGCGGGGTAATCTGATCAAGCATTTGGCTCAACGCGGTATCAAGCGACATCAGTCCGGCGGTAAAATCCATGGGTAAACTCCTGCGGGAAACGTTCGAATGCGCACATTATGGCAGAAAAGCCTTACCGACAGTATGCCACCTGTGGTGTACCTCACTACGCGGGACGCTATTTCTATATTCAAAATTGATATAGGAACAGAGGCACTATAATGATATCTATAAAGAAAATGACGTAAGGGATCGCTTAATGGGCAAGGCAGTCATTGCAATACACGGCGGGGCTGGCGCGATTAGTCGTAGCCAGCTGTCGGCAGAAAAAGAACAACAATACGTCACGGCGCTTTCCGACATCGTCGAAAGCGTGCAAAAGATGCTCGAATCGGGCGCGAGTGCGCTGGATGCGGTCACCGAAGCGGTACGCCAGCTTGAAGAGTGCCCGCTGTTTAACGCCGGGATTGGCGCGGTCTTCACTTCGGCTGAGACGCATGAGCTGGACGCCTGCGTGATGGACGGCTACTCGCTGCAGGCGGGAGCCGTTGCCGGAGTAAAACATCTGCGTAACCCGGTGCTGGCGGCCAGAAGCGTGCTGGAAAACAGCCCGCACGTGATGCTGATTGGCGAGGGGGCGGAAGCCTTTGCGCAGTCGCAGGGAATGGAGCTGGTGAATAATTCGCTGTTCTCTACCGACGAACGTTTCCAGCAGCTGCTGGTGGCCCGTAGCAACGGTGACTTTATTCTCGACCACGATGCGGCGCCGCTGGATGAGCAGCAAAAGATGGGCACGGTCGGTGCCGTAGCACTGGATCTTAACGGCAACCTGGCGGCGGCCACCTCAACCGGCGGGATGACCAACAAACTGCCCGGCCGAGTGGGCGATAGCCCGCTGGTGGGGGCCGGGTGCTATGCCAATAACGCCAGCGTCGCGGTCTCTTGCACTGGCACGGGCGAAGTCTTTATCCGTACGCTGGCGGCGTACGACATCGCCGCGTTGATGGAGTACGGTAACCTCAGTCTTTACGAGGCCTGCGAGCGCGTGGTGATGGAAAAGCTGCCCGCGCTTGGCGGCAGCGGTGGCCTTATCGCCATCGACCGCGAAGGCAACGTGGTGCTGCCGTTTAACAGCGAAGGCATGTACCGCGCCTGGGCCTACGCCGGTGACACACCGACCATTGGTATTTATAAGGAATAGAAGGAGTTACCGTGCCGCATTCCGCTGAGCTTGATAACGCGCAGGTGCTGAGCGTTGAAAACCTGAACGTGACGTTTCGTCAGGACGGGCAGCCCGTGCGCGCCGTGCATCAGCTCTCTTTTCATCTTAATCGCGGTGAAACGCTGGCGATTGTGGGTGAGTCTGGCTCGGGGAAATCGGTCACGGCGCTGGCATTGATGCGCCTGCTGGAGCAGTCCGGCAGCCAGGTGAACATGGATAGCCTGCTGCTGCGCCGACGTAACCGTGAGGTTATTGACCTTCAGGAGCAAACGCCAACGCAAATGCGCAGCGTGCGCGGTGCCGACATCGCCATGATTTTCCAGGAGCCGATGACCTCGCTGAACCCGGTGTTTACCATCGGCGAGCAAATTGCCGAGTCTATTCGTCTGCATCAAGGACTTGGGCGTGAAGAGGCGCTGGCCGAGGCGAAAAAAATGCTCGACAAGGTGCGTATTCCGGAAGCGCAGGCCATGCTGTCACGCTACCCGCATCAGCTTTCCGGCGGCATGCGCCAACGAGTGATGATTGCGATGGCGCTGTCGTGCCGCCCGGCGGTGCTGATTGCCGACGAACCGACCACCGCACTGGACGTGACGATTCAGGCGCAGATCCTGCAGCTTATTGATGTGCTGCAAAAAGAGATGTCGATGGGGGTGATTTTTATCACTCACGATATGGGCGTGGTGGCAGAAATCGCCGACCGGGTGCTGGTGATGCATCAGGGCCAGGTGGTGGAAACCGGGCTGGTGGACGATATCTTTACCGCACCGCAGCACCCCTATACGCGCCGCTTGCTGGCAGCCGTCCCGCGCCTGGGCGCAATGCGCGGCAGCGACTATCCTAAAAGTTTCCCGGATTTCAATGCACCGGAGAGTGAACCGCAGCAGCAAGACACCGTTGTCGACGGCAATCCGATTCTCAAGGTTCGCAATCTGGTGGCACGTTTCCCGCTGCGCGGCGGCATTCTGAACCGCGTCACTCGTGAAGTGCACGCGGTAGAAAACGTCAGTTTTGATTTATGGCCCGGCGAGACGCTGGCGCTGGTGGGGGAATCCGGTTGCGGAAAATCCACCACCGGGCGGGCACTGCTGCGGTTGGTGGAGTCGCAAAGCGGCATCATTACCTTTAACGGCGAGCGCATTGATACGCTCTCGTCGCATCAGCTTCAGCCGCTGCGCCGCGATATTCAGTTTATCTTCCAGGACCCGTACGCCTCGCTTGACCCGCGTCACACCGTCGGCTTCTCGATTATGGAGCCGCTGCGCATTCATGGGGCGTTGCAAGGTGAGGCGCTACAGCAACGGGTCAAATGGCTATTGCAGCGCGTTGGCCTACAGCCGGAGCACGCGTGGCGCTATCCGCATGAGTTTTCCGGCGGTCAGCGGCAGCGTATCTGTATTGCCCGCGCGCTGGCGCTGAACCCGAAGGTGGTGATTGCCGATGAATCGGTCTCGGCGCTGGACGTCTCGATTCGCGCGCAGATCATCAATCTGCTGCTGTCGCTCCAGCGGGAGATGGGCATCGCATTTCTGTTTATTTCGCATGACATGGCGGTGGTGGAGCGTATCAGCCACCGCGTAGCGGTGATGTACCGTGGGCGCATCGTGGAAATTGGCCCGCGTCGCGCGGTGTTTGAAAACCCGCAGCATCCGTATACCCGTAAGCTGCTCGCCGCCGTACCGGTGGCGGATCCAGCCCATCGGCGGCCGCAGCGCGTGCTGCTGTCGGACGATCTGCCGGGCAATATCTACAAACGGGGTGAAGAAGTCGAACCCATTAATTTGCAACAGGTTTCACCGGGGCACTATGTCGCCAGGGAGCCGGCTAGCAGTGCGCTGATCAATAGATAATAAAACCATAGGCAGGGGACAACATGACACAACGCGTTTCACGTAAATGGCTGGTCGCACTGGGCGTGGCTTCCGCGCTGGCGGCTTCTCCCGCGTTCGCGGCAAAAGATGTGGTCGTGGCGGTAGGCTCCAACTTCACCACGCTTGACCCGTATGATGCCAACGACACGCTGTCGCAGGCGGTGGCGAAATCGTTCTATCAGGGGCTGTTTGGCCTCGATAAAGAGATGAAGCTGCAGAACGTACTGGCGGAAAGCTACACCGTTTCTGACGATGGCAAGGTTTATACCCTTAAGCTACGGCAGGGGGTGAAATTCCAGGACGGCACCGATTTTAACGCCGAGGCGGTGAAGGTTAACCTCGATCGCGCCAGCAACCCGGATAGCCACCTCAAGCGCTACAACCTGTATAAAAATATCGATAAAACCGAGGTCGTTGACGGCCAGACGGTGAAGATCACCTTAAAGCAGCCGTTCTCGGCGTTTATCAATATTCTGGCCCACCCGGCCACGGCGATGATCTCCCCGGCAGCGCTGAAGAAATACGGCAACGAGATTGGCTTCCATCCGGTGGGAACCGGGCCGTATAAGCTCGACACCTGGAACCAGACTGACTTCGTGAAGGTCAGCAAATTTGCTGGCTACTGGCAGCAAGGGCTGCCGAAGCTGGACTCCATCACCTGGCGACCGGTGGTCGACAACAATACGCGGGCCGCGATGCTGCAAACCGGTGAAGCGCAGTTTGCCTTCCCCATCCCTTACGAGCAGGCGGCGCTGCTGGCCAAGAACAGCCAGCTTGAACTGGTGGCCAGTCCATCCATCATGCAGCGCTATATCAGCATGAACGTGACGCAAAAGCCGTTTGATAATCCGAAGGTGCGCGAGGCGATTAACTACGCCATCAACCGCCAGGCGCTGGTGAAGGTGGCCTTCGCGGGCTACGCCACCCCTGCTACCGGCGTGGTGCCGCCGTCTATCGCCTACGCTCAGCAATATCAGCCGTGGCCGTACGACCCGGCAAAAGCCAAAGCGCTGCTGAAAGAAGCGGGCTACCCGGACGGCTTTAGCACCACGCTCTGGTCGTCGCACAACCACAGCACCGCCCAGAAGGTGCTGCAGTTCACCCAGCAGCAGCTGGCGCAAATTGGTATTAAGGCACAGGTGACGGCGATGGATGCTGGCCAGCGTGCGGCGGAAGTGGAAGCGAAAGGGCAGAAAGAGAGCGGTGTGAGAATGTTCTACACCGGCTGGTCTGCCTCGACGGGCGAAGCCGACTGGGCGCTGTCGCCGCTGTTTGCCTCGTCTAACTGGCCGCCAACGCAGTTTAATACCGCGTTCTACAGCAACCCGCAGGTGGATAAAGACCTGACGGCGGCGCTGCAAACGACGGATGCGAAAGAAAAAGCGCGGCTCTATAAAGAGGCCCAGGATATTATCTGGAAAGAGTCGCCGTGGGTGCCGCTGGTGGTAGAAAAACTGGTTTCGGCGCACAGCAAGTCATTGACCGGGTTCTACATTATGCCGGACACGGGCTTTAGCTTTGACGATGCGGATTTGAAGTAAGCGACGTCTCCCTGCGTCATGATGGCGCAGGGAGCTTACGGCAAGGAGAGTCATGCTTAACTATGTTCTTAAACGCCTGCTCGGCCTGATCCCGACGCTGTTTATCGTGGCGGTGCTGGTGTTTTTATTTGTCCACCTGCTTCCCGGCGACCCGGCGCGACTGATTGCCGGGCCGGAAGCGGACGCGCAGGTTATCGCGATGGTTCGCCAGCAGTTGGGGCTGGATCAGCCGCTGTACGTTCAGTTCTGGCACTACATCACCCACGCGGTGCAGGGTGATTTTGGCATCTCAATGGTGTCACGTCGTCCCGTTTCTGAGGAGATTGCCAGCCGCTTTCTGCCAACGCTTTTACTGACCCTTGCCAGCATGGTCTGGGCGGTGATTTTTGGTATGGCCGCGGGGATTGCCGCCGCGGTGTGGCGCAATCGCTGGCCGGATCGTCTCGGCATGGCGCTGGCGGTTACCGGGATCTCCTTCCCGGCGTTTGCGCTGGGGATGTTGCTGATGCAAATTTTCTCCGTCGAGCTTGGCTGGCTGCCGACCGTGGGCGCCGACAGCTGGCAGCACTACATTTTACCGTCCATCACTCTCGGTGCCGCCGTGGCCTCGGTGATGGCGCGCTTTACCCGCGCCTCGTTTGTTGACGTGCTCAATGAAGACTATATGCGTACCGCCCGCGCCAAAGGGGTGAGCGAAAAAGTGGTGGTGCTGAAACACGGGCTGCGTAACGCCATGATCCCGGTGGTGACGATGATGGGGCTGCAGTTTGGCTTCCTGCTCGGCGGCTCGATTGTGGTAGAGAAAGTCTTTAACTGGCCGGGGCTTGGACGCCTGCTGGTGGATTCGGTGGAGATGCGTGATTACCCGGTGATTCAGGCCGAGGTGCTGCTATTTTCGCTGGAGTTTATTCTTATCAACTTAGTGGTGGACGTGCTCTACGCCGCCATTAACCCGGCTATCAGGTATAAATAACGTGCGATTATTCAATTGGCGTCGGCAGGCAGTACTTAACGCCATGCCGGTGATGCAGGCGGGGACGCCGCGCACGCCGTGGCGAGAATTCTGGCGACGCTTTCGCCAGCAACCGGTGGCGATGGCCTCCGGCATTTTCGTGCTGTTGCTGATTATCGTGGCGGTGGTGGCACCGTGGATTGCGCCGTTTGATGCGGAAAACTACTTCGACTACGACCGTCTGAACGATGGCCCATCGCTGATCCACTGGTTTGGCGTAGATTCATTAGGGCGCGATATTTTCAGCCGGGTGCTGGTGGGTGCGCAAATCTCGCTGACCGCGGGCGTGTTTGCGGTGCTGATTGGCTCGCTGATTGGCACCGTGCTTGGGCTGCTGGCAGGCTACTACGAAGGCTGGTGGGACCGCATCATCATGCGCATTTGCGACGTGCTGTTTGCCTTCCCCGGCATTCTGCTAGCGATTGCCGTGGTGGCGATTATGGGCAGCGGTATGACCAACGTGATTATCGCGGTGGCGATTTTCTCGGTGCCGGCCTTTGCCCGCCTGGTGCGCGGCAACACGCTGGTGCTGAAGCAGCAGACCTTTATCGAGTCGGCGCGCAGCATCGGCGCCAGCGACCGTGTGATCCTGTTCCAGCATATTTTGCCCGGCACGGTCTCTTCTATCGTGGTCTATTTCACGATGCGTATCGGGGTGTCGATTATCTCCGCCGCCAGCCTGTCGTTCCTCGGCCTCGGCGCGCAGCCGCCGACGCCTGAATGGGGAGCGATGCTCAACGAGGCGCGTGCAGATATGGTGATTGCGCCACACGTCGCAGTCTTCCCGGCGCTGGCGATTTTCCTGACGGTGCTGGCGTTTAACCTGCTGGGTGACGGCCTGCGCGACGCGTTGGATCCGAAGCTGAAAGGGTAAGGTGATGTTGCCGGATGACGGCGTTGCTTTATCCAGCCTACACATTGTGCTTAATGTAGGCCGGATAAAGCAACGCCGCCATCCGGCTATGTACGGCGTGACCGGAGATTAAACCCGGCTACCCCACAAATCATACTCGTCGGCGTTTTCTACCTTCACGCGAACCACGTCGCCCGGCTTCACTTTCGTTTCACCGTTCAGGTAGACCGCGCCGTCGATTTCCGGGGCATCGGCCATGCTGCGGCCGATCGCGCCTTCTTCGTCAACTTCATCGATCATCACCAGAATTTCGCGGCCCACTTTTTCCTGCAGACGTTCCGCGGAGATCTGCTGTTGCAGCTGCATAAAGCGGTTCCAGCGATCTTCTTTCACGTCGTCCGGTACCTGATCCGGCAGGTCGTTAGCGGAAGCACCATCAACCGGGCTGTACTGGAAGCAGCCAACGCGGTCGAGGCGGGCTTCTTTCAGGAAGTCGAGCAGCATCTGGAAATCTTCTTCGGTTTCGCCCGGGAAGCCGACAATAAAGGTCGAACGCAGGGTCAGTTCCGGGCAGATTTCACGCCACTGCTTGATGCGCGCCAGTTGGCGATCAACGGAGCCTGGACGCTTCATCAGCTTCAGGATCCGTGGGCTGGCGTGCTGCAGCGGAATATCCAGATACGGCAGGATTTTGCCTTCTGCCATCAACGGGATCACGTCATCTACGTGCGGATACGGGTAGACGTAGTGCAGACGCACCCACACGCCCAGCTTCGCCAGCTGTTCGCACAGGCTTTCCATGCTCGTTTTTACCGGCTCGCCGTTGTGGAAACCGGTGCGGTGTTTGACGTCAACGCCGTAGGCGGAAGTGTCCTGGGAAATCACCAGAATCTCTTTCACACCCGCATCGACCAGACGCTTGGCTTCCGCCAGCACTTCACCAATCGGGCGACTCACCAGATCGCCACGCATCGATGGAATGATGCAGAATGCGCAGCGGTGGTTACAGCCTTCGGAAATTTTCAGATAGGCGTAATGGCGCGGCGTCAGCTTCACGCCCTGTTCCGGCACCAGGCTCAGGAACGGGTTGTGCTGTGGTTTTGGCGCATAGTGATGGACGTGTTCCAGCACCTGCTCGTAGCTATGGGGGCCGGTGATTTCCAGTACCTTCGGGTGCACTTCGCGAATTTGATCTTCTTTGGCACCCAGGCAGCCGGTAACAATCACCTTGCCGTTTTCTTTCAGCGCTTCACCGATGGCTTCCAGGGACTCCTGGACGGCGCTATCGATAAAGCCACAGGTATTAACGATAACCATATCGGCATCGTCATAGCGTGGTACAACGTCATAACCTTCAGTGCGCAGTTCGGTGAGAATTCGTTCAGAATCCACCAGGTTTTTTGGACAGCCGAGGGAGACGAAGCCAATTCGCGGTTGTTGCATGCTAGTACGCTCACAAAGTAAATAGTAAAGAAAAACCGGGCGATTTTACACGGCGTTACGTGAGTGCTCTACTGCTAGTTTGCCCTCTCGGTGCGCCTTGAAATGATTGCTATTTTGTTAAAAGTGTTATGAATGATGAATTGTTGATATCGCGCAGCATTTCTTTCGTTAAGCAATCTCATAATGAAAGAGCCAATGGGTGGCAAGGGAGGTAAATGCATGACGGATAGCAAACTGAAACGCCAGATGATGAGGCGACTCATCAATGCGCGAATTGACCTTGATGCCTATTTGCAGCTTCGAAAGGCAAAGGGGTATATGTCAGTCGGTGATAACGATCATCTGCGTACTAACCTGCTCGAACTGTGTGGCGAACTACGGGGTAACGCTGTGCCGCTTAAGCGGTGTAGTTCGTTGAACGAACTGGAAATGATGCGGCAGGCGGGGGAAGCTCTAGCGTCCGCTGCCGTGTGCTTGATGACGGGGCGCTACGACTGCCCGTCCTATATTGCGGTTAACGTGGAAACTCTTGAGCGCTGCCTGACGGCGTTAACGACCAGCATACGTAAGCTGGATGCCGAATCACCAATGACTCACGCTTGAAATCAGGGGGACAGTCGTCCCCCTGTCTATGACCTTCTCCTTTAGCGCATGATTCGTCGTAGAATACGGTTCGCTTGCTCCTCAAAGTGGGTGGCGGCCTGGTCTACCGTGGCTTTGCCATAGTCGATGCTTTGCAGCGCCGCGAGGAAAAGGGCGGTGAACTGCGGGTCTTCAAGATAGGGCAGCGCCTTCGCGTGGTTTGGCAACGCGGCGGACTGTGTCAGCCCGGTCAGCACCGGATCGTCCTCTTTGAGTAACCCTGTATCGCGCAGGATTTGCGCCCCGGCCTTGCTCAGCGGCACGCCGCGCTCCAGCCCCACGGGCACCACGCCTTCTTTTTCGCTCATCAGGAAGTTGATCAGCATCGCCGCTTCCTGCGGGTGACGGGTGTTTTTACTGATGGAGAGCATCAGCGCGGTCTTGTTAAACTGCCCGGCATCTTTGGCCCCTTCACGCATCGGGTAATCGCCCATCACCAGGTCGGCCGGGTTGCTTAGGTTCTGCGATTCGGCGGTGTACATCACGTTCCAGTTATAGATACCGCCCCATTCGCCGTTAATCCACGGTTTCATTTCATAGGCAATGCCTTTGCCAAACGACGCCATTGTGCGAGAGTCCGGCACGGTGTGGGCTGCGACTAACTGACGGTAGAAGGTGAAGGCCTGCACCAGATCGTCATGGTTCCAGCCGAGTTTACGGGTCTTCTCATTCACCATCGGTTTCTGATTCCCCTGATAAACCCAGGAGTTCAGGAGCAGCAGTGAATCCTGTTCGGTCAGGATCAGCGGATAGTAGTTATCCCCGAGCTTCTCTTTAAAAACCGGCCCGGCTTTAAGCAGGTCTTCCCAGCTTTTCGGCAGCGGCACGCCAGCCTTTTTCCAGGTGGCGGCGTTGTAGTAAAACAGCATCACGTTGGCGGAAACCGGGATGGCGTTGACCTTGCCGTTCACCGTCGTGCTGGCGAGTGAAGCAGGGGAGAACTGATCGAGGCCGATGGGCTGACTGAGTTTGTTGAGATCGTAAAAACCCTCGCCGGTTTTCGACAACAGCGTCAGCCAGTTCCAGTTGGTCTGGATAACGTCGGCTTCGGTGTTGCTGTTAATCTGCGTGGTCAGGCGCGAGTAGAAACCGTCCCAGCCGGTGTATTCCGCCTTCACTTTGATATTGGGATATTTAGCCTCAAAGGCGTCCAGCGCCTTTAAGGTGGCCTGATTACGGGCCTTACCGCCCCACCAGGCAAAACGGAGTTCCACCTGATCGGCGCTGTGCGCGACAGGCATCGCACCGAAACTGCAGCAGGCAAGCAGGAACAAGGCTGACTTTTTCATGGATGAATCCTCCGTGTATCACGATTAACGATGCGTCTGGCGATAGCCGGTCAGCGCTTTCACTAGCTGCATTTCTTCTTCACTCCACGGTTTGCCGTCGGGCGTCAGCACGTCGTGAAACCACAGCGATTGGGGATCGGGATGATCTCTGTTGACGCTGGTCCATGGGATCCAGGTCTGCGTTTTGCCCTGCACCAGCCCCCATTGATAGCAGCCGGTATCGAAAGCGCAGAATAGCGGCAGCTGCTCGCTGAACGTGCAGTCCATATGCCGTGCCAGCCATTCGGTACACAGTATCGGGCGCTGATAGGCCGTCAGGCTTTCCAGCACGCCGAGCTGGCGGGTGGCGTTGTTGTAGTTGTGATAGCTGATGATGTCGGATAACCGCAGCGCGGCAATATCAATAGGGTGCTGTAGCGTGCCGTACTGGGGGTGATCAATGTGCCACGCGCCGACGGTCAGCGGCTGGCTCGGGCCCACTTCACGCGCCCAGCCGAAGGTGGCGGTCATCAGCTCCAGTGCGAAGGTCTCCAGCGCTTGGTCATACTCTGCCGATTCGGTCGCTGACAGGTTAATGCCACGGTTGCCCGGTTCATTGTAGAGATCCCAGATGGTGATACGCTCATCATCCTTAAAACGGCTGAGGACGTCGCGGACGTAGGCTTCAATGCGCGGCCACTGGCTGGGGTCCATCACGATGGCCCGACCGGGGCTTGCCGCCGCCTGGCTGTTGTGCACGCCCTCGCGTGGTGGCTTTTGCGGGCCGAGGTATGGCTCATCGCCGGAGAAACCACAGTCGTCCATCAGGGTGAGCATCACCTGAATCTGGTGTTTTTCCGCCAGCGCTAAAAAGGTGTCGATACGCGCCAGCAGGCCGTCGCGGTCGGCTTCCCAGACGATAAACGGCAGGTTGGTGCGCAGTGCGTTATAGCCGTAGTCGTGCGCCCAGCCCAGCTCCTGGTCGATGGTCTGCACATCGAAGGTCTCCGCCTGCCACATTTCGGTCCAGTTGACCGCGCTGCGCGGCAGATAGTTAAAGCCGCATGCCCAGCCGTGCTGTTGATACCAGGCCTGCGCCTGCGATTCGCGCCATTGCGAGTGCATATTTTTTCTCCTTGCTAATAATTATTAGCTAATATTTATTAACCAGGGCGCAGGGCGCAATCCTGACGCGGTCGAACTGTCGGGTTGTTCACAAAAAAAGCGTGGTGTAACTGTGCTATAGTCGGCGGCGACAAGGAGTGAACATGGCGAAGAAAAACAAAATAACGATGAGTGATATTGCCAGGGAAGCGGGCGTTTCGCAGGCAACGGTCTCTCTGGTGCTCAACAATAGCCGGGCGATTCGCCTGAGTGACGCCACCCGTGAACGCGTCTATGCGGCAGCGGCGGCGCTTGGCTATCAAAAAATTATCGTGCCTCATCGTCAGGAAGGGCAGGAGGAGATTGCCCTGCTGCTGTGCGGAATGCCGAACTACGACCCCTTCGTCGAGGCCATTAGCGATGCCGTCTCCGCCGCCTGGCAGCGGGATACTCTGTTGACCGTTTATGACTACGGCGACGATCTGGAGATGGCAGCGCATATTCTGCGTCAGTTGGATCAGCGTGCTTGCGCGGGGGTGATTCTGGCAAGCCCGGTGACCCGCGCTTTTGATTTCTCGCCGTTCGATGCGCTTATCCATAAACCGGTGGTGCTGTTAAACCAGTACGACCCGCAGCGCCCGCTGCTGCCGACTTTTCTTCCCGATGACCGCGCCAACGCCTGCCAGATAGTCAGCCATTTGCTGTCACAGGGCATCACGCGCATTGCGCATATCATGGGCGATGACTGGATGGATGCCAGCGTGCTGCGCCTCGAAGGGTATCGCCAGACGCTGGAGCAGGCCGGGATCGCGGTGGACGAAGTGCTGATTAAACAGACCGACTGGTCGCTCAATGCCACCTTTAATGCCACGCTTGAGCTGATGCGCCTGCCGGAGCCGCCGCAGGCCATTTTCTGCGCCAGCGACTGGATGACCCTCGGCTGCTATCAGGCGCTCGCCACGCTCAATATTGCAATTCCACGCGATGTGCTGGTGTGCGGGTATGACGATCAGCGTATTGCGCACCAGTTGACCCCGGCGCTGACCAGCGTGCAACTGGCCTATAGCGAACTGGGAAGGTTGGCGGTGAACTACTTGTGCGAGGGAGATGATACGGCGGCGCATGTCCGGCTGGTGGGGAAACTGCAGGTGCGCGGGAGTAGCCAGCGCACCTGAGTGGGTTAACTCACCGGAATCATCACCACGTCGCGGAACGCCGGACGCTGTGCGAGCTGCTGATACCAGCGCTCAAGATGTGGCAGCGACGGCCAGGTTTTGACGGTTTCCAGCACGTTATAGACAAACGGTGCAACGGCGATATCGCCCACGCCAAACTGCTCACCGGAAAGCCAGGTTTGGTTCGCCAGCGTGTTGTCGAGGATGGCCAGCAGCGGTTTGCAGGCTTCAATCGCCGCATTGATTTCGGCCATGTTACGCTGCTCTACCGGCGTTCTCACCAACCCGAAGAGGATTTTACGGTGCACCGGCGACAGGGTTTCGTTGGCCCAGTCCATCCACTTTTCGCTTTTCGCCCGCTGAACAGGCGACGCCTGCCACAGGCTTTCGGTGCCGTACTGCGCCGCCAGATAACGCACGATGGAATTTGATTCCCACAGCACGTCGTCGCCGTCTTTCAGCATGGGTACCAGGCCGTTAGGGTTGAGTGCCAGATAGGCCGCATCGCGGTTCACGCCAAATCCCTGACCCGCCATAATTTGCTCATACGGCAGGCCAAGCTCTGCCAGCGTCCAGCGCACTTTTTTTACGTTCGTTGAGTTATTTCTTCCCCACAGCGTTAGCATATCCACTCCCGTTTATTTAGCAGAGATTAAATGTGGGCCAAAGTAAACGCTTACGCAATCTCGATCAAAAAAAATGTCAGGTTTTCAGCACAATCAGGGGATCTTGCGTAAACTTAAAAAACTTTACCAACTCACTGTTTCTTTAAGAGAGTTTCTACGTTATTACTCACGGCCTGGTGCAGCACGGTACTGTCGTGGCGTGTTTTTGGGAATGGATACTTGGGTGGCTTTTATGATGTGTAACGCTAACTCCTTCAAGAGTCTGATGGCAGGCTCAGCGCTTTTACTTTTAGTGGCACCGGCGGTGCAGGCGGCGGAACAACTTCCGGACGCGCCAGCAATTGACGCCCGTGCCTTTATATTAATGGATTACGCCAGCGGTAAGGTCCTGACAGAGGGCAATGCCGATGAGAAGCTCGACCCAGCCAGCCTGACAAAAATCATGACCAGCTACGTGGTCGGTCAGGCGCTGAAGGCGAATAAAATCAAGCTCACCGATATGGTGACCATCGGGCGTGACGCGTGGGCCACCGGCAACCCGGCGCTGCGCGGTTCATCGGTGATGTTCCTCAAGCCCGGCGAGCAGGTCTCCGTCGAGAACCTCAATAAAGGGGTGATTATCCAGTCGGGCAACGATGCCAGCATCGCCATTGCCGACTATGTTGCCGGTAGCCAGGACTCCTTCGTCAGCCTGATGAACGGCTATGCGCAGAAAATCGGCCTCACCAATACCACCTTCAAAACCGTTCACGGCCTGGATGCG
The DNA here is from genome assembly GCF_036759945.1 of Kluyvera sp. CHPC 1.251. Taxonomy (NCBI): domain Bacteria; kingdom Pseudomonadati; phylum Pseudomonadota; class Gammaproteobacteria; order Enterobacterales; family Enterobacteriaceae; genus Kluyvera; species Kluyvera sp. CHPC 1.251. Next base: position 344,789 of record NZ_JAPKIC010000004.1, on the reverse strand, counting down.
CCGGGGCAGTACAGCACCGCGCGCGATATGGCGCTGCTGACCAGAGCAATGATTCACGATGTGCCGGAAGAGTATGCGGTACATAAAGAGAAAGAGTTCACCTTCAATAATATTCGTCAGCCGAACCGTAACCGTCTGCTGTGGAGCTCTAACCTCAACGTCGACGGCGTGAAAACCGGTACCACGGCGGGTGCAGGCTATAACCTGGTGTCCTCGGCTACTCAGGGCGATATGCGCCTGATTGCGGTAGTGCTGGGCACTAAGAGCGACCGCGTACGTTTTAACGAGTCGGAGAAGCTGCTGACCTGGGGCTTCCGTTTCTATGAAACCGTTACGCCAATCAAGCCGGATGCCACCTTTATCAGCCAGCGCGTCTGGTTTGGTGATAAGAGTGAAGTGAACCTTGGGGCTGGGGAAGCCGGTTCGGTGACCATCCCGAAAGGTCAGCTTAAAAACCTGAAGGCCAGCTACACCTTAAGCCAACCGCAGCTGACCGCGCCATTAACCAAAGGCCAGGTGGTCGGCACCATCGACTTCAAGCTTAACGACAAAACCATTGAACAGCGTCCGCTGATCGTGATGGAAACGGTCGAAGAGGGCGGCTTCTTCAGCCGCATGATGGACTTCGTGCTGATGAAATTCCACGAGTGGTTTGGCAGCTGGTTCTCGTAATATCCCGCTAATACAGCAGCGAAATTTGCTGCTGTTTTGCCAGCGCCACCAGCTCATCATCCGGGCAGATGTCGCTGGCAATCACATCAAAGCGCGTCAGGTCACCCATGCGGGCCGGGCGCACTTTGCCAAATTTGCTGTGATCCGCCACCAGCACATGGTAGCGCGCCTGGCGCATCGCCCAGTGCTTCACCGGCAGCTCTTCAAGATTAAAACAGGTTGCCCCCATTTCAATATCGATACCCGCTGCGGAATAAAATGCAATGTCCGGGCAGAGGTGCGAGAGCGTGTCCTGCTCGCTCAGTGGTTTGAAAATGGCATTGCTGGCGTGGAATTCGCCGCCGCAGAGAATCGGCCGACAGTTGGGTTTATCCTGCAGGGCTAAAAAAGTGTTTAGCGAGTAACAGACGGCGGTAAACGGTAGGTCGTTATCAATGGCGTCGATAATCCACGGCGTGGTGGTGCCGCAGTCGAAAAAGGCCATCTGATGCGGCTTCAGAAGCGCTGCCGCGTGGCGTGCCGCTCGTTTTTTTTCTTCAACCAGGCGGGTTTTTTGATCGCTTAGCAGATAGTGAGGAACGCTACGCGGCTCCAGCACGACGTAACCGCCGAGCAGTACGACGGGCCCGCTTTCGCTGTTAAGATCGCGACGAATCGTCATTTCAGAAACGCCAAGCAGTGCTGCCGCTTCTTTGAGATGCAGCTTATCGCTACGTTTCAGTGCCTGAATCAGTTGACCAATTCGCTCGTCGCGTCGTGTTTCCATAGTTCCTCTAGCGGAAATGCCCCGGCAAGGATACCGGGGTCAACGCGTTATTTTACCTGCGAGCGCAGGTCTAGTCACGCACCCAGCCTTTACGAATCGGCACTGAGAAGATTACACGGTACAGCTGCTGCAGGCGTGGGTAGACGGTGGCACCAATAAACTGCCACAGCATTTGCGACACCATGCAGCCGACAAGGCCGCTCAGGAAGCCGCCGAGCATATCCATTGGCCAATGCACGCCGAGGTAGACGCGGGACCAGGCGATCGCGACGCCGACCACCATCAGCACCAGCCCGGACCACAGGCGATGCCAGAACAAGAAGGCTAGCGCAAAGGTGAAAATCACCGTGCCGTGATCGCTTGGGAAGGAGTTATCCGGCGCGTGGTGGAGGAAGGTGTTGCCGATATTCTCCACAAACGGGCGTTCGTGCGGGAACAGTTGACCAATCATCCACGACAGCGAGAGGCTAACGGCGATGGCCAGCGCGACTTTAATCACCAGATGGCGCTGCGCCTGAACCTGCTTACGTTCCCCCCACAGCCACATGGCCGCGGCGAGCAGGGGAACTATCAGGATCAGGTCCTGAGCAACAAAAGTGGCGAATGAAATTGCCCAAGGGGCGGACGCTGGGGTTGCGTTAATCAGCAAAAACAGCGAGTGGTTAAGGTTTTCCAGCATAACGTTCCAGTTTCGCAAATGACGGTTTTATGACAGCTACCTTAAAAAGCCAATCCTGGACCGTAAAGCGGTATTGTCTGAATCACGCTATCGGCGTACAAGTGTCTGAAATTAAGGTCCTGCACTCAGTGGCGTAGAGTATAACGCCCGCTACCTTAAGCGAATCTTAACAACATCAATTTGTGCGAAATCGTTAAGCTGCGTGATAATTAACTATCACCACTACTGCGCATTGATTAAACTTGCGCGTTTTTATGATAGATGCGAGCCACATGGATACTTCCTCTTCTTCCCGGAAACGCTTAGGGCGTAAGGCAATTTTGTTCCCGCTTTGCCTCGTGCTCTACGAATTTTCCACCTATATCGGCAACGATATGATCCAGCCGGGCATGCTTGCTGTCGTCAAAGAATTTAACGCAGGCAACGAGTGGGTACCGACCTCAATGACCGCGTATCTGGCTGGTGGCATGTTCCTGCAATGGCTACTTGGGCCGCTTTCGGACCGAATCGGCCGCCGTCCGGTGATGCTGACCGGCGTTATCTGGTTTATCGTCACCTGTCTTGCCACGCTGCTGGTGAACAATATTGAGCAGTTTACGTTCCTGCGTTTCTTGCAGGGGGTGAGCCTGTGCTTTATCGGCGCGGTGGGCTATGCGGCAATCCAGGAGTCGTTCGACGAGGCGACCTGTATCAAGATTACGGCGCTGATGGCAAACGTTGCGCTGATTGCGCCGCTGCTGGGGCCGCTGGTGGGCGCGGCGTGGATCCACGTGGCGCGCTGGGAAGGGATGTTTGTGCTCTTCGCTGCGCTGTCGGCTATTGCCTTCGTCGGGCTGTTTAAATCGATGCCGGAAACGGCGACCCGGATCGGTGAAACGCTGTCGCTGAAAACGCTGGGCCGTGATTACCGCGAAGTGTTGAAAAACGGGCGTTTCGTTGCCGGTGCGCTGGCAACAGGTTTTGTCAGTCTGCCGCTGCTGGCGTGGATTGCTCAGTCGCCGGTGATTATCATCAGCGGCGAGCATGCCAGCAGCTATGAGTACGGCCTGCTGCAGGTGCCCATTTTTGGCGCGCTGATCCTCGGCAACCTGGTGCTGGCACGTCTGACCTCACGCCGTACGGTGCGTGCGCTGATTATCGCTGGTGGCTACCCGATTATGTTTGGTCTGGTGCTGGCTGCGGCGGCGACGGTGGTGTCATCCCATGCCTATTTATGGATGACCGCCGGGCTAAGCTTCTACGCCTTCGGGATTGGCCTTGCCAACGCCGGGCTGGTGCGTCTGACGCTGTTCGCCAGCGATATGAGTAAAGGCACGGTCTCTGCGGCGATGGGGATGCTGCAAATGCTGATCTTCACGGTGGGGATTGAGCTCAGTAAGCATTGCTATGAGCTGGGCGGAATTGGCCTGTTCAGCCTGTTTAACCTGGCGGGCGGCCTGCTGTGGCTGGGTCTGATGACGATGTTCCTGCGGGATAAAGCAGTAGGTAGCGGGTTGCAGCCGCAGTAAATAAATAACCCCGGCGGCGCTTCGCTTGGCCGGGCTACCCATCATGTAGCCCGGCCAAGCGAAGCGCCGCCGGGAATAGCACCATCAAGCAAACGGTGCCTCGCCCTTCAGCGCCTTATCAATGATCTCCAACACGCCTTCTTCATTGTTGTGCGGCGCATGATAGCCCGCCACGGCTTTCACCGCGTCGTTGGCGTTAGCCATCGCAAAACCGTAGCCTGCCTGCTTCACCATCTCAATATCGTTGCCGCTGTCGCCAAAGGCCACGACTTCATCATCGCTAACGCCCCAGCGCTCCTGCAATAAGCGCAGGCCGTTGGCCTTGTGGACGCCAGGTATAATCAGGTCAATACTGCCGTGGCCGGTGGTCACTGCGGTCAGCATATGGCCGAGTTTCTCGTCGAGCAGCGCCTGCATCTGCGGCACTTTCTCGTCCGGGATATTCAGCGCGAACTTCAGAATGGTGTCATCGAGGTTATCGAAATTGTCCACCAACTCCAGACGGTGGTAGTAGCGTACGGCAATATCGTGGAAGCTTGGGTCGTAGCTTTTTAGCGTGTAGGCGCTCTTTTTGCCGCAGACGATAATCTCAATTTCCGGACGAGTGTGCAGGAAAGCAGCGATTTTATCGACGTGGTCGCGCGGCATAGCGCAGTTATAGACGTCTTCACCAGCGTCCTGTACCCAGCCGCCATTTTCGGCGACGAAGGCAATTTCATCTACAATCTCCGGGAAGAACGAGGCCAACTGGTAGTACTGGTTGCCGCTGGCGACCACAAAATGGATCTGCTGTGCTTTCATCTGCTGATATTGCTGATGAAAGCGCTCGCGGTTATAGGTTTTTTTATCGTTCAGGAACGTGCCATCCATGTCGACAGCGATCAGTTTAACGCTCATCAATGACTCTCCATTACAACGCGGGGCTCAGGTTTTGCCACCGCTTTCGCCACCAGAGCGGCAATAAGAACCAGCGCCAGCACGGCCAGCATTGCGCTGCGCAGGCCGTAGTGTTCGCCGAGGAAGCCGAGCAGCGGCGGGCCAACCAGGAAGGCCAGATACCCGGTGGTGGCGACAACGCTCACGCGGGTAGGGGCATCCGGGCCGGTGTCGCTGGCGGCGGAAATGGTCAGCGGGAAGCCAAGCGATGCGCCAAGCCCCCACAGAATAACCGACACGCCCGCAACCCAGGCGCTGTCGACAAAGATAATCAGGGCAATGCCCAGCGCGCCCATTAATGCGCTGGCACGAACGACGGTAACACGGCTGTAGCGGTCGATAAACCAGCCGCCGGTAAAGCGCCCGACCGTCATGCCCAGCGTGAAGCCAGCGTAAATCAGCGAGCCGGAGGTTGGGCTAAAGCCGTGGCCGTCAACCATCAGCAGCGGCAGCCAGTCGTTGGCGGAGCCTTCGGCAAAGGCCATTGCCAGTACCACCACGCCAATCAGCATCAGCTGCATGTCGCGCCAGAACGGCACACCTTTTTCCTGATGCTGCGCGTCTTCCGCCGCGTTTTTGCCGGTGCCTTCAGGAATGGCTTTAATGGCGATAGCGATAGGCGCAATGCCTATCAGCGCCGCCACGAAAATGTGCCACATCGCCGGTAAACCAAACGCGGTGACCGCCATACCGACGCCCGCGCCCACTAACGTCCCGAAACTGTAAAAGCCGTGCATCATTGGCAGCACGGTTTTGTTCATTTCACGCTCAACCGCCGCGCCTTCAACGTTGATGGCGACTTCGGCAGAGCCGAAGCTGGCGCCAAAAATCGCCAGCCCGATGGCGAAGATCCATGCGGAGCCGAAGTGCAGCGCGAGGCTTAAAATCATCATGCCAAAGACGGCGCACGACATGGTGGTACGGATGACCTTACGGGTCCCGAATCGTTTCACCAGAAACGCGGAACAAAGAATGCCGCTCATCGAACCAATCGACAGGCCAAACAGCACGATGCCCATCTCTGCCGTCGAGAGCGATAAAATGTCGCGGATTGCCGGGGTTCGCGTAGCCCAGGAGGCCATCAGTAAACCGGGTAAAAAGAAGAACATAAAGAGCGCCCACATGCGTAGCTGCAGGGCTTTACGGGAGGTTAACGTTGTCATCCATTCGCGTCGGGTCGGAAAGTGTGCAGACAACACTAACAAGCTTGTGTACATTTGTACATAACCAGAAAGAGGAGAATTATGGCTCGCCGACCGAATGACCCGCAGCGCCGGGAGCGCATCCTGGATGCGACGCTCGAGACTATCGCCACGCACGGGATTAGCGCGGTAACGCACCGCAAAATTGCCAGCTGCGCCGACGTGCCGCTCGGCTCGATGACCTATTATTTTGACGGCATTGAAGCCCTGCTCGGGGAAGCATTCAGCGCCTTTACCGAACGGATGTCGCTGGAGTACACCGCCTTTTTTGAGGGCGTTGAAACGACAAGTGGCGCCTGCGATTCGGTGGCGGAGCTTATCTTCAACAGCCAGGTGACCACCCCGAAAAACATGACGCTGATGTACCAGTTCTATGCGCTAGCGAGCAGTTCTCCGGCCATGAAAGCGGTCATGCAACGCTGGATGCAGCGCAGCCAGCAAACGCTGGAGCAGTGGTTCGACCCGGCGACCGCCCGTGCGTTGGATGCTTTTATTGAAGGAATGACGCTGCATTTTGTTACCGACCGCCAGCCGCTCGATCGCGATACTATTCGAAAAATGGTAGGGCGGATCGCCGGGGAGTGCGCCTGAAAAGCGTGTACGCTTAGCGAGAACGCAAAACGGAGATCTCGCGATGACAACCCTGCTTTCCGGTGGCTGCCTGTGCGGCCATATTACCTTCACCGCCGCTAACCCCGGCGCTTCCCACAGCTGCTCCTGCGATCTCTGCCAGAAGCATACCGGCGCCCAGTCGGTTATCTGGCTGGAGTTTGACGCCGATGATGTGCAATGGACAGGAGAGGGTGGAAAGCCTGCGGTCTGGCGCTCTTCCGAGGCATCCAGCCGGGCTTTCTGCCCACGCTGCGGCAGCTCGCTGGGGGCGATTGATGATGGTCCGGTTATCGCACTGTTGAGCGGTGTTTTTGACCAGAACCAGGATGCGCGATTTGCGCCCGCCTCCCACTCGTTTGAAGATATGAAGCCGCAGTGGTGGCGGGGGCTGTTTGCTGATGGGCATGAGAACTAGCTAAGCGTTGCTCCGGCGGTCACGTTAACCACCGTGGCCGTCATCGCTCCTGCGCTGCTGGAGGCGAGAAAGGTCATCACCCCGGCGATTTGCTCAAGCGTTGGCAGGCGTTTAAGCATTGTGCCCTGTGCCGCGCCTCCTAACCATTCATCGACCGTTAGCGACATCGCCTGCGCTTTTTCAGCAAACAGTTCGCCGGTATAAGACCCTGCCTCGACCGCCCCCTCGATAGCATGCGAGCGCACACCCAGCACCCGAATATTACGCGGCCCCAGTTCACCTGCCAGCGCTCTGATCATCGCCTCCATCCCCGCACAGCCAACGATATGCCCCAGATGCCCCGGCATCGCCATAGTTGCCGCGGGGGCGACGACGGCCAGCATCACGCTATCGCGCTTGCCACCCATGTAGGGTGCCGTTGATTTGGCAATAATGAACTGCGCGGTGAGGAAAGGATCAATACCTTGCTTAAACTCTGCCAGCGAAAGCCGCTCCAGATGTTTGCCCTGTTGATGCATAAACCCGGTAGCGTTGACCACGATATCGATGCCCAGCGTTTGTTCCGCCAACTGCGCCACGCGCCGCTGGGTCGCCTGCTCATCAAGCACATCAACGGTAAAGGTACTGACCGCGCCGCCTTCTAAACGAATGCGCTCAGCGGTAGCGTCGAGCTTCTGCTGGTTACGCGCAGCCAGATGCACCAGCGCCCCTTCCCGCGCCATGGCAAGCGCCACCGCGCCCCCAATGGCACCGCTGCCGCCGAAAATGACGGCGACTTTACCTGCAAGCAACATGAGTCACCTCGAGTGTTGAATGGGTGTAATAGAAGTATGGGGCAGGGGGGAGAGGATGCAAGCGAAGGGGCAACACGGTGGGAATTGTGATGGGCGTAGCTGATTGATTTTTAACGGGTGCATGAAAATCAGGCAACAAAAAACCCATCAACCTTGAACCAAAGATGGCGGGGTTGATGGGCTCCACAAAATGGGGACATCAAAGAAAAGCAGTGGCACTAATTAAGACTCGCACCCTGATAAAAAGTTCTGCGTTGCGCAAAAATTTTTTTCTTTTCTTTGTTTCCCTGGCCAGGGCTAGCCGCCTAGCCCTGGCCAGATGATGATAATCAGCGTACCGGCAAGGGTTAGCAGCACGTTGGCGATGGCGTAGGTGCCTGCATAGCCCAGCGCAGGAATATTGCTGCGCGCGGTGTCACTGATGATTTCCATTGCTGGGGCGCAGGTGCGAGCGCCCATGATGGCGCCGAACAACAGCGCGCGGTTCATGCGCAGCACGTAGGCGCCGAACAGGAAGCAAATCACTACCGGGATCAGGCTGACCAGCAGGCCGGCAACCAGCATTTGGCCGCCAACGACGCCGAGGCTCTTGCCGATGCCACCGCCTGCACTTAAGCCGACGCCTGCCATAAAGACCATCAGGCCAAACTCTTTCACCATGTTCAGCGCCCCCTGAGGGATATAACCGAAGGTAGGGTGGTTGGCACGCAGGAAGCCCAGCATGATACCGGCGAACAGCAGACCGGCGGCGTTACCGATGCCGAAGTTAAAGTTGCTGAACTGGAAGGTGATCATGCCGATCATCAGGCCGACGATAAAGAAGGCACAGAAGGCCAGCAGGTCGGTCACCTGGCTGTGAATGGAGACGAAGCCGATGCGGTCGGCGACGGTTTTCACGCGACGGGCATCACCGCTGACCTGCAACACGTCGCCCTTGTTGAGCACGATGTTATCGTCGATCGGCATTTCAATCTGGCTGCGGATCACGCGGTTAAGGAAGCAGCCGTGGTCAGTTAGCTTCAGCTGCGCCAGGCGGCGGCCCACCACATTGTGGTTTTTGACCACGATCTCTTCAGTGACGATGCGCATGTCCAACAGGTCGCGGTCGAACACCTCTTTGCCGTTACGGAAGCTTGGGTCAAGGCGCGCATGCGCATCCGGGTAGCCGACCAGCGAAATTTCATCGCCCATCTGCAGCACAGCGTCGCCGTCAGGGTTGGCCAGAATACCGTTACGGCGGATACGTTCGATGTAGCAACCGGTCTGGCGATAGATGCCAAGCTCGCGCAGATTTTTGCCGTCGGCCCATGCCACCAGTTCCGGACCCACGCGGTAGGCGCGGATAACCGGCAAATAGACTTTACGGTTGGAGTCGGTGTCCAGACCGCGCTCGCGGGCGATTTGCTGGGCGCTGGTCTGCAGATCCTGATGCTGGAATTTAGGCAGGTAGCGGGCGGCGACAATCAGGCTGACGAGACCAATCAGATAGGTCAGCGCATAGCCGAGGCTCAGGTGATCCTGTGCTTGTGCGAGCAGGCTTGCTTCCATGCCGGAGTGGCGCAACGTATCGCCTGCGCCTACCAGTACCGGGGTAGAGGTCATGGAGCCGGCGAGCATCCCGGCCGTCAGGCCGATGTCCCAGCCAAATAGCTTGCCGAGGCCTAATGCAATTAGCAGAGCGCTCCCGACCATCACCAGGCCGAGCATCAGATAATTTTTGCCGTCGCGGAAGAAAATTGAAAAAAAGTTCGGCCCGGCTTCTACACCTACGCAGAAAATAAACAGCATAAAGCCCAGATTCAGCGCTTCGGTGTTAATACTGAAGTGTTGCTGTCCTAATAGGAGAGAAACCACTAAAACGCCAATGGAATTACCGAGTTGGATGGAGCCCAGACGTAATTTGCCAAGACAAAGCCCCAGCGCTAATACCACGAATAATAACAGGATGTAATTCCCGTTTAACAAATCTGCGACGTTTATATTCACGGAGTCTAACTTATCGTTTACCAGTAACGTGTTGAAAGGAATGGTTATTTGGTCTACTGTTTACCACGGGCTAAGGTATGCGTTTTGCTCTCCGGAACCCGAATAATAACCAGAAAATAGCGGTCAGTAGTTTAATCGTTCCTGATAGCTACGGCTAGCAACAATCGCTTTTAATACACATTACATATGATCAATCAGTCTGCATCGCGACGGTCAGAGAGTGAATCATCGGGCGCACGATATTTTAGTTCGGGAGAACGCTCCGAAAGTACTGATAGATAAAATGTAGCGAAGTTTTGGCAGGGAAGGCCAACAACTTTATCTGACTGGGTGTCCGTAAGGACGAAGTCTGGGGTTTGATAGAGATATTTTCAGGAGATGCGTGTGAAATCTGAACGCGGTTGGGCAGGAGTTATTTGCTGCTTCTTACTCTTTATTGTGGTCTTTTTTTCACTGATTCTGAACGTGAAGGGCGCGTTTCGTGCGAGCGGAAGTCCTGAGCTGGGGCTGCTGTTCTTTATTGTTCCTGGCGTTGTCTCGAGCTTTATCTCATCGCGTCGTCGGGTGCTGCGTCCGCTGGTTGGCGCCATTCTGGCGGCACCGCTCTGTCTTATCCTGATGCGTCTATTCTTCAGCAGCGATCGTTCGTTCTGGCAGGAACTGGCCTGGCTCTTCAGCGCCGTATTCTGGTGCGCGCTCGGTGCGCTATGCTATCTGTTCATCAGCTCGCTACTGCACGATAAGCGGCGAGAAAACAAACGCCCGCTTTAAGGGCGGGCGTTGATTGTGCTATCAGGCAAACAGGCCGAGATTCTCTTTCGCCCAGGCTTCAAAGTCTGTGCACCCGCCAATGTGTTTCTGATCGACAAAAATCTGCGGTACGGTTTCAACCGGCTTACCGACGGTTTTTTCCAGATCGGCTTTCGTGATGCCTTCCGCGTGGATGTCTACGTAGCGGTAGTTGAAATCATCACGCTCCTGGGTCAGCTTTTCCGCCAGCTCTTTTGCGCGAACGCAGTAAGGGCAGCCTGGACGACCAAAAATTACGGTAAACATAATGTCTCTCCTCAAACGAGCGGAATAATCAACGTGCCTGTCGGCGAATGGCGCTTATCATGCCGCGCGAAGCGCTGCGGGGAAAGAAGGTTCTACCTGTTACTCTGATTCATTCTGGCTATGTCTCGCTAATTATTTTTCATCCGCATACCGTTATAATCGTCATCAATTGGCTATCAAAAATGCGCTAAGGGTTCACAGGAGGAGAAGCATGCGTTCGCTCGGAGCACTACCGAAAAGCGTTTTAATTCTGGAGACGGTCGGCATGATCGTGCTGGCGGTGGCGTGGCTATCGCTCAATCAGTACATCACGCTGCCCGCGCCGTTTGCCAGCCAGCTGGCAGCGGTAGTGATGATTTTTCTCGGTATTGCGCTGATGCTACCCGCAGCGGGTGTCCTCTTTTGGGGAATTGCCCGCGCCGTTGCTCCACAGCTGATGAACCCTAACCTGCCGCGAGACAAGGAAAAAAAAGATGACTCCGACCATTGAGGTTCTGCTTAACCATCGCTCTATTCGTCACTTTACCGGCGAGCCGATAAGCGACGAACAGCGCAGCGCGATTATCGCCAGCGCCCAGGCGACTTCCAGCTCCAGCTTTTTACAGTGCAGTTCGATTATTCGCATCACCGATAGCGACATGCGCGAACAGCTGGTCAAGCTGACCGGCGGCCAGGAGCACGTTGCTCAGGCGGCGGAGTTCTGGGTATTTTGCGCCGACTTTAACCGCCATCTGCAGATTTGCCCTGAGGCGCAGCTGGGTCTGGCGGAACAGTTGCTGCTCGGCGTGGTGGATACTTCGCTGATGGCGCAAAACGCGCTGACCGCCGCTGAATCTCTGGGATTGGGTGGCGTTTATATCGGCGGCTTGCGCAATAATATTGCTCAGGTGACTGAACTGCTGAAGCTACCAAAGCACGTGCTGCCGCTGTTTGGTCTGTGCCTTGGTTGGCCTGCAAGCCATCCAGACCTCAAACCGCGCCTGCCCGCCGCGCTGGTGGTACATGAAAACCACTATCAGCCGATGGACCCCGAAGTGCTGGCGCAGTATGACGAAGATCTCGCCCAGTACTATTTGTCCCGCAGCACCAACGCGCGTCGCGATACCTGGAGCGACCATATTCGCCGCACGCTTATCAAAGAGAGTCGCCCGTTTATTCTTGATTATCTGCATCAGCAGGGTTTTGCTACGCGCTAATTCATTAACGAATCTGTGCCAGGGCTCAAGCCTCTGCGGATGCGAAAAGCGTATGATACGCCGGTTTTTTTAGCGGCTTTTTTGGAGAGGTAAAGGGTGAAAATCGCCATATTGTCCCGGGATGGAACGCTCTTTTCGTGTAAGCGTCTGCGCGAAGCCGCCCAGCGCCGCGGCCATATTGTTGAAGTGCTCGATCCGCTGTCTTGCTATATGAACGTCGACCCGGCGGCCTCGTCGATACACTATAAAGGCCGACAGTTGCCGCACTATGATGCGGTGATCCCACGCATTGGTTCGGCGATCACCTACTACGGTATGGCAACGCTGCGTCAGTTTGAGATGCTGGGTAGCTACCCGCTCAACGAATCGGTGGCGATTACCCGCGCCCGCGACAAGCTGCGATCGCTGCAGCTGCTGGCGCGTCAGGGGATTGATCTACCCGTCACCGGTATTGCCCATTCGCCGGACGATACCAGCGACCTTATCGACATGGTGGGCGGTGCGCCGCTGGTGGTTAAACTGGTGGAAGGCACGCAGGGGATTGGCGTCGTGCTCGCCGAAACGCGGCAGGCGGCGGAAAGCGTGATTGATGCGTTTCGCGGTCTGAACGCGCATATCCTGGTGCAGGAGTATATCGAAGAGGCCAAAGGGTGCGACATTCGCTGCCTGGTGGTCGGCAATGAAGTGGTTGCGGCGATTGAACGCCGGGCAAAATCAGGTGATTTTCGCTCGAACCTGCACCGTGGCGGCGTGGCGACGGTCGCTGAGATCACCCCCGCTGAACGGGCGATTGCCATTAAGGCCGCGCAAACGCTCGGCCTGGATGTCGCGGGCGTGGATATTCTGCGCGCCAACCGCGGCCCGCTGGTGATGGAAGTGAATGCTTCGCCGGGGCTAGAAGGGGTGGAGACCACTACTGGCATCGATATTGCCGGAAAAATGATCGAATGGATCGAGCGTCAGGCTCACCCCGGATTTTGTCTGAAAATCGGCGGATAGTGCGCTTTCATGGTATACGACGCCTTTTTTGCGTAAGCTATGCGCTAATCTCGTACTGATACCGGGCTGCTGCCCGGTAATTTGTTTGTCTGGAATGTTTTACTTTACCGCATGAGGTCATAGGCAATATGGATTCTCTCGTCGTCCCGAGTCTGGATACGTTACGTCAGTGGCTCGACGAAATGGGCATGAACTTTTTTGAGTGCGACACCTGCCAGGCGCTGCACCTGCCGCATATGCAAAATTTTGAAGGCGTCTTCGATGCCAAAATTGATCTCATCGATAACGTCGTGCTGTTCTCGGCGCTGGCCGAGGTCAAGCCATCCGCGCTGTTGGCGCTGGGCGCCGATCTCTCCGCCATTAACGCCAGTTCGCTGACGGTTAAGGCGTTTCTCGATATGCAGGATGATAATCTGCCAAAGCTGGTGGTTTGCCAGTCTTTATCCGCAGGCGTTGGGGTAACCTTCGAACAGTTCGCCGCTTTTGTGACGCAGAGCGAAGAGCAGGTCTCGATGGTGATCCTCGAAGCCAACGCGCATCAGTTGCTCTATAAGCCAGAAGACGAAGAGCAGCCGCCGGAAGATATCCAATACCATTTTCTTCACTGATCATCCCCGTGAAATAGCGCAGTCACTGCCATAGTGGCTGCGTATTACCTGCTTTTATTCTGCATTTAACCTATTTTTAAAGATTCATTCACTACCTGATTGCCCCTTTTGGCTTATCAGATAGAGTGATCTTGCATAAAAAATTGATAAAAGGCGTTTTTTACACTGACCTATAGCCTCCAGTCCGGGCTACAGTTATTCTTGCGACATATCAATGCCCCCCTATTTATTGCTGACAATATCCTATGTTGGCGAGGTTCTTGCATTGATAAAGCGAGCAATGACTGCAGGGGAGCCCGTTCTCTTCTCTTTCATGCAGTACGAAAAAATATGCATGATTTTTGCATACTCTAAATTGCGTATATTTCGTCCGTTTGTTAACGGATGACGAGAAGGATAAGAGATATGGCCGCCTTAAATAAAAAATGGTTAACAGGTCTGGTGACGGGTGTGCTGATGGCCGCCTCGGCAAGCGTGCTCGCTGCGGAACAAAAAACGCTGCATATCTATAACTGGTCTGACTATATCGCGCCGGACACCGTCGCGAATTTTGAGAAAGAGACCGGAATTAAAGTCGTCTATGACGTGTTTGACTCCAACGAAGTGCTGGAAGGCAAACTGATGGCGGGCAGCACCGGTTTTGACCTGGTGGTGCCGTCGGCAAGCTTCCTCGAACGTCAGCTCACAGCAGGTGTGTTCCAGCCGCTCGATAAGAGCAAACTGCCAAACTGGAAAAACCTCGACCCGGACGTGCTCAAATTGGTGGCGCGTCACGACCCGGATAACAAATACGCCATGCCGTATATGTGGGCGACCACCGGTATCGGCTATAACGTCGATAAAGTGAAGGCCGTACTGGGCAAAGATGCGCCGCTTAACAGCTGGGATCTGGTGCTGAAGCCAGAAAACCTTGAGAAGCTGAAAAGCTGCGGCGTTTCCTTCCTCGATGCGCCGGAAGAAATTTTCGCCACCGTGCTTAACTACTTAGGCAAAGATCCGAACAGCACCAAGGCCGATGATTACACCGGCCCGGCGACCGACTTGCTGCTGAAACTGCGCCCTAACATCCGCTATTTCCACTCTTCTCAGTACATTAACGACCTGGCAAACGGCGATATCTGCGTCGCTATCGGCTGGGCGGGCGATGTCTGGCAGGCGGCTAACCGCGCTAAAGAAGCGAAAAACGGCGTCAATATCTCTTACTTCATTCCAAAAGAAGGGGCGATGGCCTTCTTCGATGTCTTCGCCATGCCAGCCGATGCGAAGAATAAAGATGAAGCCTATCAGTTCCTTAACTACCTGATGCGTCCGGACGTGATTGCTCATATCAGCGACCACGTGTTCTACGCTAACGGTAACAAAGCCTCGACGCCGCTGGTCAGCCCGGAAATTCGTGATAATCCGGCGATTTACCCGCCGGCAGATGTGTTCGCCAAGCTGTTTACGCTGAAAGTTCAGGATCCAAAAATTGACCGTGTGAGAACGCGCGCATGGACCAAAGTAAAAAGCGGGAAATAATTCAATCACCTATAACGTGATGAATATGCACCGGAGCAGTGCATCTGCCCCAATCTGGACACCGGCCGCGCGGTCGGTGTCCAAAGGTTGATATGACGACCGGGCCATATCGATATTTGTATTTTGCCGGAGAGCACCAGATTGAACGACGCTATTCCCCGCCCACAGGCGAAAATCCGCAAAGCGCTCACCCCGCTGCTGGAAATCCGTAATCT
Source organism: Kluyvera sp. CHPC 1.251 (assembly GCF_036759945.1). Lineage (NCBI taxonomy): Bacteria > Pseudomonadati > Pseudomonadota > Gammaproteobacteria > Enterobacterales > Enterobacteriaceae > Kluyvera > Kluyvera sp. CHPC 1.251. Next base: position 329,627 of record NZ_JAPKIC010000004.1, on the reverse strand, counting down.
GACCAAATCTTTCGACGGCCAGCACGCCGTAGACGACGTTAACCTCACTATTTATAAAGGCGAAATCTTTGCGCTGCTGGGGGCTTCCGGCTGCGGAAAGTCGACCCTGCTGCGTATGCTGGCGGGTTTTGAACAACCCACCGCTGGGCAGATTATGCTGGACGGCGTCGACCTGGCGCACGTACCGCCTTATCTGCGCCCGATCAACATGATGTTCCAGTCCTACGCGCTGTTTCCGCACATGACCGTAGAGCAGAATATTGCCTTTGGCCTCAAGCAGGACAAGCTGCCGAAAGCGGAAATTACCGCTCGCGTTGCCGAAATGCTGGCGTTAGTCCACATGCAAGAGTTTGCCAAACGCAAACCCCATCAACTCTCTGGTGGTCAGCGTCAACGCGTGGCACTGGCGCGTAGCCTGGCGAAGCGTCCGAAACTGCTGTTGCTGGATGAACCCATGGGTGCGCTGGACAAAAAGCTGCGCGACCGTATGCAGTTGGAAGTGGTCGATATTCTGGAACGCGTTGGCGTCACCTGCGTCATGGTGACCCACGACCAGGAAGAGGCGATGACCATGGCCGGGCGCATTGCCATTATGAACCGCGGCAAGTTTGTGCAAATTGGCGAACCGGAAGAGATTTACGAGCACCCGACCACCCGCTACAGCGCTGAGTTTATCGGCTCGGTTAACGTCTTTGAGGGGCTGCTGAAGTCACGCGAGGACGATGGCCTGGTGATTGATTCACCGGGGCTGGTGCACCCGCTGAAGGTGGACCCGGATGCTTCGGTTGTCGACAACGTTCCGGTGTACGTCGCGCTGCGCCCGGAAAAAATCATGCTTTGCGAAGAGCCACCGGCGGACGGCTACAATTTTGCCGTCGGTGAAGTGGTGCATATCGCCTATCTGGGCGATCTCTCCATTTACCACGTGCGGCTCAAAAGCGGGCAGATGATCAGTGCCCAGTTGCAGAACGCCCATCGCTACCAGAAAGGGTTACCGACCTGGGGTGACGAGGTGCGTCTGTGCTGGGATGCCGATAGTTGCGTGGTGTTGACGGTTTAAGGAGGGGGCTATGAGTACGTTTGAACCACCGGCCCGTCCGCGCAAACCGGGCGGCTTCATCCTGTGGCTGGCACGCATTAATATGAAGCACGGGCGCAAGCTGGTTATTGCCATGCCGTATGTGTGGCTGATCCTGCTGTTTCTGCTGCCGTTCCTGATTGTTTTTAAAATCAGTCTGGCAGAGATGGCGCGCGCGATCCCGCCGTATACCGATCTTATGGAGTGGGCCGACGGTCAGCTCACCGTTGCGCTGAATTTCGGCAACTTCCTGCAACTTACCGACGATCCGCTCTACTTTGAGGCCTATCTGCAATCGCTGCAGGTGGCAGGGATCTCGACGATCTGTTGTCTGCTGCTCGGCTACCCATTGGCGTGGGCGGTGGCACACAGCAAACCATCAACGCGTAATATTCTGCTGCTGTTGGTGATTCTGCCGTCGTGGACCTCGTTCTTGATCCGCGTTTATGCGTGGATGGGGATCCTCAAAAATAACGGTATTCTGAATAACTTCCTGATGTGGTTAGGCGTTATCGATCAGCCGCTGACAATTCTGCACACCAACCTGGCGGTCTATATCGGTATTGTCTATGCCTATCTGCCGTTTATGGTGCTGCCTATCTACACCGCGCTGACCCGCATCGACTATTCGCTGGTGGAAGCGTCGCTGGACCTGGGGGCTCGTCCGCTGAAAACCTTCTTCAGCGTGATTGTGCCGCTCACCAAAGGTGGGATTATCGCCGGGTCTATGCTGGTGTTTATCCCGGCGGTCGGGGAGTTTGTGATCCCAGAACTGCTCGGTGGCCCGGACAGCATTATGATTGGTCGCGTGCTGTGGCAAGAGTTCTTTAACAATCGCGACTGGCCGGTGGCCTCGGCGGTGGCGATTGTAATGCTGTTGCTGCTGATCGTGCCGATCATGTGGTTCCATAAGTATCAGCAAAAACAGATGGGAGACCACGGATGAACAACCTGCCTGTCGTAAGATCACCGTGGCGCATTCTGATCCTGGTGATTGGCTTTACCTTCCTCTATGCGCCGATGCTGATGCTGGTGGTTTACTCGTTTAACAGCTCGAAACTGGTCACCGTCTGGGCGGGCTGGTCGACGCGCTGGTACGGCGAACTGTTCCGCGATGATGCGATGATGAGCGCCGTAGGGCTGAGTCTGACGATTGCGGCCTGCGCGGCAACCATGGCGGCTATCCTTGGCACCATTGCTGCGGTGGTGATGGTGCGCTTTGGCCGTTTCTGCGGGTCCAACGGCTTTGCTTTTATGATAACGGCGCCGCTGGTTATGCCGGACGTCATTACCGGGCTGTCGCTGCTGCTGCTGTTCGTGGCGCTGGGCCACGCGATTGGCTGGCCTGCCGACCGTGGCATGCTGACCATCTGGCTGGCGCACGTGACTTTCTGTACGGCGTATGTGGCGGTGGTGATCTCCTCGCGCCTGCGTGAACTCGACCGTTCAATTGAAGAGGCGGCAATGGATCTCGGTGCGACGCCGCTGAAGGTCTTTTTCATCATTACGCTGCCGATGATCATGCCCGCCGTGGTCTCAGGCTGGCTGCTGGCTTTCACGCTGTCGCTCGACGATTTGGTGATTGCCAGTTTCGTCTCTGGCCCGGGGGCGACCACGCTGCCGATGCTGGTCTTCTCCAGCGTGCGTATGGGGGTGAATCCGGAGATTAACGCCCTGGCGACGCTTATCCTCGGCGTGGTCGGAATTGTCGGATTTATCGCCTGGTATCTGATGGCACGCGCAGAAAAACAACGGGTACGCGATATCCAACGTGCAAGACGCGGATAATCCTCTTAAAATCGATACGGATATGCAGTCGATGCCGCGAACGTTCGCGGCATCGTTTTCATGGAAGGCAATACATTGGATCTGTTTACTCGAAGCCGTTCGCATGCTCGTCTGAATGTCCCTGCTTTGGTGCAGGTGGCGGCGCTCGCCATCATTTTAATCCGCTGTCTCGATCTGATTATGATAATCAACCTGCTCGGGCTGCATGGCATTGGCGAGTTTATTCACCGCAGCGTGCAAACCTGGACGCTGACGCTGGTTTTTCTCAGTAGTCTGGTGCTGGTATTTGTGGAGATAGGCTGCGCATTTTCGCTGGTAAAAGGGCGTAACTGGGCGCGCTGGGTCTACCTGCTCACGCAGGTGATTGCTGCTAGTTACCTATGGGCAGCATCGCTGGGCTATGGTTATCCTGAGCTGTTCAGCATCGCGGGCGAATCGAAGCGGGAAATTTTCCGCTCGCTGGTGATGCAAAAAATGCCGGATCTGCTGGTTTTATGCCTGCTTTTTCTGCCCGCAGCCTCCCGCCGATTTTTCCGCTTACAATAACGGTGATACAATCCACGCCCCCGATTTTCTCAAGGTCTTTTTATGCAGTGCGCACTTTATGATGCCCATCGTTGCCGTTCCTGTCAGTGGATTGAGCAGCCGATAGCCGAGCAGCTCGCGGCCAAAATGGCCGATCTCCAGACCTTGCTGGCGGATTTTTCCGTTAACGCCTGGTGCGCACCGGTATCTGGCCCGGAACAGGGCTTTCGTAATAAAGCCAAAATGGTGGTCAGCGGCAGCGTTGAGCGTCCGCTGCTCGGCATGCTGCACCGCGACGGTACGCCGGAAGACTTAACTGACTGCCCGCTTTATCCCGATTCGTTTGCCCCGGTTTTTGCCGCACTAAAGCCGTTTATTGCTCGCGCAGGTTTAACCCCCTACAACGTGGCGCGTAAGCGCGGCGAGCTGAAGTATCTGCTGCTCACCGAAAGCCAACTGGACGGCGGCATGATGCTGCGTTTCGTCCTGCGCTCAGAAGCCAAGCTGGACCAGCTACGTGCAGCGCTACCGTCGCTACAGGCGCAGCTGCCGCAGCTGAAGGTCATTACTGCCAATATTCAGCCGGTGCATATGGCGATTATGGAAGGCGAGCAGGAGATCTTCTTTACCGAGCAACAGGCGTTAGCGGAAAGCTTTAACGCCGTGCCGCTGTGGATCCGCCCACAGAGTTTCTTCCAGACTAACCCGACGGTAGCGAGCGCGCTGTACGCGACGGCACGCGACTGGGTGAGGGCGCTGCCGGTTAACCATATGTGGGATCTGTTCTGCGGCGTCGGTGGTTTTGGTCTGCACTGTGCTACGCCGGAGATGACGTTGACCGGCATCGAAATTGCGCCAGAAGCTATCGCCTGTGCTAAACAGTCGGCCGCCGCGCTGGGTCTGGATAAACTCCATTTCCAGGCGCTGGATTCGACGCAGTTTGCTACTGCGCAGGCTGATATTCCGCAGTTGGTACTGGTTAACCCACCGCGTCGCGGCATTGGTAAGGCGCTGTGTGACTATTTAAGTGAGATGGCGCCGGAATTCATTATTTATTCCAGCTGTAATGCGCAGACCATGGCGAAGGATTTCGCGCATCTGGCGGGGTATCGCGTGGAGAAGGTGCAGCTATTTGATATGTTCCCGCACACGGCGCATTACGAGGTGCTGACGTTGCTGGTGCGGCGATAGTCCCGACGGCGCTTCGCTTGGCCGGGCTACAGAAAGACAAAACCCGGCATCAGCCGGGTTATTTATTGGTAGTCCGGGCGAGCGTTAGCGACCCCGGAAACGGCTGATTACTCAGCAAACCACTTATCGTTAATCTTCTGGTAGGTCCCGTCAGCTTTAATCGCCTTCAGCGCGCCGTTCAGTTTTTCCAGCAGCGCTTTGTTATCCGGACGTACCGCAATGCCCAGACCGATACCGAAGTACTGCGGGTCGGTCACTTTCTCGGTGGCCGCGCCCAGCTGCGGGTTGGTTTTCAGCCATTCATTCACCACCGCGGTGTCACCAAACACGCCGTCGATACGGCCATTTTTCAGGTCGATAATCGCGTTCTGGTAGCTGTCATAGGCCACGGTTTTCACTTCCGGATGCTTATCCATCAGGTATTTCTGGTGGGTAGTGCCGTTTTCCATCCCGATGCGTTTGCCTTTCAGGTCGTCAAAGGTTTTGAACTCACCTTTTTTGGCAATCACCAGCGCCGAGTTAGCATAGTAGGCATCGGTAAAGGCAACCTGCTTGCTACGCTCCGGGGTAATGTCCATGCCGGAAATGACCGCATCGTATTTCTTAAACTTCAGCGCCGGGATCAGGCTATCGAACGCATGGTTGGTGAATGTACATTCAGCCTGCATCTGCTTACAGAGCGCGTTAGCCAAATCGATATCAAAGCCGACAATCTGGTTGCTGGCATCCATGGATTCAAACGGCGGGTAGGTGGCGGAAACGCCAAAGCTGATTTTATCTGCGGCCTGAGCGCCTACGGCGACGGTGGCAAGTAAGGCGGCCAATACTAATTTTTTCATGGATGAGCTCCTGTCTGTCTCGCTTATTGGGTGCTGCCCTGCGTGTGGCATGGAGCTACAATGCCACTATGTGAATTTGTATGCAATATATTTGATTAAATATTTTATTAATTGCAAAAAAAAACGGACAGGCCAATGGCTTATCCGTTTTTATAAACGCAGTTTATGCAGAAACTAGTCGCGATGTTCGAAGGCCAGCGCCTTGCGCTCGATTAAACGCATCATCAGCGTCAGCAGACCGTTAACGACCAGATAAACCAGCCCGGCAGCGCCAAAGACCATCACATCGTAGGTGCGCCCGTAGAGCAACTGACCGTGGCCCATCACTTCCATCAGCGTGATGGTGTAGGCGAGAGACGTACTCTTGAACACCAGCACCACTTCGTTGGAGTAGGACGAGAGCGCACGTTTAAACGCATACGGCAGCAAAATGGCCAGCGTATCTTTCTTGCTCATCCCCAGCGCATTACAGGACTGCCACTGGCCTTCCGGAATGGCACGAATCGCCCCGAAGAACAGCTGGGTGGTGTAGGCGGCGCTGTTCAGCGACAGTGCAATCAGCGCGCACAGCCACGGCTCAGAGAGCAGGTGCCACAGCACCGGGTAGTTCTGCAGCGTCGGGAATTGGCCAGGGCCGTAGTAGATGAGGAAGATCTGCACCAGCAGCGGCGTACCGGTGAACAGCGTAATGTAGCCGCGAACCAGCCACACCAGCACCGGTGTTTTCAGCGTCAGGATGATGGTGAAAATCAGCGCCAGCACCAGCGCCACCACGATAGAGGCCACGGTTAGCGTCAGGCTGGTATGCAGCCCTTTCATCAGTTCCGGTAAATACTCGAGCATCAGCCTGGTCTCCGTTCAAAGCGAGTGGTACGCAGGTCAATGCGTTTGAGGATGTACTGGCTGAGCAGGGTAATCACCAGGTAAATAGCCGCCGCCACGATATACCAGGTAAACGGCTCCTGGGTGCGGGTGGCGATGCTCTTGGTTTGCAGCATCAGATCGTTCACGCTAATCAGCGACACCAGCGCGGTATCTTTCAGCAGCACCAGCCACTGGTTGCCGAGACCCGGCAGTGCGTGACGCCACATCTGCGGCATGACCAGCCGGAAGAAGATGGCGCTTTTCGACATACCCAATGCCTGACCGGACTCCCACTGACCCGCCGGTACCGCTTTCAGCGCGCCGCGCAGGGTCTGCGAAGCGTAGGCGGAGTAAAGCAAGGAAAGGGCAATCACGCCGCACAGGAACGGGCTGACATCGAAGTTTTCGATCTGCATCTGTACCGGAATCTGTACGAAGCCGAGGTTGATGTTAAAACCGTCGGACAGCGTCAGCAGCAGCTGCGAGGAGCCGAAGTAGATAAACAGCACCACCAGAATTTCCGGCAGGCCGCGCAGCACGGTAACCACCGCAGAGCCGAGCCATGCGATAGGGCGCCATTTGACTGACTCCCATACCGCAAAGAACATCGCCAGCGCGAGGCCGATTATCAGTGCACAAACGGCAAGGCCGACGGTCATGCCGGCGGCGCTTGCTAGAGGAAACATTTCGTTCATCAAGTCTTACTTCTGGAACCATTTAGCGTAGATGGTTTGGTAGGTACCATCTTTCTTCACTTTTTCCAGCGCAGCGTTGAATTTCTGCTGCAGCTCGGTATTGCCCTGACGGACAGCAATACCCAGGCCAGTACCAAAGTAGTCTTTGTCGGTCACTTTATCGCCGACTGCCGCCAGCTTATCGTTGGCTTTCAGCCATTCGGTCACCACGGCGGTATCACCGAAGACCGCGTCGATACGACCGTTCTGCAGATCCAGCTTGGCGTTCTGATAGCTGTCGTAAGGAACGGTCGTGATTTCCGGATGTTTATCCATGATGAATTTCTGGTGCGTGGTGCCGTTCTGCACGCCCACTTTTTTGCCTTTCAGCTGGTCAACGCCGGTGAACTTGCCTTTCACGCCGATAAACAGGGCAGAGTTGTCGTAGTACGGGGTGGTGAACAGCACCTGTTTTTCACGTTCTGGGGTGATATCCATACCGGCCATCACCGCGTCGATACGGCGGAATTTCAGGCTAGGAATCAGGCTATCGAAAGACTGGTTGCTGAAGGTACAGGTCGCATCGATCTCTTTACACAGGGCGTTCGCCAGATCCACGTCGAAGCCGACGATCTTGTTGTTGGCGTCCATGGATTCAAATGGAGGGTAAGAAGCTTCGGTCGCGAAACGAATGGTTTGAGCGGCGGCAGCGGAGAGGCTGACGCTAGCAAGCAGCGCGGCAATCAGTACTTTTTTCATCGTCATTGTCCTGAATCTCAGTGAGAAAGATAACTTCTAAATTCATCAGTCTGTGGGCTGTTAAAGCAGCTTGCATCGCCTTGTTCGACGATATAACCGTTTTCCATGTACACCACACGGCTGGCCGTTTTACGCGCCACTTCCACTTCGTGGGTGACGATAACCTGGGTAATGTTGGTTTCAGCCAGTTCGTGAATAATGCTGACGATCTGGGCGGTGATTTCCGGGTCAAGCGCAGCGGTCGGTTCATCAAACAGCAGAACCTGCGGCTCCATCATCAGCGCACGGGCAATCGCCACGCGCTGCTGCTGGCCACCAGAAAGGTGCAGCGGATAGCGATCGCTAAACGGCTTGAGGCGTAAACGCTCCAGCAGTTTTTCCGCACGCGCCATGGCCTGATCTTTACTTAAGCCCAGCACGCGGCACGGGGCTTCAATCAGGTTTTGCACCACCGTCAGATGGGGCCAGAGATTGTATTGCTGGAAGACCATACCGACGTTTTGACGCAGTTCGCGAATCGCTTTGTCTGACGGGGTCTTAGCAAAATCGAAATGGTTACCCGCAATCGCCAGAGTGCCGGATTTCGGCATTTCCAGCAGATTCAGCACGCGCAGGAGTGAGCTTTTACCTGCGCCACTTGGGCCAAGCAGTACCAGCGTTTCGCCCTCAGGGCATTGCAGCGTGATGTCGAACAGCGCCTGATGCGCGCCATAAAAGCAGTTAATGCCGTCTAATTTAATGCTCATTGATACCCGTCACGAATGTGTTGTTCTCGCCCTGGAAAGGCCAGGTGCATGCTCTGCTGCCGTTTTTGGATTTCTCCGCTGAAGGTATCAGCCCATAGAGAATTATCAGCAATTGAGGCCGCAAATAGTACCTTTGACAGAATAGTTATGCAATATTTGTGCGTTAAAACTTAAATATAAACCAACTTTTCTTTTAAAGTTAGCACAAAATAACGAGCGGGGTGGGCGAGGGGTATAAATGTCGGCATTCCACGGGGAATGCCAGACATTTTGCCGGGATAAGGCATCTGACAGAATTACGTTACAATTTATTAACGTTTTTCAAGAGATTGACGCAATGTGCCTGCCGGAGCATGGGTGTTGTTGCCGAGATAACGCACGTCATCAACGGCCCAGCAGTTGCCTTCGCGAATCATCAGCACTTCATCTTTCCAGTTCTGGGTTCCCTGTTTTAAATCCACGCGCAGCGGAATGTTGCGGGCGTCGGTATTCGGGATGGTGGAAGCGCTAGCGACATCGGCGCTGTCAGGCGCGCCTGCGCTGCTGGAGAACAGGTTAGATTGCAGCAGCGTACGTTTGTCTGGATCCTGACTGCTGTCACTCAGCAGTTTCGCCAGACCGTCGCTCAGGTAAGGGCGAAGTGCGGTAAAGTCGGTGCTACGTTGCTGTTTTTGTGCGTCGTAAAATTTCTGCGCCACGGCGTCCGGGCCGCCCTCTACGCACTGTCCCACGCGGGTTCCGGTATCTTTATAGGCCGGCGTTACGGTGGTACAAGCGCTCAGCAGGAGTGCTGCAGGAAGAAGAAGTGCAAGGTTGGTGTAACGCATAGTGATTCCTTGTTAGCTGTCTCAACATTCATCGCCCATATGCCGCCATGCAGCGGGCGCGATTTATGTATACCCGTCATACTTCAAGTTGCATGTGCGTTGGCTGCACTCGTTCACCCCAGTCACTTACTTATGTAAGCTCCTGGGGATTCACTCGCTTGCCGCCTGCCTGCAACTCGAATTATTTAGGGTATATACAATAATGAAGTAATCCCTTTTCAAGCATAGCGTATCGGTCCGATAATGCGTTTAGCGCAGAGAGCTAAGGCATTGAACGTTAACGAAGGAGTAGTCCATGCAATTTTCTACGACCCCCACCCTCGAAGGGCAGCCCATTACTGAATACTGCGGCGTGGTGACGGGAGAGGCGATTCTCGGGGCCAATATTTTCCGCGATTTTTTTGCCGGTATTCGTGACATCGTTGGTGGCCGCTCCGGCGCCTACGAAAAAGAGCTGCGCAAGGCGCGTGAGATTGCGTTTAAGGAGTTGGGCGAGCAGGCCAAAGCGCTAGGCGCGGATGCGGTCGTCGGGATTGATATTGATTATGAAACCGTGGGTAAAGACAGCAGTATGTTGATGGTCAGCGTAAGCGGTACGGCGGTCAAAACGCGCCGATGAAACGTTTACTCACCGTGGTGATGCTGGCGATGGTGCTGGCGGGGTGTGCCGGGGAAGATAAAAAGGCCGTAGTTGAAAAGCAAAACTATGTGTTGGATACCAGCCAGGCGTCGCCGCAGGCCTATCCCCGCATCAAGGAACTGGTGATCCACTATACGGCAGATGATTTTGACGTCTCGCTGGCGACGTTACTTGGCCAGCAGGTAAGCGTGCATTACCTGATTCCGGCGGTGCCGCCGCTGCTGCACGGCAAGCCAAAAATCTGGCAGCTGGTGCCGGAGTCGAAGCTTGCCTGGCATGCGGGCATCAGCTTCTGGCGCGGCGCAACGCGCATCAATGATACCTCTATCGGTATTGAACTGGAGAACCGCGGCTGGCAGAAAGCCGATGGCGCAAAGTTCTTTACGCCGTTTGAACCGGCGCAGATTCAGGCGCTGGTGCCGCTGGCGAAAGATATCATCAAGCGCTACAACATCGAGCCGCAAAACGTGGTTGCCCATTCGGATATCGCACCGCAGCGTAAAGATGATCCAGGGCCGCTGTTCCCATGGAAGTCACTGGCGCAGCAGGGGATTGGCGCATGGCCGGATGAAAACCGGGTGGCGTTCTACCTGAACGGGCGTGCACCTAATGCGCCGGTATCGACCAATAATCTGCTCGATCTGCTGGGGCGCTATGGCTATGAGGTGAGGCCGGGGATGACCAGAATGCAGCAAATCAGGGTCATTGCCGCCTTCCAGATGCACTTCCGCCCGGCACGCTATGATGGCGTTGCCGATGCGGAAAGTCTGGCGATTGTCGAGGCGCTACTGGAGAAATACGGCCAGGGCTAAGCCTTAGCGGGGCAGCTTACCGTGATCTTCCAACCAGGCGGCGGTACGAATAATACCGTCGTCGAGTGAGACGATGGGCTCATAGCCCAGCTCTTCGCGAGCGCGGCTGATATCCAGCGTAAAATCGAAGTTCAGCTTTGAGACGCCATAGTGGGTGAGCGAAGGCTCTTTCGCTTTTTTATCACCAAAACGCTCCATGCTGCGGGCGATCATGTCCAGCATTGGATAAGGCACCGAACGGATCCGGCAGGGAATATCCAGTTCGTCAATCAAACGTTCTACGATGCTACGCAGGGTGCGAGGTTCACCGTTAGTGATGTTGTAGGCACGGCCGGAAGGCAAGTCGTCACAGCGCGGCTGGCTGGCAAGCCACATCGCGTGAACCGCATTTTCGTAGTAGGTCATATCGACCATCGCATGGCCGCCGCGCGGTAATAATACGCTGCCGTAATGGTGCATCATCTGCGCCAGACGCGGAATAAATACTTTATCGTGCGGCCCAAAGACGCTTTGCGGACGCAGAATCGTGAAACGGGTATTGGGGTTGGCCTGCGCCAGCAGTTGGATCACCTCTTCGCTGGCCGCTTTGCTGCGGGCAAACTCGTTGGCGAAACGGTGCGGGCGGAAATCTTCGGTGATGTCGCGATGATGATGGTAATCAAAGTACAGCGACGGCGAAGAGATATGGATGAAGTTGCGTACGCCCCACGCGACGGCCCATTCACCCAGACGGCGGGTGGCGCGAACGTTGGCTAAGTCGAAAGCGGCCTGTGTGCCCCACGGCGAGGTAAAGCTGGAGCAGTGCCACAGCGTGTCGACGCCAGCCAGCATCACTTTGGCCTGGGAGGAAACCAGCTCGGTCAGGTCAGCATGGACGAACTCCGCGCCCATTTTTTCCAGCAGTTTGCCCATCGCTTCGTTGCGACCGCTCGCTCTGACGCTGATGCCTCTGCTACGCAGATATTCAACCGCGTTTCTGCCTAACCCGCTGGTGGCGCCGGTGACCAGTACCTTCATAATCATCCACAGTGTTAAAAAAGTTTTTCGTGCGCATTCTTCCGTTTATTTCACTCGTATGCAATGGGAAACTAAGACGAAAAAGGGTTATTGCGCACTTTTTCCTGTCGCTTCTTCTGCCAGACGGGTGATACGCCGCGCCATTCCCCGGAAGATAAACAGATGTGCCGGGATCATCAACAGCCAGTACAGTAATCCTGGCATACCGTGCGGATGCCACCAGGCGCGAACGTCCAGTTCCCGATGGGTGCCTTTATCGACCATGGTAAAACTCAGCCGTCCAAGGCCCGGCGCCTTCATACCAAATAATAAGGTTAGCGCTTTTTCCGGCTCAACGATAATCACCTTCCAGCTGTCGACGGTATCACCTACCTGTAGCATTTCTCGCTGTGGGCGACCTTTGGCGAGCCGATGGCCGACCAGCAAATCCATCGCTGCGCGCGTTTTCCACAGCACGTTACCGAAGAAATAACCCTCTTTACCACCCAGACGGTTCACGACCTGCCACAGGGCAGGGAGGCTCGCGGAAGTCTGTACGGTAAAGCCGGCTTGCTTGGCAAAAAAGCCGTACTCAGGCCGCCAGCGGGCAAAGGCCTGCGCGTCGTAACCCCAGTCGCTGGAGTTGGCGAGCTTTTTTTCCTCTTCCAGCGTACGGCGTACGGCTTCGTCGAAGGGGATCAGTTGCTGTGGGATCAGCGCCCGCAGTGTGCGATCGTCCGCCAGCAGATCGTGTTTTAACCCCTGGATCAGCGCTTTGGCGATCGTCGGCGGCACGGAGGTAATGACGTTTAAGAACCACACCGAGATCCAGCTGGTGGGAAGTGGGATCGGGATAAGCGGCCGATGGCGACCGCTAACCGCCATAAAATGTTCGAACTGTTGCTGGTAGGTCAGCTCCTCCGGGCCTGCCGCTTCAAACACGCGATGTTCCGGTGACGGATGATTCAAGAGCTCGACCAGGTAGACCAGCAGGTTTTCCAGCGCGATAGGGGTGGTACGCGAGCGCACCCAGCGCGGCGGGGTCAGTACCGGCAGGTTGTACACCATGTCACGCATCACCTCAAAAGCGGCTGAGCCCGCGCCAACGATAATCCCGGCGCGTAGCTCACTCACCGGTACGCTCGCGCTGCGCAGAATATCGGCGGTGAGCTGGCGGGCGCGCAGATGCGGCGACTGCTCATGCTCTGGTGCCTGCAGAGAGCTTAAGAAGATCAGCTGCTTCACCGGGGTGATCAGCAGCGCGTCGCGCACGTTTTCCGCCACCCGGCGTTCGTGTTTGATAAAATCTTTGCTCTCACCCATACCGTGCACCAGGTAGTAGACGGTATCGACGCCGTTAAGCAGTCTGGCGACATCGGTGGTTTTTTCCAGATCGACCGAATAGCAGGTCACGCCCGGAAGCTGAAGTTTTTGCAGCCGCTCAATACGACGTGCCACCGCCCGCACGGTATACCCGCGCTGGCTTAATTCAGACACCAGGTGCTGGCCGATATAGCCGCTGGCACCAAAAACCAGAATAGTACGTGGCACGTCAAGCTCCTTAGCGGGCTAAAAAGGCTTTCCAGTGTGAGACGACTTCCGTGAGCTGTTGGCGATTAACATCCAGATGGGTCACCAGGCGCACGATAGGTGAAGCGTTAATCAATACGCCGCGTTCCTTCATGTACTCACCCAACGGTGCAGCGTGAGCGTCACCGACGCGGACAAACAGCATGTTGGTATCGTGGCGCATCACATCTGCGCCAATCTCACGCAGCTGCCCGGCAAGCCATGCGGCGTTATCGTGGTCATCCTGCAGGCGGGCAACGTTATTTTTCAGCGCATACAGCCCGGCGGCCGCCAGAATGCCCGCCTGGCGCATTCCGCCACCGGTCATTTTGCGCCAGCGATTGGCGCGCTTGATGTAGTCGTGGTTGCCGACCAGCAGCGAACCGACCGGTGTGCCGAGGCCTTTCGAGAGACAAATGGTGAAAGAATCGCAGTATTGGGCGATATCTTTAAGCTCGCAGCCATAGCTGACCAGCGCATTGAAGATGCGCGCGCCGTCCACGTGCAGCGCCAGGCCGTGCTCGCGGGTAAATTCCCAGGCGTCTTTCAGATACGCTTGCGGCAGCACTTTGCCGTTGTGGGTGTTTTCGATGCTCAGCAGCTTAGTGCGCGCGAAGTGGATATCGTCGGCTTTGATTTTCGCCGCCACTTTATCGAGCGGCAGCGTGCCGTCTGAAGCGGCATCAATCGGCTGCGGCTGAATGCTACCCAGCACAGCGGCACCGCCCGCTTCATACAGATAGTTATGCGCACCCTGGCCTACAATATACTCTTCACCGCGCTCGCAGTGGCTCAGCAGAGCGACCAGGTTGGCTTGGGTACCGGTAGGTAAAAAAAGCGCCGCCTCTTTACCAGATAGCTCGGCGGCGTATTGCTGGAGGGCGTTAACGGTAGGGTCGTCGCCATAAACATCATCGCCGACCGGCGCGGCCATCATCTCTTCCAGCATGGCGCGCGTCGGGCGGGTTACGGTATCACTGCGTAGGTCGATCACGGCATTTCCTTTTTAACTCAGAATAATGCCTCCATTTTTACCTGAGCCAGTTAGTTTTCGCCAGTTCGATGACTTCATCACCGCGACCGCTGATAATGGCGCGCAGCATATACAGGCTGAAACCTTTAGCCTGCTCAAGCTTAACCTGCGGTGGGATCGCCAGTTCTTCTTTCGCCACCACCACGTCGACCAGAACCGGGCCGTCAATGCTGAAGGCGCGTTGTAGAGCCTCATCGACATCAGCGGATTTCTCGACGCGGATGCCGGTTATCCCGCAGGCTTCAGCGATACGTGCAAAGTTAGTGTCGCCAAGCTCTGTGCCGTCGGTCAGATAGCCGCCGGCCTTCATCTCCATCGCCACAAACCCGAGTATGCTGTTGTTAAAGACCACGATTTTCACCGGCAGCTTCATTTGCACTACCGAGAGGAAATCGCCCATCAGCATGCTGAAGCCGCCGTCGCCGCACATTGCCACGACCTGGCGTCCGGGTTCGGTGGCCTGCGCGCCCAGCGCCTGCGGCATCGCGTTCGCCATGGAACCGTGGTTAAACGACCCCAGAAGACGGCGCTTACCGTTCATTTGCAGATAGCGTGCGGCCCACACGGTTGGGGTGCCCACATCGCAGGTGAAGATGGCATCTTCGCTGGCGAAACGGCTGATTTGCTGCGCCAGATACTGCGGGTGGATGACCTTATCGCTTGGCTTGGCTAAATCGTCTAGCCCTTTGCGTGCGCTGCGATAGTGTTCCAGCGCTTTATCGAGGAAGCTTCGATCGCTTTTTTCTTCTAACAGCGGCAGCAGCGCCGCCAGCGTGGCTTTCACATCACCGACCAGCGCCATATCCACTTTGCTGTGCGCGCCAATGCTTCCAGGGTTAATGTCTATCTGGATGATGGTGCTTTCAGTTGGGTAGAACGGGCGGTAGGGGAACTGCGTGCCGAGCAGGATAAGCGTGTCGGCGTTCATCATTGCGTGGAAACCGGAGGAGAAACCGATAAGCCCGGTCATCCCGACGTCATATGGGTTGTCGTATTCCACGTGTTCTTTGCCACGCAGCGCGTGAACGATAGGGGATTTGAGCTTGCCGGCAAATGCGGTCAGTTCTTCATGCGCTCCGGCGCATCCGCTGCCGCACAGCAGAGTGATATTACGCGAAGATTTGAGCTTCTCGGCGAGTTTTTCCAGCTCGCTCTGCGAGGGTGTAACGATAGGGTGCGGCGCAGGATACCAGTTTGTGCTGGCGCTTTCTGGCGCGGCCTTCAGCGCAACGTCGCCCGGCAGTACAACGACGGACACGCCGCGGTTGAGCACCGCTTTACGCATGGCAATCGCCAGCACTTGTGGGATCTGCTCCGGCGTAGATACCAGCTCACAGTAGTGGCTGCATTCACGGAACAGCTCCTGTGGATGAGTCTCCTGAAAATAGCCGCTGCCGATTTCACTCGACGGGATATGTGCGGCAATGGCAAGCACCGGGACGTGGTTGCGGTGGCAGTCAAAAAGCCCGTTAATTAAGTGTAGATTTCCCGGCCCGCAGGAACCGGCACATACCGCCAGTTCGCCGGTAAGTTGCGCCTCCGCGCCTGCGGCGAAAGCCGCCACCTCTTCATGTCGTGTCGGCATCCACGCAATGGTGCCCATTCGGTTCAGGCTGTCGCTAAGGCCGTTGAGCGAATCGCCCGTCACGCCCCAGATTCGTTGTACACCCGCCTGTTCAAGCGTTTTGGCAATGTAGTTGGCCACGGTCTGTTTCATGGTTGTCCATCTCCTGAATTGTGATACCGGTTACAAGTTTAGATGAAACTCGTCGTTTCGCTGGAAAAATACCCTTATTTTCAGCGGGTATATTTAGTAAATGAGAAGCAGTACCGTAGAAGTTCTACAGGGATAAACAGGGAAAAATTTAAATGATTATAAAGTTGCTCCAGGCTATGAACCGCACGTTGTCGCACGAAGATTTCGGCAAGTTATTGCTGCGTCTTGTCGTCGGCGGGTTGATGCTGTTCCATGGGCTGCACAAGTTGTTTGATGGCGTGGACGGGATTAGCGCGATGCTGGTGGCAAAAGGGCTGCCGGGCTTTATCGCCTATGGCGTGCTGGTGGGTGAGGTTGTTGCGCCTATCCTGCTGATCCTCGGGGTACTGACCCGCCCGGCGGCGCTGGTGTTAGCGTTTACGATGGTTGTGGCATGGCTGATGGTTGGGCTGGATAAAACCGTCGCGCTGGATAAAACCGGGGCATGGGCGATTGAAAGCCTGGTGTACTTCTTTGTGGCTGCGCTGGCGATTGCGTTTCTCGGTGCTGGCAAATATGCGCTGGGCGGGAAATCAGCCTGGCAATAGTCTGTATTCGGACCGATATCTCGGCAGACGGTGATGCAGGAAAGGGTGAAAATGCGCTCGGGTGCTTGAGGCTATCTGCTTCAGGTACTCTGCGGTAGATAGAGAAAAGCCCCACTCGACTCTAAATCGAATGAGGCTCCTATATGCTCGACACATACAGGCTAGCCTCTTACCCGCCGAAAGGCAAGGAGATGTTAGCCATGAAGCAGCAAAGCTGGAGATTTATCACATTGATAATTATCTGTATTACCGTTGTTCTGGTGGTGCTGATAACGAGAAAAGATCTCTGCGAGGTGCGCCTGAAATCCGGGCAAACTGAGGTGGCTGTTTTCACGGCTTACGAATCCGAGTAAGAGCACCGGCGGGGAGCAATCCCCGCCACTCTTTATGTGTTGGCTATCTTCATAGCACCCACAGACGTAAAAAAGGCCACCCGGTTTTGCCGGGTGGCCTTTTCACATCGTAGCGCCGATTACGCCAAGACCAGATCGCCCTGCGGATGACAGGAGCAGGCCAGAACGTAGCCGTCGGCGATTTCCGCCTCGGTCAACGTCATGGTGCTGGTAACCGTATAGTTGCCGGAAACCACTTTGGTTTTGCAGCAACCGCAAACGCCTGCGCGGCATGCGGCAACGATTGGCATTTTGTTACTTTCCAGCGCGTCCAGCAGCGTCGTGCCGACCGGTGCGTAGAACTCTTTCGCCGGCTGCAGCTTGGTGAACTTCAGGCCACTGGTTGCTGCATCAGCCACCGGGGTAAAGAACTTCTCTTTAAAGAAGCGCGTCACGCCAAGCGCCTTCACCTCATTCTCAACCATATCCATGTACGGCGCTGGGCCGCAGGTCATCACGGTGCGAGAAGCCAGGTCCGGCACGCTTTTCAGCAGTTCAGTGCTCAGTCGACCAGAAACAAAGCCATGGGTCGCATTATTTTCTGCGACCAGCGTGACCGGGTACTGACGCCACTCTTCGGCAAAAATGACATCCTGTGGCGAGCGCACGTTAAAGATAACCTGGACATCGACCTCTGGACGGTACTTCGCCAACCAGCGACGCATCGACATAATCGGCGTAACACCGCAGCCAGCGGCCAGCATCAGGAACTTGTCATCTGCTTTATCTTCACAGGTAAATTCACCCATCGCATCGGACAGCCAGATGTAGTCGCCGCGCTTCACGTCACGGGTCAGCCACTGCGAACCGGCACCGTCATCAATACGGCGGACGGTCAGCGTAATGTATTCGCTCACGCCCGGCGTAGAAGAAATGGTGTAAGCACGCAGCGTATCCGCTGAGTTGCGCACGCTGACCAGTGCATACTGCCCGGCGCGGTACGGATAATAGTCGTGGCAGAGCAACGAAATTGTCCATACGTCCGGCGTTTCCTGATGGATGTGGTGAACCTGCATCCGCCATGAGCACTGATTTGTTGGCATGGTCATTCTTTACTCCTTACGCGCTCAGCAGCTGCTTCATATCTTCTTCAACGGTGGTCACGGAACGCAGACCGAATTTCTCGTTGAGCACTGCCAGCAGGTCCGGCGTGAAGAATCCTGGTGCGGTTGGGCCAGTGACGATGTTTTTCACGCCCAGGGAGAGCAGGGTCAGCAGGATCACAATCGCCTTCTGTTCGAACCAGGAGAGCACCAGAGACAGCGGCAGATCGTTCACGCCGCAGCCCAGTTTTTCTGCCAGGGTTACCGCCAGGATAATCGCAGAGTAAGCATCGTTACACTGACCGGCATCGACCAGGCGTGGCAGGCCTTCGATATCGCCGAACTCCAGTTTGTTAAAGCGATATTTACCGCAGGCCAGGGTCAGGATCAGACAGTCATCCGGTACGCTGGTGGCGAAATCGGTGAAGTAGTTACGTTCACCGCGTGCACCGTCGCAGCCGCCGACCAGGAAGATGTGGCGCAGTTTTTCACGGCTCACCAGATCAATCAGGGTATCCGCTGCGCCCAGCAGGGTCTGACGGCCAAAACCAACGGTGATCAGGTGTGGGATTTCGCTGTACGGGAAGCCAGCCATCTGCTGTGCCTGAGCGATAACCGGACCGAAGTTGTCGCCTTCAAGGTGGCTTACGCCCGGCCAGCCGACGATGCTACGGGTCCAGATACGGTCGTCGTAAGCGCCTACGGTTGGGTCGATGATGCAGTTAGAGGTCATCACGATTGGGCCAGGGAAGCGGGCAAATTCAACCTGCTGGTTCTGCCAACCGCTGCCGTAGTTACCGATCAGGTGTTTGAATTTACGCAGCTCCGGGTAGCCGTGTGCTGGCAGCATTTCGCCGTGGGTATAGACGTTAACGCCGGTGCCTTCGGTTTGCTCCAGCAGGTTGTAAAGGTCTTTCAGGTCGTGGCCGGAGATCAGAATACATTTGCCTTCGGTCGCTTTCACGTTGACCTGAGTTGGCGTTGGGTGACCGTATTTAGTGGTTTCGCCAGCGTCCAGAATGCTCATCACTTTGAAGTTCATCTGGCCGATTTCCATTGAACACTCCAGCAGAGCGTTCATATCGGAAGGCCAGGTACCCAGCCACGCCATGATTTTGTGGTACTGCGCGTAGATGTCGTTGTCGTACTGACCGAGAACGTGGGCGTGTTCCATATAGGCTGCCGCACCTTTCAGGCCGTACAGGCAAAGCAGACGCAGGCCGAGAATGTTTTCGCCGATGGTGGCTTTGTCTTTGTTCGGGGTGAATTCCGCAGCCTGTTGCTGCAGGGCACCAAGATCGTCGCTGGCCAGCTGCAGGTCAGCCATTGGGTTATCAACGGCGGCGTTGGCATCAACGGCCAGGCACTGTGCTTTCAGCGCGTCGCGCATCGCGATGGCTTCACGGGCATAGCCAACGATACGTGGAGAATCGAAGTTAACGTTAGTCAGGGTAGAGAAGAACGCGCGCGGGGCGAAGTTATCGACGTCGTGGCTGATAATGCCGTATTCGCGAGCTTTAACCGCCCATGCGGACAGACCTTGCAGGGACGCAATCAGCAGATCCTGCAGATCGGATGTTTCAGCGGTCTTACCGCACATACCCTGTGCATAAGAGCAGCCGTTTCCTGCCGGAGTACGGATGGTTTGTTCACATTGCACACAAAACATGGTCACACCTTTTAAAGTTATATTTAATATACATGTTTAAGGGTAAGCCTGGTGCTAAGCCTTGAAAAGGGATTTCTGGTGCAACTTAAAGGGAGGTTGATTTAGCGCAATTTTGGCGGCAGCCGGGGCTACCGCCATAGAGGTATCAGGCGGTGAAGAAGGCCATCATCAGAGGAACCAGCAGGCTCAGCAGGAAGCCGTGGACGATGGCAGGTGGCACCATTTCCACGCCGCCGGAACGTTGTAGCACCGGCAGGGTAAAGTCCATGGACGTTGCGCCACACAGACCCAGCGCCGTTGAGCGGCTGCGGCGAACCAGACCGGGAATCAGCATGATGGCGAGCAGCTCGCGTGCGAGGTCATTAAAGAAGGTGGCGCTGCCGATCACCGGGCCGTAAGCATCAGTCAGAAGAATACCTGAAAGTGAATACCAGCCGAATCCTGAGGCCATCGCCATTCCGGTTTTAATCGGCAATCCGAGCAGAAAAGCGTTAATCACCCCGGCTACCATAGAGCTTGCGACCACCACTAGCGCAATTATCATGCCGCGACGGTTGAGAATTATCTGTCTCAGCGTCATACCACTATTTCTCAGCTGAATACCTACAAGGAACAGGAGGAAAATAAGCGTATATTCGCTGGCATCAGTGGCGTGCTGTAAAAAAGCAAAGCCGCTCAGTCCAACCACAAAACCGGCAATAACGACAAAGCACAGTTTTAATGATTCCAGCGCCATGGCAACGCGGGAAGGTAATTTTTCCTGATGGTGCGGATGCCCCCACGGACGCACTTTTTCAAGCCACATTAGCGCCAGCGTATTGCACGCTAAAATAACCACAATACTAATAGCGGAATAGTGGAAAATAGCTAACAGGTTGTCCGCCAGATTATCCAGGAATGCCAGACTGATCCCCATAAAGAAGAGAATAAGATAAACAATCCAGCTCAGCAGACGGTTGATTAGCTGCAGTGCGCTGCGGTGGGTGAGGGGGATAAGGTAGCCGATAATGAGTGGCACCAGAATGATTAGCAATCCCGATAACATGGCGAGCTCAGTTCCTTGCAGTGTTGAAATAGCGCACAGACACTACCGAAAACCCTATTCTGAGTAAAGCCACGAAAAAAGAAAGACCCGACAGAGTCGGGTCTTTGTAGGCCGGATAAGGCAACGCCGCTATCCGGCAATATGTGTAAAACCACCTGATGGCGCTATGCTTATCAGGCCTACAGCCGTATTATTTCTTTTCCAGCAGGGTGCGATAAATCAGGCCGCCCAGGATACCGCCGATAATCGGCATAACCCAGAAGAGCCATAGTTGGTTCAGCGCCCAACCGCCCTGGAAGATAGCCACCGCGGTACTACGCGCTGGGTTAACAGAGGTGTTAGTCACTGGAATACTGATCAGGTGGATAAGGGTCAGCGCCAGACCGATAGCAATAGGGGCAAAGCCCGCTGGTGCATTTTTATCGGTCGCACCGTGGATAACCAGCAGGAAACCACAGGTCAGTACGATTTCAATCACGATAGCGGACAGCATGGAGTAGCCACCCGGTGAGTGTTCGCCGTAGCCGTTAGAAGCGAAACCACTGGCTGCTGCATCAAAGCCTGCTTTACCGCTGGCGATGAGATACAGAATAGCTGCAGCGATAATCCCCCCCACAACCTGAGCAATGATATAACCGATAACATCTTTAGCTGGGAAACGACCGCCCGCCCACAGGCCCAGCGTTACTGCCGGGTTAAAATGACCGCCAGAAATGTGCCCTACAGCAAAAGCCATGGTGAGAACGGTTAAACCGAACGCCAGCGCCACACCCGCAAAGCCAATCCCTAACTCTGGGAATGCTGCAGCCAGAACCGCACTGCCGCAACCACCAAATACCAGCCAGAAGGTGCCAAAGCACTCTGCAGCCAATTTTCTAAACATAACCACCTCGAATTGAAAATATCATCGTCATAAAGGATGACGACTGAATTTATACCGACCTGAAATGAGCGGCAGGCATAGTCAGCGTTATTTTAAAAACTAACCTCATCCCTTAACCAGTTAAATAAATACGCGAACTTTGATGCAAAACAATGTGGTGTTAATCCTTAAGCAATCTATTCATTAATTCAGAGTGTAGTGCATTATTTTAGGAATAATCGTGAAGAGTGATGGCGAGCGCACTTTATTACTTTGTACAGTTAATGGCGCCACCCTCTGCCTGAATGTAAGGGAATGAGCGGATGTCAACGCTCCTTCATGCCGCTATACTGCGAGAATGAAAGGAGAGCAGGCGTATCGTGTTACGGAGGAGTTATGCTTCTTGAGCGCACCGAGATTGCAGGGTTTCGCGGCATCAACCGTTTGTCGTTAATGCTGGAGCAAAATAATGTCTTAATCGGCGAAAACGCCTGGGGTAAGTCGAGTCTGCTGGATGCATTGACGCTGCTGCTTTCCCCGCATGAAGGGCTGTATCACTTCGTCCGCAACGATTTCTGGTTCCCGCCCGGCGATGTTCAGGGGCGTGAACATCATCTACATATCATTCTGACCTTTCGCGAGAACGAGCCGGGGCGTTACCGCGGGCGTCGCTACCGTGGCCTCACCGGCTGCTGGTCGCTGTGCCCTGACGGCTATCAGCGCATTTTCTATCGTCTGGAAGGTGAACTGGCCGCCGACGGTAGCGTACTGACTTTACGCAGCTTTATCGACAGCGACGGCCAGGCGCTGGAACTGGATGATATCGATGCCTGCGCGCGAGAACTGATTCGCCTGATGCCGGTGCTGCGCCTGCGCGATGCCCGTTTTATGCGTCGTATTCGTAACGGCACCGTGCCGAATGTACCGGATGTCGAGATTACCGCCCGCCAGCTGGATTATTTGTCGCGTGAGCTGGTCACCAGCCCACAGAACCTGAGCGACGGGCAAATTCGCCAGGGGCTCTCGGCGATGGGGCAATTGCTCGAACACTACTTTTCAGAACAGGGCTCTGGCCCGGCGATTCAGCGCCTGATGCGTCGGCGCTCTCACGATGAGCAGCGTAGCTGGCGCTATCTTGATCTTATTAACCGCATGATCGATAAACCCGGCGCTCGCAATCACCGGGTGATCCTGCTGGGCATGTTTGCCACCTTATTGCAGGCGAAGGGAACAGTCAGGCTGGATAAAGACGCTCGCCCGCTGCTGCTGGTGGAAGACCCGGAAACCCGACTGCACCCCATTATGCTCTCCGTGGCCTGGAGCCTGCTTAACCTGCTGCCTTTGCAGCGCATTGCCACCACGAACTCTGGCGAACTGCTGTCGCTGACGCCGATGCAGTACGTTTGCCGTCTGGTGCGCGAATCGTCCCGCGTTTCCGCCTGGCGCTTAGGACCGGAAGGGATGAACGCTGAAGATAGCCGCCGCATCTCCTTCCATATCCGCTTTAACCGCGCTTCATCGCTGTTTGCTCGCTGCTGGCTGCTGGTGGAAGGCGAGACGGAAACCTGGGTGATTAACGAACTGGCGCGCCAGTGCGGTCATCACTTTGATGCTGAAGGGGTGAAGGTGATTGAATTTGCCCAGTCGGGGTTAAAGCCGCTTATCAAGTTTGCGCGCCGGATGGGTATTGAATGGCACGTGCTGGTCGACGGGGACGAGGCTGGGAAAAAGTACGCCGCCACCGTGCGTGGTTTACTCAACAACGACCGGGATCAGGAACACCATCACCTGACCACGTTACCGGCGCTGGACATGGAACACTTTATGTATAAACAGGGATTTTCCAGCGTCTATCATCGCGTTGCCCAACTACCGGAGAATATCCCGATGAATATGCGTCGGGTGATTACCAAGGCTATCCATCGCTCGTCAAAACCCGATCTGGCCATTGAAGTGGCGATGGAGGCGGGTCGACGGGGTACTGAAGCCGTACCGCCTTTACTGAAGAAAATGTTTTCCCGCGTCGTCTGGCTGGCGCGTGGGAAGGCGGATTAGCGCGTGCTGGCCTGCAAAATCTGCTGCTGGAGCGTATCCAGCAGCTCGTAGCGGCGGCGGTACTCCGCGCGTTTTTTACTGGCAATTTCTTCCATGGTTTTACGCGGCAGTACCAGTGGCAGCACGTAATCTCCTTTACTATCTACCGTTGCGCTGAGCGATTCCCAGAAGCTGTTGTAATCGGCATGCAGTTTGTCGCGTTTTTTACGACGATAGCGCAGGCTCTGGTAGATATGCGTCTCGTTACTGACGGCGCGAACGTGTTCTACCGATAGCGGTGTCGCCAGCGTTAACAACGCATCCACCACCAGCCGTTTCGGGAACAGTCCGTGGCAGGCTTTTGTTGCCGCCTGGATAAGCTGGTGCGGAACATGCGCCTTCGCGCCCTGCAGACCCCCAATATAAAAGGTATCCACCCCGTTGAACTGGCATAACGTAAAAGTTAGCTCCGCCAGCACGGTGTTGTTTTCATCACGAAACGTTAGCGTTGCTTCACCTTCTTTATCCTGCATGGCATCCGCATTCAGGCGTATAGCGTATTGCTGACCATCTTTGCCGTTGAGAGTCGCCAGTAGTGCGCCATGTGGCGAAAGATATCCTTGCGTCACGCCCTCTGGCAGATGGCTTAGCAGTTGCTGATAGTGCCTGCTTAACGCCTCGATGGTCTGCTGATGATCGGTGTGGACAGACAACCACGGACGGTGTAGACGGCACGGAAGGCCGGGCTGCACGTCCAGGATCTGCATTAAATATGGTTGTTTTGCCAGGTTCGCCAGCAGCTTGCCGGTCATGCGCGGCGTGTTCAGTGAGCGCAGCATGAACTTGAAGCGATAGCCTGGATTTTCCCACGCCCGGCCGGGCGTTAACGCGCCGGTCGATAGCAGACGAAAGAAGTGCCAGCTGGATTCTGGCTGCAAAGCTGTGGACGTGGAAAGTTCGGCGAGGCTGGACATAGGAATAATCTCATAAAAAAGATTTGCCTATTTAAGCAATGAGATACTCAACGGAATTTCAACAAATGTAAGAATTGTGGAGATTAATCTTTGTTGATGAAGCGTTTAAGTTTGTTGATGTCTGTTTTTTATGTATTTCTGCGCACTACATCAGCAGTGCGCAGAAAAAAGGGATTAGCGCTGGCTGAAGAGCGTCGACATTTGTGTGCCAATGGTATCCAGCAACTCAAAGCGGCGGCGGTATTCTGCGCGTTTTTTGCTCGCAATTTCGGCAATGTCTTTACGGGCAATAGTGACAGGGATATGGAAATAGCGGGTTTGATCGCATTCACCGCCCACGGCTTCCCAAAAGTTGTCGTAATCCGAAAGGACGGCTTTGTTTTTATCGTGGTAGCGCTCGCCACGGAAAATATGGACCGTGTTGCTGACGGCGAGAATTTGCTCCACCTGCAGACGGCCTGCAAAGTGGCAAACGGCTTCCATCACCAGGCGTTTCGGGAACAGGCCGTGGCAGGCTTTGGTGGCTTCCTGAATGGCTTCATGAGGAAGTTCGCGTTTACCGCCCTGCAGTCCACCGATAAACAGCGTTCGTTGGTTCTGATAGTTCAGGATGGTAAAGGTCATTTCCGCCAGCGTATCGCCATTCGCGTTACGCATCAGGATAGTGCTATCGCCCTCTTTATCGAGATTGACATCCATGGTCAGTTCAATGCTGAAGACCTCACCGTTTTTCCCCGCTAGTTCTGCAAGTGGAAAATACTGCGAATTCAGATAGGTCTCAAACTCTTCAGAGGACATTGCCTCGGATAACAGCTTATAGTGATAACGCAGCGCATCCACAATCAAAGGGCGAGGGAAATTGACCGCCAGATAAGGGCGATGCAGTCGCACTGGCAGGCGAGGTTGGCGGGCCATTACCGCGTTAAGATTTGACCATTGAGATAATTCGCGCATCCAATCGCGGTTTAAACGTGGCATCAATAAAGAACGCACCATAAACTTCCGCCGAAAGCTGTTTTTATGCCAGTGTTCGCTAGGACGCCACTGCCCGCTGAACAGGCTGAAAAACAGCCCAAGGCTGGTGAAAGAATGCGCTGGGGGAAGAGAGTTATCACTGAGCTGAGACATTGCTGACGACCTGATATAAAAAACTTTTCCAAAGTTTACAATTGGAAAACTAAACCAATTCTCAATCATCGGACGATTCTTAGATATCTTTAGTGATTGTTTATATTTTGTTTACGCTTGCCTTTTCATTCTGATGGATACACTGGGGAATACAGGATTTTTATGAACATCAAGGGAAAGTTTAAAAAACGCTATGTGATTGCGGCGATCGTCGTGATCATTGCCGTGATAGCGGTCTGGAAAACGCTGAACGCGCCGTTGCCCAATTACCAGACGTTGATTGTCCGTAAGGGCTCCCTTGAGCAGAGCGTATTGGCCACCGGCAAACTCGACGCGCTGCGCAAAGTAGACGTTGGTGCGCAGGTGAGCGGGCAGTTGAAAACGCTGTCGGTGAGTATTGGCGATAAAGTCACGAAAGATCAGCTGTTGGGGGTGATTGACCCCGAACAGGCGCAAAACCAGATCAAAGAGGTAGAAGCTACGCTGATGGAACTGCGCGCGCAGCGCCAGCAGGCGGAAGCCGAATGGAAGCTGGCGAGCGTAACCCTTTCACGCCAGCAGCAACTGGCAAAAACCCAGGCGATTTCGCGCCAGGATCTGGACACCGCTGCCACCGAAATGGTGGTGAAAAAGGCGCAGATTGGCACAATTGACGCACAAATTAAGCGAAATCAGGCTTCTCTTGATACCGCCAAAACCAACCTCGATTTCACGCGTATCGTCGCGCCTATGGCGGGTGAAGTTACGCAAATTACTACTCTGCAGGGGCAGACGGTGATTGCCGCTCAGCAGGCGCCGAATATTCTGACCCTTGCCGATCTCCGTACGATGCTGGTGAAAGCACAGGTGTCGGAGGCTGATGTTATCCACCTCAAGCCGGGGCAGAAAGCTTGGTTTACGGTGCTGGGTGACCCGCTGACGCGTTATGAAGGTACGCTCAAAGACATTCTGCCGACGCCGGAGAAGGTTAACGACGCCATCTTCTACTATGCCCGTTTTGAAGTGCCTAACCCGCAGGGCGTTTTACGCCTGGACATGACGGCTCAGGTGCATATCCAGCTCAGCGGCGTAAACGATGTGCTGACCATCCCGCTTTCCGCGCTGGGCGAGAATGTGGGCGACAACCGCTACAACGTGCGCCTGCTGCGCAACGGCGAGGTGAAAACCCGTGAGGTAGTGATTGGCGCGCGCAACGACACCGATGTGGAAATTGCCAAAGGGCTGGATGCGGGCGATGAGGTGATAACCGGAGAAGGTAAAGCCGGGGCCGCACAATGACCGCACTGCTTGAACTGAGCAACATCCGCCGCAGCTACCCGTCCGGTGATGGCAACGTGGATGTGCTTAAGGGGATCTCTCTGCAAATTAACGCCGGTGAGATGGTGGCGATTGTCGGGGCCTCCGGTTCGGGAAAATCCACCCTGATGAATATCCTGGGCTGCCTGGATAAGCCCACGAGCGGGACTTACCGGGTTGCCGGGGTAGATGTCGCGACGCTGGATAGCGATGCGCTGGCAGCGCTTCGGCGTGAGCATTTTGGCTTTATCTTCCAGCGCTATCACCTGCTGTCTCACCTGACGGCCGCGCAAAACGTTGAAGTGCCCGCCGTGTATGCAGGCATGGAGCGTAAAGCCCGCCTTGAGCGCGCTGAAGAACTGCTGCAGCGTCTTGGGCTTGCCGATCGCGTGGATTATGCGCCTTCGCAGCTTTCCGGCGGCCAGCAGCAGCGCGTCAGTATTGCCCGCGCGTTGATGAACGGCGGCCAGGTGATACTTGCCGATGAACCCACGGGGGCGCTCGATACCCATTCGGGTGAAGAGGTGATGGCTATCCTGCATCAGCTAAAAGAGCAGGGGCACACCATTATTATCGTCACCCACGACCCGCAGGTTGCCGCACAGGCCGAACGGGTGATTGAAATTCGTGACGGCGAAATTATCCATAATCCGCCCCCGCGTCAGACGACGGTGGCGGCGCGCAAACCTGCGGCTCAGAATGCGTCCGGCTGGCAGCAGTTCAGCAACAGCTTCCGCGAAGCGCTGTCGATGGCCTGGCGCGCGATGGTCGCCAATAAAATGCGCACATTGCTGACCATGTTGGGCATTATCATCGGCATCGCCTCGGTGGTCTCCATCGTGGTGGTGGGCGATGCGGCCAAGCAGATGGTGCTGGCGGATATTCGCGCTATCGGCACCAATACCATTGACGTCTATCCGGGGAAAGATTTTGGCGATGATGACCCGCAGTATCAGCAGTCGTTGAAATACGATGACCTGCTGGCGATTGAAAAGCAGTCGTGGGTCAGTTCGGTCACTCCCTCGGTGTCAAAAAACCTGCGCGTCAGGGCCGGCAATATTGATGTGGCTGCCAGCGTTCAGGGCATCGGGCAGCACTACTTTAACGTCTATGGTATGACCTTCAGCGAAGGGAACACCTTTAACGATGTGCAGGCCGCGGAGCGTTCACAGGTGGTCGTGCTTGATGGTAACACGCGACGCCAGCTGTTCCCGAATAAAGCGAATGTGGTGGGTGAAGTCATTCTGGTCGGCAATATGCCCGCGACGGTGATCGGCGTGGCAGATGAAAAACAGTCGATGTTTGGCAGCAGCAAAATTCTGCGCGTCTGGCTACCGTACTCAACGATGTCCGGGAGGGTGATGGGGCAGACGTGGCTCAACTCGATTACCGTCAGGGTGAAAGAGGGTTACGACAGCAGCCTTGCGGAAGAGCAGCTTACCCGGCTGTTAAACCTGCGGCACGGTAAAAAAGATTTCTTCGTCTGGAACATGGACAGCGTCTTGAAAACGGCGGAACGCACCACACATACATTACAGCTGTTCTTAACGCTGGTGGCGGTGATTTCGCTGGTGGTGGGCGGTATTGGGGTGATGAACATCATGCTGGTGTCGGTGACGGAGCGTACCCGGGAAATCGGCATTCGTATGGCGGTTGGGGCGCGAGCCAGCAACGTGCTGCAGCAGTTCCTGATAGAGGCGATCCTGGTCTGCCTTGTCGGCGGTGCGATCGGCGTAGCGCTCTCAATGATGATTGCGCTGCTTTTACAGCTGGTGCTGCCAGGGTGGGAAATTGGCTTCTCGCCGCTGGCACTGTTGACGGCATTTATCTTCTCGACGCTGACCGGCGTGCTGTTTGGTTGGCTACCTGCGCGCAACGCTGCCCGGCTCGATCCGGTCGATGCGCTGGCGCGGGAATAAGCGCAAAAGAAATGAAAAAATGCCAGTCAGAAGGACTGGCATTTTGACAGCGGGATGTACACAATGGGGCAGTAACTAGGCGGCTGTTTCTGCTTCCAGAGGGATAATCACGCTAGCATGATTACCTTTCGGCCCCTCGTGGACATCAAACTGGACGGATTGCCCGGCTTTTAACGTTCTGTACCCATCCATCTGGATGGTGGAGTAATGGGCGAAGATGTCCTCGCCACCGCCTTCCGGGCAAATAAAACCGAACCCTTTAGCATTGTTGAACCACTTAACAGTACCCATTTCCATACTTCGACATCCTTCGTAACACTATTATACGTTTATAAGTAGATGGAATGAACCGGTGGTGGAGTCAGGAGTTGTTCAAAACCTCACCAACTCTCGCCAGTACAATTTAGATATTTCGCACAATGCGTCAAGCGTTTGAGGGAGGCTGAAGGGGGAAAATGCATCAAAATTTGAAGCAGTTAACGCTATTGACGGGAATGTGACAGAGTTCGCGAATGACAGCTATAGGTGATAGCTATCTATGATCTACAGTAAATTTAGAACGTGTATGCACAGGAGCAAGTGGCTGCGTAGCAGGCGGTAAATGTGTCATTAATACCGTCAATAATACGAGGCGCTTAAGTGCAAACAGGAACGTCAGCAGCACGAGATGACACCCACAATGATGACTGACAATGAGTAAGACCAGAGACTGGCTGGACTTCGACCAGCTTTCGGCAGATAAACTTCAGGATGGGCTTAAGCCCCCATCGATGTATAAAGTGATATTGGTCAATGATGATTACACTCCGATGGAGTTTGTTATTGACGTGTTACAAAAATTCTTTTCTTATGATGTAGAACGCGCAACACAACTGATGCTAACGGTTCACTATCAGGGTAAAGCAATTTGTGGTGTCTTTACGGCAGAAGTCGCCGAGACCAAAGTTGCCATGGTGAATCAGTACGCGAGGGAGAACGAGCATCCACTGTTGTGTACGCTGGAACAAGCCTGATACAGGCATGAAAATTGGGGGAGGTGCCTATGCTCAATCAAGAACTGGAACTCAGTTTAAACATGGCTTTCGCCAGAGCGCGCGAGCACCGTCACGAGTTTATGACCGTCGAGCATCTGTTGCTGGCTCTGCTTAGCAACCCATCAGCCCGTGAAGCGCTGGAAGCGTGCTCGGTCGATCTGGTGGCGCTGCGTCAGGAACTCGAAGCCTTCATCGAACAAACCACGCCGGTGCTACCGGTCAGTGAAGAAGAGCGCGAAACACAACCGACGCTCAGCTTCCAGCGTGTTCTGCAGCGCGCGGTCTTCCACGTCCAGTCTTCCGGGCGTAGCGAAGTCACCGGCGCTAACGTCCTCGTGGCGATTTTCAGCGAGCAGGAGTCGCAGGCCGCGTATCTTCTGCGTAAACATGAAGTCAGCCGCCTTGACGTGGTGAACTTCATCTCTCATGGCACGCGTAAAGACGAGCCAAGCCAGCCTTCCGATTCCGGGAATCAGCAGACTAACGAAGAGCAAGCAGGCGGGGAGGAACGTATGGAAAACTTCACCACCAATCTTAATCAGCTTGCTCGCGTCGGGGGAATTGACCCGCTGATTGGCCGCGACAAAGAGCTGGAGCGCGCCATTCAGGTGCTGTGCCGTCGCCGTAAGAATAACCCGCTGCTGGTGGGGGAATCCGGCGTCGGTAAAACGGCGATTGCTGAAGGCCTCGCATGGCGCATCGTGCGCGGCGACGTGCCGGAAATCATGGCCGACTGCACTATCTACTCGCTTGATATCGGTTCGCTGTTGGCGGGTACCAAGTATCGCGGTGATTTCGAAAAACGCTTTAAAGCGCTGCTCAAGCAGTTAGAGCAGGACACCAACAGCATTCTGTTCATCGACGAAATCCACACCATTATCGGTGCGGGTGCTGCGTCGGGTGGGCAGGTGGATGCCGCTAACCTGATTAAACCGCTGCTCTCCAGCGGCAAAATTCGGGTAATGGGCTCCACCACGTACCAGGAGTTCAGCAATATCTTTGAGAAGGACAGGGCGCTGGCGCGTCGTTTCCAGAAAATCGATATTACCGAACCGTCGGTAGAAGAGACCGTGCAGATTCTGAACGGCCTGAAGCCGAAATACGAAGCGCACCACGACGTCCGCTACACCGCGAAGGCGGTACGTGCGGCGGTAGAGCTGGCGGTGAAATACATCAACGATCGTCATCTGCCAGATAAGGCCATTGACGTGATTGATGAGGCAGGCGCGCGCGCCCGTCTGATGCCGGTGAGCAAGCGTAAGAAAACGATCAACGTGGCGGACATTGAATCCGTGGTCGCGCGCATTGCGCGTATCCCGGAGAAAAGCGTCTCCCAAAGCGATCGCGATACGCTGAAAAACCTCGGCAACCGTCTGAAGATGCTGGTATTCGGCCAGGATAACGCTATTGACGCGTTGACCGAAGCCATCAAGATGAGCCGCGCAGGCCTCGGCCACGACCATCGCCCGGTGGGCTCCTTCCTGTTTGCTGGCCCGACTGGGGTAGGTAAAACGGAAGTGACTGTCCAGCTGGCGAAGGCGATGGGCATTGAGCTTCTGCGTTTCGATATGTCCGAATATATGGAACGCCATACGGTGAGCCGTCTTATCGGTGCGCCTCCGGGATACGTTGGTTTTGACCAGGGCGGCCTGCTGACTGATGCGGTTATCAAGCATCCGCACGCGGTACTGCTGCTGGACGAAATCGAAAAAGCGCACCCGGACGTCTTTAACCTGCTGCTGCAGGTGATGGACAACGGCACGCTGACCGATAACAACGGTCGCAAAGCCGATTTCCGTAACGTGGTGCTGGTGATGACCACCAACGCCGGCGTACGTGAAACCGAGCGTAAATCGATTGGCCTTATCCAGCAGGACAACAGCACCGACGCGATGGAAGAGATCAAAAAGATCTTTACGCCAGAGTTCCGTAACCGTCTCGACAACATTATCTGGTTCGATCATCTGTCTACCGACGTGATCCACCAGGTTGTCGATAAGTTCATCGTCGAGCTGCAGGTTCAACTGGATCAGAAAGGCGTGTCGCTGGAAGTCAGCCAGGAGGCCCGCAACTGGCTGGCCGAGAAAGGCTACGACCGTGCGATGGGCGCGCGTCCAATGGCGCGTGTGATTCAGGACAACCTGAAAAAACCGCTGGCTAACGAACTGCTGTTTGGTTCGCTGGTTGACGGCGGCCAGGTCACCGTGGCGCTCGACAACGAGAAGAACGAGCTGACCTACGGCTTCCAGAGCGCGCAGAAGCATAAGCCAGAAGCGGCGCATTAACGTTAATCACGTGCGGTAAAAACAAAAACCGAGCTGAAAACAGCTCGGTTTTTTTATGTGCCATCTTCGTTGTTTCACGCTGACAATCCATTTTCGCAAATTTGAACAGCCGGATAATAACCAGACGTAAGGGTTGGCATGATGGAGGCAGAAGATAACCAAGCGGTGGCATAATGTTTTCGAAATTGTTATCGGTGATTTTACTCACCTGCGCGTTATTCTCTGGTCAACTTATGGCCGGACATAAAGGACATCAGTTTCTGTGGGTAAAAAATGCCGATCATCAGCTACGTCATGAAGCCGATAGCGATGAGTTACGCGCGGTGGCAGAAGAGTCAGCGGAAGGGTTGCGTGAGCACCATTACTGGCAAAAATCGCGTAAACCGGAAGCACACAATTTATGAGGTGGTGTGGAAAAGGCAAAAAAATGCCCCGCAATAAGCGAGGCATTAATATTCAGCAAATAGCGCTCGGCGAAAGTAGCGCCAGACGCTCATTATCTGCGGCGATTAGCGACTACGGAAGACAATGCGGCCTTTGCTCAGGTCGTACGGGGTCAGCTCAACAGTCACTTTGTCGCCCGTCAGGATACGGATGTAGTTTTTGCGCATTTTACCGGAGATATGTGCAGTAACCACGTGCCCGTTTTCCAGTTCTACGCGGAACATGGTATTAGGTAACGTATCAAGAACGGTACCCTGCATTTCAATATTGTCTTCTTTGGCCATCTAATCCTCTGGGGTATCACTACCGTAATTTGAACCGGCAAGATAATGCCGAAGTTCATCAAGTAAGTAAAGAATTGTCCGTCTTAATCGGCGAAAGTCGTTTTTGCGCATTACCCTTTCACCACACAAATGCATCGTGTGATGGGCACGAACCAGGCCGGAAACAACAGGATAAACGTGGGCGTTATCTGACTCGAAGATTCCCAAACGTCGGCGGGGTAAAAGGCAGAAGCGACTCTCGTCGGCAATTATATCATCCTGATGGCAATTGTGCTGAAATCATTTACGCTTCAGGTAAAAAGAGCGCTCTGGGTACCCAAAACTTTTCGGCAAGCGGCTGCATGCGGAGCGTATTGAGATGCTCGAGGTAGTCGCGACGCGGGATTTCCTCCGCGCCCAGGGAGGCGGTGTGGCTATTGAGCACCTGACAGTCGATGAGTTTGCCACCCGCCTGGCGGAATGCCTCGCAAAAGACGTACAGCGCCGTCTTAGAGGCGTTCTCCGCGCGGCTGAACATCGACTCGCCGCAGAACAGTTCGCCCATGGCAACGCCGTACATGCCGCCTACCAGCGTGTTCTCCTGCCATACCTCGATAGAGTGCGCATGACCAAGCTCGTGCAGGCGATGATAGGCCTGGCTGATGCTGGTGGTAATCCAGGTACCTTCATGGCGATCCTGCGCGCAGCCGGCGATCACATCGCTAAAGGCGTAGTTGATCGTCACGCGGTAAGGGGAGGTCTTATGAAACCGCTTCATGCTGCGACTGAGGTGAAACTGCTCAGGCCACAGCACGGCGCGGGGATCCGGCGACCACCAAAGAATGGGATCGCCGGGAGAAAACCACGGAAAAATGCCGCGCTGATAGGCCATCAGCAGGCGGGCGGGGCCGAGATCGCCTCCTAAAGCGAGCAGTCCGTTCGGTTCACGTAATGCGCCCTCAGGTGAGGGAAAAGCGATCGAGTGTCGAGAAAGCTGGACAAGGCGCATGTCGCGATGACCTCACGAAACAGGGTTAACTAAGCATAGTCTACAGACGCTGTTTAAACTGGTAGTAACGACCTTGTTTTGCCAGCAGTTCTGCGTGATTACCTTGCTCAATAATTTGCCCGTTGTCCATGACAATTATCTGATTAAATCGCGCCAGCCCGCGCAGACGATGGGTTACCATCAGCAGCGTTTTATGACGCATCACGTCGGCCAGCAACTCAAGCACCTGGCTTTCGGTGGTGGCGTCTAACCCTTCGGTCGGTTCGTCCAGCATCATCAGCGGTGCATCGTGCAGTAACGCTCGCGCAATCCCCAGCCGACGCAGCTCGCCGCCGGAAAGCTGACGTCCACCTTCGCCCAGCCAGCTGTTCAGCCCGGCGTCTTCGAGCAGTTTCTCAAGACCGGTACGGCGCAGAACCTCGCTGAGCGCTTCATCGCTCGCGTCAGGCTTAGCCAGCAGCAGATTGTCGCGCAGGGTAGCGCTGAACAGATGCACGCGCTGCGGCACCAGGCTGATGGTCTGACGCAGCGTCTGCTCATCAAACTGGGTCAACGGCATGCCGTTCAGCAGAATCTCACCCTGCTGCGGGTCCCAGGCGCGGGTAAGCAGCTGGAGCAGTGTCGATTTACCGCAGCCGGTACGGCCGAGAAGGGCGATGTGCTGGCCGGCGGCGATATTCAGTGACAGGTTATTCAGCGCAGGCTGGGTTTGCTGAGGATAGGTGAATGACACCCGATCCAGCGTTAGCGATACCTGTTGAGGACGCGCCACGGTCTGTTCCGGGAAGGTCACTTCCGGTTTCTGTTCAATAATCTGGCTGATGCGCAGCGCCGAGGCGATAACCTGTCCAAGATGCTGGAAGGCGCCGGTAACTGGCGCCAGCGCCTCAAAGGCCGCCAGCGCGCAGAAGACAAAGAGCGCAATCAGCGCGCCGGGCTGGCTGTTGCTGCCAACGCCGCCAGCGGCTAACCACAGCATGGAGACCACGGCGGCGCCGCCAATCAGCAGCATTAACGCCTGTGAAAGGGCGGTCAGTTCAGACTGACGGCGCTGGGCATCGTGCCAGTTGAGTTCGGTCTGCTCCATCTGTTTACGATAACGTTGACTGGCGTTAAAGATAGTTAGCTCTGCCTGCCCCTGTAGCCAGCCAGTTAACTGCTGGCGATACTGCCCGCGTAGGCTCGTCAGTTGCTCACCAGTGGGTTTACCTGCGCGATAGAACAGCGGCGGTAGAACCAGCAGCGTGGCCAGCATGATGCCACCGAGAGTTAGCGCCAGACCAACGTCCAGCAGACTAAGCCCGGCAGTCACCACCAGAATGACGACTAACGCACCGACTAATGGCGAAATAACGCGCAGATAGAGGTGGTCGAGGGTATCGACGTCCGCCACCATACGGTTAAGCAGTTCGCCCTGGCGAAAACGCGCCAGCCCGGCGGGGGAGAGCGGCAGCAGCTTGCTGAAGGTAAAGACGCGCAGATGCTGTAAAACGCGGAAGGTCGCATCATGGCTGACCAGGCGTTCAAAATAACGTCCAGCAGTACGGATAATCGCTGCGCCACGTACGCCAGCCGCAGGCAGCATATAGTTAAAGGTGTACGCGCCCGCGAACCCGACCACCGCCGAAGCGGAGAGGAACCAGCCGGAAAGGGTCAATAAGCCGATGCTCGCAAGCAGGGTGATAATCGCCAGAACAACGCCCAGGCTTAACAGCCACTTGTGACGTTTATAGAGCGCCAGATAAGGCAACAGTGCGCGCATTTAAATCTCCTCCTGACGGCTAGCCAGCAGGCTGGCAAACACGCCGTTAGCATCAACCAGCTGCTGATACGTTCCCTGCTCAATAATCTGACCGTTTTCCATCACCCAGATAGCATCCCAATCGGTAATGCCTTCCAGCTGGTGGGTGACCACCAGCGTGGTTTGTTGGGTAGAAGCCTCAGTCAGCGCCTGCATGACGCGCTGCTCGCTGTGGGCATCCAGACTTGCGGCAGGTTCATCCAACAGCAGCAGACGGCAGGGGGCGAGAAGGGCACGGGCGACAGCGACGCGTTGAGCCTGACCCACGGACAGACGCGCGGCCTGTTCACCGACGACGGTGTCGATACCGTCAGGAAGCTGTGGCAGGAATTCGCTAACCCAGGCTTTATCCAGCGCCCGCTGTAACTGCTGTTCACTGGCCTCCAGATTACCGAGCAGGACGTTCTCACGCAGCGTGGTCGCCGGAAGCTGCGGGTTTTGCCCCACCCAGCTCATCATGCGGTGCCAGCCTTCCGGGTGCAGATTACGTAATTCAACGCCGTTCACTTTCAGCGAACCGCTGTAGGGCAGGAATCCGGCCAGTGCATTCAGCAGCGAGCTTTTACCGGAACCGCTCAGGCCAACCAGCACGGCGCGTTGCCCAGCGTTAAGCGTGAAGTTCAGCGGCCCAACCAGCATTTTGCCTTCCGGCGAGGTGATAAACAGATCCACGGCGCTAAGGGTAACCGGCTCACTGGTGTCCAGCGTCTGGTCACCTTGCTCAGGATGCGCCAGCGGTGCTTCGAGGAACGTTTTCAGGCTGTCGGCGGCGCCAACGGCCTGCGCCTTGGCGTGATAGAAGGTGCCTAAATCACGCAGCGGCTGGAAGAACTCAGGGGCCAGGATCAGCGCCAGGAAACCGGAGGAGAGCGTCACTGCGGTACCGTAGCTGCCGAAGTTTAGCTCGCCGAGATAGGAGAAGCCGAAATAGACGGCGACCAGCGCAATGGAGAGCGAAGTAAAGAATTCCAGTACGCCGGAGGAGAGGAAGGCGAGTCGCAGGACTTCCATTGTGCGTTGGCGGAAATCCTGTGAAGCTTCACGAATACTTTCGGTTTCCGCTTCGCCACGACCAAAGATACGCAGCGTATCCATGCCTCGCAGGCGGTCGAGGAAGTGACCGCTCAGGCGCGCTAGCGCCAGGAAGTTGCGGCGGTTGGCATCGGCAGCGCCCATCCCCACCAGGGCCATAAACAGCGGAATTAACGGTGCCGTCACCAACAGTATTAACGCGGCGACCCAGTTGGAAGGGAAGATCGCGACCACAATCAGCAGCGGCACGCAGGCCGCCAGTGCCATCTGCGGCAGGTAGCGGGCATAGTAATCGTGCATGTCATCGATTTGTTCGAGGATAAGCGTCGCCCAACTTCCGGCCGGCTTGCCCTGAATCCAGGCCGGACCGGCCTGCTGAAGGCGGTCGAGCACCTGACGGCGTATTTCAAATCGAATCTGCTGCCCGGCGTGAAAACCAACGCGCTCCCGCAGCCAGACGACCCAGGCACGCAGGATAAAGATCAGCACCAGCTGGATAAACGGCAGCAGCAACGCTTCTCGCGGGATGTTCTCCATAATCATGTGATGGAGAATGCGGGCAAGGAACCAGGCCTGGGCGATGATCAGTACACCGCTAACGAAGCCGAGCAGACGGGAGGTCATCAACCAGCGGCGTGACAGGACGCTTTGCTGTTTGAGCCAGCGGGTGAGTTCTTGTTGGCGACTTTTATTCATTGGGCGCTTAGCAGGTGCTTATGGCTAATGGTTTCAGTTATGGGCGCGGCAATGTTACATCGCAGAAAAAATAAAGGCGACTTATCGTCGCCTTTTTTACTTTTGTTACTGACTTGTAAAGATTATTTGCACGCGTCAGCCAGACCGTCGAGGTAGCGCTCAGCGTCCAGCGCGGCCATACAGCCGGTGCCCGCAGAGGTGATCGCCTGACGGTAAATGTGGTCCATCACGTCACCCGCCGCGAACACGCCAGGGATGCTGGTCTGGGTTGCATTGCCGTGAATGCCGGACTGCACTTTGATGTAGCCGTTTTCCAACGCCAGCTGGCCTTCGAAGATCGCGGTATTTGGGCTGTGGCCGATAGCCACGAACAGACCTGCGACCTCCAGCGACTCAATGTCGTCGTTTTCGGTAGAACGCAGACGCAGACCGCTCACGCCCATCTGGTCGCCGGTCACTTCTTCCAGCGTACGCTTGGTGTGCAGTACGATGTTGCCGCTTTCCACTTTATCCATCAGACGTTTGATCAGGATTTTTTCCGCACGGAAAGAATCACGACGGTGAATCAGATGCACTTCTGATGCGATGTTGGACAGATACAGCGCTTCTTCCACGGCGGTGTTGCCGCCGCCGATGACCGCGACTTTCTGGTTGCGGTAGAAGAAACCGTCGCAGGTAGCGCAGGCAGAAACGCCGCGGCCTTTAAACGCTTCTTCTGACGGCAGACCCAGATAACGGGCAGAGGCGCCGGTGGCGATGATTAACGCATCGCAGGTGTATTCACCACTGTCGCCGGTGAGACGGAACGGACGGTTTTGCAGATCCACGCTGTGGATGTGATCGAAAATAATTTCGGTCTCAAACTTAGTGGCGTGCTCATGCATACGTTCCATCAGCAGCGGACCGGTCAGGTCGCTAGGATCGCCAGGCCAGTTTTCCACTTCTGTGGTGGTGGTCAGCTGACCGCCTTTTTCCAGCCCGGTAATCAGTACCGGTTGCAGGTTTGCGCGTGCAGCATAGACCGCAGCGGTGTATCCCGCAGGTCCAGAACCAAGGATTAACAACTTACTGTGTTTGGCCGTGCCCATGAGATCCCCATAATTGTTGGCAGACATTGCTCTGGATTGTAGGGAATTTGTAGACGTAAAAAAAGAGCACAGCGATTTTGTTAACGATATGTGTAATAGAATGAGCCGATTGATTGGCTATTTTAACATCAAAAAATATAACTATTTCTACTGCCAGGCCGATGATTATAAGACGATTACATGTGAAACCGGACCCAGGATTCATGAATATCTGGCATGTTGTACTAAAAAAAGATGTTTTGCTTTGACAATCCCCTAAGCTTTTGCGACAACATTCAAGGAAGAAGAAAAGCAGTGTTTCGCGTGTGGTGAATTTTCATGCACGCAAATACCATTTTTACCCGGATCACTGAAATCTACGTATGGTGTGGACAGACATCATACGTGATGTCGGAGGGTGGCCGTGAGGCGCCGGGGCTTCTCATACGCATACCCTGGGATATTCGTCGTTGCAGCAACAACGGCGCATTGAAATCGGGAGAAGGCTCTGAACAGTGAAGTGCACAGAGTCAAGACAGGAGTAGGGAAGGAATACAGAGAGACAATAATAATGGTAGATAGTAAAAAACGCCCTGGCAAAGATCTCGACCGCATCGACCGCAACATTCTCAATGAACTGCAAAAAGATGGGCGTATTTCGAACGTCGAGCTTTCCAAAAGAGTAGGACTTTCTCCGACCCCGTGCCTTGAGCGCGTACGTCGTCTGGAACGACAGGGTTTTATTCAGGGCTATACCGCGCTGTTAAACCCGCATTACCTTGATGCATCGCTGCTGGTTTTTGTTGAGATTACTCTGAATCGCGGTGCACCAGACGTGTTTGAACAATTTAACGCCGCCGTGCAAAAACTTGAAGAAATTCAAGAGTGTCACCTGGTTTCCGGCGATTTCGACTATCTGTTGAAAACCCGCGTACCGGACATGTCGGCTTACCGTAAACTTCTTGGCGAGACCCTGCTGCGCCTGCCAGGCGTGAACGACACCCGTACTTACGTCGTTATGGAAGAGGTTAAGCAGAGTAATCGTCTGGTAATTAAGACCCGCTAAAACGGAACAGGTGCAAAATCAGCGTAGTTTGATTACACTCCTGTTAATCCATACAGCAACAGTGTCGGCGCAATCTGGCACTGTTGTCCGTTTTAGCATTCGGCACCTGGAGAGCCTTTCTTGAGCCAGGAATATACAGAAGACAAAGAAGTCAAACTCACAAAACTCAGCAGCGGACGCCGACTCCTTGAGGCGTTACTCCTTTTATGCGCCATTTTTGCCGTTTGGTTAATGGCTGCACTACTGAGCTTCAATCCTTCCGATCCTAGCTGGTCACAAACGGCCTGGCACGAACCGATCCACAATTTATGTGGCGCTCCTGGCGCATGGCTGGCCGATACGCTGTTCTTCATCTTTGGCGTAATGGCTTACACCATACCGGTCATCATTGTTGGTGGCTGCTGGTTTGCCTGGCGACACCGTTCGAGCGATGAGTACATCGACTACTTCGCCGTCTCGCTGCGCCTGATTGGCGTACTGGCGATCATCCTGACTTCATGCGGCCTCGCGGCGATAAACGCCGATGATATCTGGTACTTTGCCTCTGGCGGCGTGATTGGCAGCCTGCTCAGCACCGCGCTGCAACCGATGCTGCACAGCAGCGGCGGGACCATTGCGCTACTCTGCATCTGGGCCGCCGGTCTGACGCTGTTTACCGGCTGGTCATGGGTCAGCATTGCCGAGAAAATGGGCAGTTGGATCCTCAATATTCTGACGTTCGCCAGCAACCGAACCCGTCGTGACGACACCTGGGTTGATGAAGACGAGTACGAAGAAGAAGAGGGATATGAAGACGACGGCGAGGAGACGCAGAAAGCGTCGCGTGAATCTCGTCGTGCGCGCATCCTGCGAGGTGCACTGGCGCGTCGTAAGCGGATCGCCGAGAAATTCTCTAACCCGATGGTGCGTAAAACGGACGAGGCGCTGTTCTCTGGTCGTCGTATGGACGAACCGGAAGAGGCGGGCCGCTATGCGGCTCAGGTCGATCCTGATGATGTGCTGTTCTCTGGCGCCAGCGCGACGCGTACCGCCGAATATGATGAGTACGACCCTCTACTGAGCGGCCATACCGTCGCTGAGGCCGTTGCCGTTACAGGTACAACGGCGTGGGCCGCCGACCCAACATTAGCTGCGCCGTCCATGAACGAGCAGCCTGTTGCTGCACCTGCCGTTGAATGGCAGGCCGTTCCAGCTCCAACGGCGGGTGAACCGGTTATTGCACCTGCGCCAGAAGGATGGCCGCCAGTACAGCAACCTGCCTACGAGCAGCCGCAGTATGCGCAACCGCAGCAACCTGCCTATGAGCAGCCGCAGTACGCACAGCCGCAGCAACCTGCTTATGAGCAGCCGCAGTACGCACAGCCGCAGCAGCCTGCCTATGAGCAGCCGCAGTATGCACAGCCGCAGCAGCCTGCCTATGAGCAGCCACAGTATGCGCAACCGCAGCAGCCTGCTTACGAACAGCCGCAGCAAGAACAACCCTATACCGCTGAATCTGATTATCTGAACGTACCACAGGCTGAACCAACGCCTGTCGTAGAGCCAGAACCGGTAGTGGAAGAGGAGGTTAAACCTGCTCATCGTCCGCCGCTGTACTATTTCGAAGAAGTGGAAGAGAAACGCGCACGTGAGCGTGAACAGCTGGCGGCGTGGTATCAACCCATTCCGGAGCCGTTAGCGCCAATGGAACAGCGGGCATCGACCGCGCCGTCTATTCCGGTTTCCGTACCAGAACCTTCCGCTGCTGTTGCACCGGTTGCTGCCAGCGTTCGCCATGCGGCAGCGGCAGCCGCCGGAACCGCCGCAGCTGCTGCGGCCTCAGCGCCGCTGTTTAGCCCAGCTGAAGGCCCGCGCTCACAGGTTAAAGAAGGCATTGGCCCACAGCTGCCGCGCCCTAACCGCGTTCGCGTGCCGACGCGCCGTGAGCTGGCCTCATATGGCATTAAGCTACCGTCGCAGCGAATGGCCGAGGAGCGCGCTGCCCGTGAAGCTGAGCGCTATCAGCCTGAGGATAATCAGCCGCTGACCGACGATGAAGCTGACGCGCTGCAGCAGGATGCGCTGGCTCGCCAGTTTGCCGCCTCGCAGCAGCAACGCTATGGCGAAGCGGACGAGCAGGATAGCTATGCGTTCGAAGAGAACGATGAAGATGCCGCCGCAGAAGCGGAACTGGCTCGCCAGTTTGCTGCATCTCAGCAGAATCGTTACGCCAGCGAACAGCCTGAAGGTGCGCACCCGTTCTCCCTTGATGATTTTGAATTCTCACCGATGAAAACGCTGGTGGATGAGACGCCAAAAGCGCCGTTGTTCACGCCGAGCGTGATGCCGGAGCCTGCGGTGACGCCACCGCCTCAACAGCATTATCAACAGCAACAACCGCCGCAGCATGCTCAAAGCTATCATCAGCCTCAGCATGCACCGCAGCAACAGCATGCACCACAACAGTATGCTCAGCCACAGCAGCCTGCGCATCAGCCGGTAACGCCGCCGCAGCAGGAGAGTCTGATCCACCCGCTGCTGATGCGTAACGGTGACGATCGTCCGCTGCAAAAACCGACGACGCCGCTGCCATCGCTGGATCTTTTAACGCCGCCGCCAACGGAAGTGGAACCGGTGGACACCTTTGCGCTGGAACAGATGGCGCGTCTGGTGGAAACCCGACTGGCCGACTATCGCATTAAAGCGGACGTTGTGAACTACTCGCCGGGTCCGGTTATCACCCGCTTCGAGCTGAATCTGGCGCCGGGCGTGAAGGCTGCGCGTATTTCGAACCTCTCCCGTGACCTGGCGCGTTCGCTGTCGACCGTTGCCGTGCGCGTGGTCGAAGTCATTCCTGGCAAACCGTACGTTGGCCTGGAACTGCCGAATAAAAAACGTCAGACCGTCTACCTGCGCGAAGTGCTGGATTGCGATAAATTCCGCGATAACCCATCGCCGCTGACGGTGGTGCTGGGTAAAGATATTGCCGGTGAGCCGGTGGTGGCCGATCTCGCGAAAATGCCACACCTGCTGGTTGCCGGTACCACCGGTTCCGGTAAGTCCGTCGGTGTGAACGCCATGATCCTCAGTATGCTCTATAAAGCGCAGCCTGAAGACGTCCGCTTCATCATGATCGACCCGAAAATGCTGGAACTGTCAGTGTATGAAGGGATCCCGCATCTGCTGACTGAAGTGGTCACCGACATGAAAGACGCCGCTAACGCCCTGCGCTGGAGCGTCAACGAAATGGAGCGTCGCTACAAGCTGATGTCGGCGCTTGGCGTACGAAACCTTGCCGGTTATAACGAAAAAATCGCCGAAGCGGCGCGCATGGGTCGTCCGATTCCGGACCCTTACTGGAAACCGGGCGACAGCATGGATGCCACGCATCCAGTGCTGGAAAAACTGCCGTATATCGTCGTGCTGGTCGATGAATTCGCCGACCTGATGATGACCGTCGGCAAGAAAGTGGAAGAGCTGATCGCCCGTCTGGCGCAGAAAGCGCGTGCGGCGGGTATCCACCTGGTACTGGCGACCCAGCGTCCATCGGTGGATGTGATTACCGGTCTTATTAAGGCCAACATTCCAACCCGTATTGCGTTTACGGTTTCCAGTAAAATTGACTCCCGTACTATCCTTGACCAGGGCGGCGCTGAGTCACTGCTGGGCATGGGGGATATGCTCTATGCCGGTCCGAACTCGAACAACCCGGTGCGCGTGCACGGCGCATTTGTCCGTGATCAGGAAGTCCACGCGGTGGTACAGGACTGGAAAGCGCGCGGTCGTCCCCAGTATGTTGATGGCATTACCTCCGACAGCGAAAGCGAAGGTGGTGGCGGTGGTTTCGATGGCGGCGAAGAGTTAGATCCGCTGTTCGATCAGGCGGTCAATTTCGTGACCCAGAAACGCAAAGCGTCAATCTCCGGCGTACAGCGCCAGTTCCGCATTGGCTACAACCGCGCTGCGCGTATCATCGAACAGATGGAAGCGCAGGGGATCGTCAGCGAACAGGGGCATAACGGCAACCGTGAGGTGCTGGCTCCGCCGCCGTTCGATTGATTGCAAAGATGGGTAAATAAGTCAAAATTCAGTATTTTCTTCTGTCACCGCTCTGGGCGAAGTCTTAGAGTGAGTGCCAGAGGCTCTCCTGCCGGGAGCATGAGGCTAATTAAGGATTATTAATGAAAAAGATCGCGATCACGTGTGCATTACTTTCCAGCTTTGTTGTCAGCAGCGTATGGGCTGATGCCGCAGGCGACCTGAAAAGCCGTCTCGATAAAGTCAGCAGCTTCCATGCCAGCTTCACTCAGAAAGTGACTGACGGCAGCGGCAACGCGGTGCAGGAAGGTCAGGGCGATCTGTGGGTAAAACGTCCAAACCTGTTTAACTGGCATATGACCCAGCCAGATGAAAGCATCCTGGTGTCTGACGGTAAAACCCTGTGGTTCTAC
The DNA here is from genome assembly GCF_036759945.1 of Kluyvera sp. CHPC 1.251. Taxonomy (NCBI): domain Bacteria; kingdom Pseudomonadati; phylum Pseudomonadota; class Gammaproteobacteria; order Enterobacterales; family Enterobacteriaceae; genus Kluyvera; species Kluyvera sp. CHPC 1.251. The sequence continues at coordinate 285,493 of NZ_JAPKIC010000004.1, read as the reverse complement.
AACCCGTTTGTTGAGCAGGCTACCGCCACCTGGCTGAAAGACGCGACTGGCAACACGCCGTTTATGCTGATTGCGCGTAACCAGGCCAGCGACTGGCAGCAGTACAATATCCAGCAGACCGGTGATGATTTCGTACTGACGCCGCGCGGCAGCAATGGCAACCTGAAGAAATTCACCATCAACGTAGGGCGCGATGGCACAATCCATCAGTTCAGCGCGATTGAGCAGGACGATCAGCGCAGCAGCTACCAGCTGAAATCGCAGCAGAACGGCGCAATCGACGCCTCCAAATTCACCTTTACACCGCCGCAGGGCGTGACGGTGGACGATCAGCGTAAGTAAGAGGCCTGCGTGAGCAATTTGTCGCTCGATTTTTCAGATAATGCATTTCAACCTCTGGCCGCCCGTATGCGGCCAGAAAACTTAGCGCAGTATATCGGCCAGCAGCATCTGCTGGCTGCCGGTAAGCCATTGCCTCGCGCTATTGAAGCCGGTCATCTGCACTCGATGATCCTTTGGGGGCCACCGGGCACCGGCAAAACGACCTTAGCGGAAGTGATTGCTCGCTACGCCAATGCCGATGTTGAACGGATCTCCGCTGTCACCTCTGGGGTGAAAGAGATTCGTGAGGCCATTGAGCGCGCTCGACAGAACCGCAATGCTGGCCGGCGCACCATTCTGTTTGTCGATGAAGTCCACCGTTTCAATAAAAGCCAGCAGGACGCCTTTCTGCCGCATATTGAAGACGGCACCATCACTTTTATCGGCGCAACTACTGAAAACCCTTCGTTTGAGCTAAATTCGGCGCTGCTCTCCCGCGCGCGCGTCTACCTGCTAAAATCCCTGACGACTGAGGATATCGAGCAAGTACTTACTCAGGCGATGGAAGACAAAGCGCGCGGCTACGGCGGGCAGGATATTGTCCTGCCAGACGAGACGCGTCGTGCGATTGCCGAACTGGTGAACGGCGATGCCCGACGTGCGCTGAACACCCTGGAAATGATGGCTGACATGGCGGAGCTGGATGATTCCGGCAAGCGCGTGCTGCAGCCTCAACTTCTGACCGAAATTGCCGGTGAGCGCAGTGCTCGCTTTGATAACAAAGGCGACCGCTTCTATGACCTGATTTCGGCGCTGCATAAATCGGTGCGTGGTAGCGCGCCCGATGCCGCGCTCTACTGGTATGCCCGTATTATCAGCGCAGGCGGCGATCCGCTGTACGTTGCACGCCGCTGCCTGGCTATTGCCTCTGAGGATGTCGGCAATGCTGACCCGCGCGCTATGCAGGTGGCGATTTCTGCCTGGGATTGTTTTACCCGTGTCGGCCCGGCCGAAGGGGAGCGTGCTATCGCCCAGGCGATTGTCTACCTGGCCTGTGCGCCGAAAAGCAACGCGGTCTACACCGCCTTTAAAGCCGCAATGGCTGATGCTCGCGAACGCCCTGATTACGATGTGCCAGTGCATCTGCGCAATGCGCCGACCAAATTGATGAAAGAGATGGGCTATGGGCAGGAGTATCGCTACGCCCACGATGAGCCCAACGCCTACGCCGCCGGCGAAGAGTATTTCCCCAGCGAAATGGCACAAACTCGCTACTATCACCCGACTAACCGAGGTCTTGAAGGCAAGATTGGCGAAAAGCTCGCCTGGCTCACTGAACAGGATCAAAATAGCCGCACAAAACGCTACCGCTAGTGCAGTCGTTGCGGTAATGTTGTCGATGTACCTCTGCGACCACGGGCTGTGGTCGCATACTCCACTTTCAATTCGATAAGCATAGGATAAGCATGCTCGATCCCAATCTGCTGCGTACAGAGCCAGACGCAGTCGCAGAAAAACTGGCACGCCGGGGCTTTAAGCTGGATGTAGATAAACTTCGCGCTCTTGAAGAGCGTCGTAAAGTACTGCAGGTAGAAACTGAAAATCTGCAGGCAGAGCGTAACTCGCGATCGAAATCCATCGGCCAGGCGAAAGCACGCGGGGAAGACATTGAGCCTTTACGCCTGGAAGTGAACAAGCTTGGCGAACAACTTGATGCCGCTAAATCAGAGCTGGATGTTCTGCTGGCTGAGATTCGCGATATTGCACTGACCATCCCGAACATCCCGCATGACGACGCACCGATTGGCCGTGACGAAAACGACAACGTTGAAGTTAGCCGCTGGGGCACGCCGCGCGAATTCGATTTCGAGATCCGCGACCACGTGACGCTGGGCGAAATGCACAGCGGGCTTGATTTTGCCGCGGCAGTGAAGCTGACCGGTTCACGTTTCGTCGTGATGAAAGGCCAGATTGCCCGTATGCACCGCGCACTGTCGCAGTTCATGCTGGATCTGCACACTGAACAGCACGGCTATAGCGAAAACTATGTGCCTTACCTGGTTAACCAGGACACGCTGTACGGTACGGGCCAGCTGCCGAAATTCGCCGGTGACCTGTTCCATACTCGTCCGCTGGAAGAAGAAGCTGACAGCAGCAACTACGCGCTGATCCCAACGGCAGAAGTGCCGCTGACCAACCTGGTTCGCGATGAAATCATCGACGAAGACGATCTGCCGATCAAAATGACCGCGCACACGCCGTGCTTCCGCTCTGAAGCGGGTTCCTACGGCCGTGACACCCGTGGTCTGATCCGTATGCACCAGTTCGACAAAGTTGAGATGGTGCAGATCGTTCGTCCAGAAGATTCCATGGAAGCGCTGGAAGAGATGACGGGCCATGCGGAGAAAGTCCTGCAGCTGCTGGGTCTGCCGTATCGTAAAATTATCCTGTGCACCGGTGACATGGGCTTCGGCGCCTGCAAGACCTATGACCTCGAAGTCTGGGTTCCAGCGCAGAATACCTACCGCGAGATCTCCTCTTGCTCTAACGTCTGGGATTTCCAGGCGCGCCGCATGCAGGCTCGCTGCCGCAGCAAGTCCGACAAGAAAACGCGTCTGGTTCACACCCTGAACGGGTCTGGCCTGGCCGTAGGTCGTACGCTGGTTGCCGTGCTGGAAAACTACCAGCAGGCAGATGGTCGCATTGAAGTACCTGAGGTACTGCGTCCATACATGAACGGTCTGGAATACATCGGTTAATCCTTCCTGTTCTACAAAAAAGCGCCGCAAGGCGCTTTTTTTATATCCGCATTGATACTGAACAATACCTCTCTCGGTAGAACGTTTAATACTCCCTTCTAAGTAACACCAGCATATAAAACTACAATAATAACATTTCGTTATATAAATAACTATATAACGAATCATGTTTTCAATGTTAGCAACGAAGTGAGAGTCCATGAAAACTGAAACCCCCGATGCTTTACTGGCAGCTGAGGTCAGCCGCCGTGGTTTGATGAAAACCACGGCCATAGGCGGACTAGCGATGGCCAGCAGTGCGTTTACGCTTCCCTTCAGCCGTATTGCGCACGCCGCAGAAGCGATTGCGCCAACCACGGCGGTAGAGCGCGTGACCTGGAGTGCGTGTACGGTAAACTGTGGAAGCCGCTGCCCGCTGCGCATGCATGTTGTCGATGGCGAGATTAAATACGTCGAAACGGATAACACCGGCGATGATAACTACGATGGTCTGCATCAGGTTCGCGCCTGTCTGCGCGGCCGTTCAATGCGTCGTCGCGTTTATAACCCGGACCGTCTGAAGTACCCGATGAAGCGGGTAGGCAAACGCGGTGAAGGGAAATTTGAGCGCATTAGCTGGGAAGAAGCCTTTGATACCATTGCCGATAATATGAAGCGGCTGATCAAAGATTACGGCAACGAATCTATCTATCTTAACTACGGCACCGGTACCCTCGGCGGTACGCTGACTCGCTCCTGGCCACCGGGAAAAACGCTGGTCGCACGTCTGATGAACTGCTGTGGTGGCTATCTGAACCACTATGGTGACTACTCCTCCGCACAGATTGCCGCGGGCCTGAACTATACCTACGGCGGTTGGGCCGACGGCAATAGCCCGTCAGATATCGAAAACAGCAAGCTGGTTGTGCTGTTTGGTAATAACCCTGGTGAAACGCGTATGAGCGGCGGCGGGGTGACCTACTATCTGGAGCAGGCGCGTCAGAAATCTAATGCGCGCATGATTATCGTTGACCCGCGTTATACCGATACCGGTGCCGGGCGCGAAGATGAGTGGATCCCAATCCGCCCGGGTACCGATGCGGCACTGGTTTCGGCGCTGGCGTGGGTGATGATCACCGAAAACCTGGTCGATCAGCCATTCCTCGATAAATACTGCGTCGGTTACGACGAAAAAACGCTCCCTGAAGGTGCGCCAGCCAACGGTCACTACAAAGCCTATATCCTTGGGCAGGGCAGCGATGCCACGGCGAAAACGCCGGAGTGGGCATCTACCATCACCGGTATTCCTGCTGAGCGTATCGTAAAACTGGCGCGCGAAATTGCGCTGGCGAAACCGGCCTATATCTCCCAGGGCTGGGGCCCGCAGCGCCATGCTAACGGTGAAATTGCCACCCGCGCTATCTCCATGCTGTCGATTCTGACCGGTAACGTCGGGATCAACGGTGGCAACAGCGGCGCGCGTGAAGGCTCCTATGAGGTGCCGTTTGAGCGTATGCCGACGCTGGAAAACCCGGTACAGACCAGCATTTCGATGTTCCTGTGGACCGATGCGATCGTCCGCGGGCCGGAAATGACGGCGCTGCGTGATGGCGTGCGTGGCAAAGACAAGCTGGATGTGCCGATCAAAATGATCTGGAACTACGCCGGTAACTGCCTGATTAACCAGCACTCCGAAATCAATCGTACGCATGAAATTCTGCAGGACGATAAGAAGTGCGAAATGATTGTGGTGATTGACTGCCACATGACCTCGTCGGCGAAATATGCCGACATCCTGCTGCCGGACTGTACTGCGTCTGAACAGATGGACTTCGCGATGGATGCCTCTTGCGGCAACATGTCCTACGTCATCTTCACCGATCAGGTCATCAAACCGCGCTTTGAGTGCAAAACGATTTATGAGATGACCACGGAGCTGGCAAAACGCATGGGCGTTGAGCAGCAGTTCACCGAAGGGCGGACGCAGGAAGGATGGATGCGTCATCTGCACGAACTTTCTCGTCAGGCCGTGCCGGAACTACCGGACTTCGATACCTTCCGTAAGCAAGGCATCTTCAAACAGCGTGACCCGGAAGGGCATCACGTGGCCTATAAAGCCTTCCGTGAAGATCCGCATGCCAATCCGCTGACCACGCCGTCCGGGAAAATTGAGATCTACTCGCAAGAGCTGGCAAAAATTGCCGCGACCTGGGAGCTGCCAGAAGGCGATGTTATCGATCCGTTACCGATCTACACCCCTGGCTTTGAAAACTACAACGATCCGCTAGCCGAGAAGTTTCCGCTGCAGCTGACCGGTTTCCACTACAAAGCCCGCGTTCACTCGACTTACGGCAACGTTGATGTACTGAAAGCGGCCTGTCGTCAGGAGATGTGGATTAACCCACTGGATGCGCAGAAACGCGGGATCAAGAACGGCGATCGTGTGCGTATCTTTAACGACCGTGGGGAAGTGCATATTGAAGCTAAGGTAACACCGCGCATGATGCCGGGCATCGTCGCGTTGGGTGAGGGGGCCTGGTACAACCCGGATGCTAAAGGTATCGATCAGGCAGGGAGCATTAACGTGCTGACCACTCAACGTCCGTCGCCGCTGGCGAAAGGCAACCCATCGCACACGAACCTTGTCCAGGTTGAGAAGGTGTAAGGAGTAACCGATGACTACCCAATATGGCTTTTTTATTGACTCCGCTCGTTGCACCGGTTGTAAAACCTGTGAGCTGGCCTGTAAAGATTACAAAGACTTAACTCCGGACGTTAGCTTCCGCCGTATTTACGAATACGCGGGCGGCGACTGGCAGGAAGACAACGGCGTCTGGAACCAGAACGTCTTTGCTTACTATCTGTCCATCGCCTGTAACCACTGCGAAGACCCTGCCTGTACCAAAGTGTGCCCAAGCGGCGCGATGCATAAACGCGAAGACGGCTTTGTGGTGGTCAACGAAGATGTCTGCATCGGCTGTCGATACTGCCATATGGCCTGCCCATATGGTGCGCCGCAGTACAACGAAGCTAAAGGTCACATGACCAAATGCGACGGCTGTCATGAGCGTGTGGCGGAAGGCAAAAAGCCGATTTGCGTGGAATCCTGCCCGTTGCGTGCGCTGGACTTTGGGCCTATCGAAGAACTGCGTCAAAAGCACGGTACGCTTGCGGCGGTGGCGCCGTTGCCGTCCGCGCACTTCACCAAACCTAGCATTGTGATTAAACCCAACGCCAATGCACGTCCGTGCGGCGATACCACTGGCTATCTGGCCAATCCGAAGGAGGTGTGAGATGGGAAGTGGATGGCATGAATGGCCGTTGATGATCTTCACGGTATTTGGGCAATGCGTGGCGGGCGGATTTATTGTTCTGGCACTGGCATTGATGAAAGGGCAATTGCCTCGTGAACAGCAGCAGCGTGTGGTGCTGAGCATGTTTGCGCTGTGGGTGCTGATGGGCATTGGCTTTATCGCTTCGACCATGCACCTCGGTTCACCAATGCGCGCCTTCAACTCGCTGAACCGCGTGGGCGCCTCCTCGCTGAGTAACGAAATTGCCAGCGGCGCAATCTTCTTTGCCGTTGGCGGTCTTGGCTGGTTGCTGGCAGTCACCAATAAGCTTTCCTGCGCGCTGCGCAGCGTGTGGCTGGTGGTGACGGCGGTACTGGGCGTGGTGTTTGTCTGGATGATGGTGCGTGTCTATAACACCATTGATACCGTTCCCACCTGGTACACCATCTGGACGCCGCTGAGCTTCTTCCTGACGCTGTTCATCGGCGGCCCGCTGCTCGGTTATCTGCTGCTGCGCTGGGCAGGCGTTGAAGGCTGGGGCATGCGTCTGTTGCCGGTGATCAGCCTGGCGGCGCTAGTGGTGAGCGTGATTGTTACCACGATGCAGGGCGTAGAGCTGGCGTCGATTCAAAGCTCAATTCAGCAGGCTTCGGCTCTGGTTCCTGACTATGGCTCGCTGATGGCGTGGCGTATTGTCGCCATCGCCCTGGCGCTGGTTTGTTGGGTAGGGCCGCAGCTCAAAGGCTACCAGCCTGCGCTGCCGCTATTGAGCCTGGCGTTTGTGCTGGTGCTGGTGGGTGAGATGTTGGGTCGAGGTGTTTTCTATGGCCTGCACATGACCGTCGGTATGGCGGTCGCCAGCTAAGCAAAATAAGCTGCCAGGGCATACGGCCCTGGCACTTTTTGTTCATGAATTTTTTCGACTGATCCTTTCTCTGCTGTTTCTCCAGATTTTCAATAAAAACAAAACAATAAGATAACTTTAGCGAAGCTTATCGTTGCGTTGAATAAGAAACGTCAATCGTTGAGCCAGAAAGCCTTCCACCATTGAAATCAGGTGGATTGACAATGTTTTTGGCAGTGGCATGATGCGCACGAAATCTGTCTATCCTCACGGTTTGAACCCATGTCCACCTATACTCGCCCAGTGCTATTGTTGCTCTGTGGCTTACTCTTATTGACGCTGGCGATCGCGGTATTAAACACGCTCGTCCCGCTCTGGCTCGCCCATGAAAACTTGCCAACCTGGCAGGTGGGAGTGGTCAGCTCGTCCTATTTTACCGGCAACCTGGTCGGTACCATGCTCACCGGGCGACTGATTAAGCGCCTTGGCTTTAATTTCAGCTACTATATTGCGTCGCTGATTTTTGCCGCGGGCTGCGTGGGGCTGGGCTTTATGGTGGGTTTCTGGAGCTGGATGTTCTGGCGCTTTATCGCCGGCGTCGGCTGCGCCATGATTTGGGTGGTGGTGGAGAGCGCGCTGATGTGCAGCGGCACCTCGCGCAACCGTGGCCGCCTGCTGGCGGCCTACATGATGATGTATTACATCGGTACCGTGCTGGGGCAGATTATCGTTAGCCGCCTGCCGACAGATATGGCGACCATTCTTCCGCTGATGACCGGCGTGGTGCTGGCAGGCATTCTGCCGCTGCTGTTTACCCGAATCCTGAACCAGCAGGACGACCCGCAGGACGCGAGCACACGCGTCTGGCCGATGTTCAAACTGCGTCAGGCGCGTCTGGGCGTAAATGGCTGCATTATTTCCGGTATCGTGTTGGGCTCACTCTATGGCCTGATGCCGCTGTACCTGAACCACCGCGGCGTCAGTGACTCCGGGATCGGCTTCTGGATGGCGGTGATGGTCAGTGCAGGTATTCTGGGGCAGTGGCCAATTGGTCGTCTGGCAGACCGCTATGGCCGCCTGATGGTGCTGCGCGTGCAGGTTTTTGTGGTGATTGTCGGCTGCCTGGGCATGCTGAGTCAGGCTGCTATGGCACCGGCGCTATTTATCCTCGGTGCAGCGGGCTTTACGCTGTATCCGGTGGCGATGGCCTGGGCGTGTGAGAAAGTGGAGCATCATCAGTTGGTCTCCATGAACCAGGCGCTGTTGCTGAGCTATACCATTGGTAGCCTGGTTGGGCCGTCGCTGACGGCGATGCTGATGCAAAACTACTCTGATAACCTGCTGTTTATCATGATTGCCGGGGTATCGTTCGTCTATCTGATGATGCTGCTGCGCAAAGCTGGGCACCATCCTACGCCGGTGGCCCACGCCTGACACCGCGGCGCGTTATGTTCCCATAGCGCGCCATTCTTCCCGACATCGCTATACTGAATGATGCCACGCTGCTGGCGCGTTGGCGGGAGCGAGACTATATCCTGCTGAATTTATAACCATACTCCGATTAAATGTGCGAGGCGTTAGAGTTTTGCACCATCCTATTACCCTTTTAGGGTTAGTACTCGCATAATCTCCGTCGAAAAAAATCGCACTCGCGAATAATAACATTCAAGGAACGGAATTTATGGCAAGCGAACAAGAAAAGCAGCTGCGGTGGTATAACATCGCGCTGATGTCGTTTATTACGGTTTGGGGTTTCGGCAACGTCGTCAACAACTACGCCAACCAGGGGCTGGTGGTTGTTTTCTCATGGCTATTTATCTTCGCGCTCTATTTCACGCCCTATGCGCTTATCGTCGGTCAGCTTGGTTCGACCTTTAAAGACGGCAAGGGCGGTGTCAGTACCTGGATTAAAAATACGATGGGGCCGGGGCTGGCCTATCTGGCTGCCTGGACTTACTGGGTCGTCCATATTCCTTATCTGGCACAAAAGCCTCAGGCCATCCTGATTGCGCTCGGCTGGGCGATAAAGGGAAATGGCTCGCTTATCACCGAATATGGCGTGGTGGCGCTCCAGGGCTTCACGCTGGTGCTTTTCGTCTTCTTCATGTGGGTAGCATCCCGAGGGATGAAATCGCTCAAGCTGGTAGGGTCGATTGCCGGGATCGCCATGTTCGTGATGTCGCTGCTGTACGTGGTGATGGCGGTGACGGCGCCGGCTATTACTGAGGTGAAGATTGCCACCACCAACATCACCTGGCAAACCTTTATCCCGCACTTTGACTTTACCTATATCACCACTATCTCTATGTTGGTATTTGCCGTGGGCGGCGCGGAAAAAATCTCGCCTTACGTCAATAACACCCGTAATCCGGGCAAAGAATTCCCGCGTGGGATGATCTTCCTGGCGGTGATGGTTGCAGTGTGTGCCATCCTCGGGTCGTTGGCGATGGGGATGATGTTCGACTCAAACAATATCCCTAACGATCTGATGGCGAACGGTCAGTACTACGCGTTCCAGAAGCTGGGCGATTATTACCATATGGGCAATACCCTGATGGTGATTTACGCCATCGCGAACACTCTGGGGCAGATTGCCGCGCTGGTGTTCTCGATTGATGCGCCGTTGAAAGTCCTGCTCAGCGATGCCGACAGTCGCTATATCCCACAGAAGCTCTGCAAAACCAATGCGTCGGGTACACCGGTCAACGGCTATTTGTTAACGCTGGTGCTGGTAGCGCTGCTGATTATGCTGCCGACGCTTGGCATCGGTGATATGAACGATCTCTACAAATGGCTGTTGAATCTGAACTCAGTGGTGATGCCGCTGCGCTATCTGTGGGTGTTCGTGGCATTTATCGCAGTGATTCGCCTGGGGCAGAAATACCAGTCGGAGTATGTCTTTATCCGCAACCGGAAGCTTGCGTTGACCGTTGGTATATGGTGCTTCCTGTTTACCGCGTTTGCCTGTTTGACCGGTATCTTCCCGAAGATGGCTGCCTTTACGCCGGAGTGGGCTTTCCAGTTGTCGCTTAACGTCGCCACGCCGTTTGTGCTGGTGGGATTAGGGCTGATCTTCCCGCTGCTGGCACGCAAGAAGTCGTAAAAGAAAACCCGGCATTAAGCCGGGTTTGTTGTCTGTAGCCCGGCCGAGCGCAAGCAACGCCGGGACGAGTAGGGGAGTCAGTACATCACCTTGTGACCATACTGCTCGAGGATGCCTTTTACGCGTTCCATGGTCTCTTTCTTCGGCGGGTGCACGCCGTCCAGCTTGTACTCTTCACCCATCGCGACCCACTTGTGTTTACCCAGCTCGTGATAAGGCAGCAGTTCGATTTTCTCAACGTTACCCATATCGCGGGTAAACTCGCCGAGACGATGCGCAGAATCGTCATCATCTGACCAGCCTGGTACCACGACGTAGCGGATCCAGACGTTAATGTTTTTCTTCGACAGGTACTGGGCGAACTCCAGCGTACGATGGTTGGAGACGCCGACCAGGTTCTGGTGAATGTCGTCGTTCATCTGTTTGAGATCGAGCATGACCAGGTCAGTCACTTCCAGCAGCTCATCAATCACCGGATCGTAACGACGGACAAAACCGTTGGTGTCGAGACAGGTATGAATACCTTCTTTGTGACACGCGCGGAACCAGTCGCGCACAAACTCGGCCTGCAGAATAGCTTCACCACCTGATGCGGTCACGCCGCCGCCGGAAGCATTCATAAAGTGGCGGTAGGTCACCACTTCTTTCATCAGCTCTTCAACGGTGATCTCTTTACCGCCGTGGGTGTCCCAGGTATCACGGTTGTGGCAATACAGGCAGCGCATCAGGCAGCCCTGGAAGAAGGTAATAAAACGGATGCCTGGGCCATCAACAGTGCCACAGGACTCAAAGGAGTGAATACGACCAATTACAGACATTGCGGTGTTATCTCCAGTTCTTCCCGGCTTTACAGCCAGGTTTGCGAGCACGGTTATAAAGCCGCGTCGAGTTTATTTTGCTTGTTAACTTCAGTATAGAAGTCAGCAAGCAAAATCCACTCAGCGAGTGTTGATTATAAGAAAGGCCCCACCGAGGTGGAGCCTTCATTTTACGCGTTTTTAATCGCGATTTCAGTCAAATCTATTAGATAGATTGAGTGAAAGTACGGGTAATAACGTCCTGCTGCTGTTCTTTAGTCAGGGAGTTAAAACGTACTGCGTAGCCAGATACACGGATGGTCAGCTGAGGATATTTCTCAGGGTTTTCCATCGCGTCCAGCAGCATTTCGCGGTTCATAACGTTAACGTTCAGGTGCTGACCGCCTTCGATAGACGCTTCGTGGTGGAAGTAACCATCCATCAGACCAGCCAGGTTGGTTTTACGAACGTCGTCGTCTTTACCCAGAGCGTTAGGAACGATAGAGAAGGTGTAAGAGATACCATCTTTAGCGTAAGCAAACGGCAGTTTAGCAACGGAAGTCAGAGAGGCAACAGCACCTTTCTGGTCACGACCGTGCATTGGGTTAGCACCTGGGCCGAATGGCGCGCCAGCGCGACGACCGTCTGGGGTGTTACCGGTTTTCTTACCATAAACCACGTTAGAGGTGATGGTCAGAACAGACTGAGTCGGGATAGCGTTACGGTAAGTAGTCAGTTTCTGAATTTTCTTCATGAAACGTTCTACCAGGTCAACCGCCATGTCATCGACGCGAGCGTCGTTGTTACCAAACTGCGGGTATTCGCCTTCGATTTCGAAGTCAACAGCCAGACCGTTTTCATCACGAATCGGTTTAACTTTCGCATATTTGATTGCAGACAGGGAGTCAGCAGCAACGGACAGACCAGCGATACCACACGCCATGGTGCGGATAACGTCACGGTCGTGCAGCGCCATCAGAGAGGCTTCGTAGCTGTACTTGTCGTGCATGTAGTGGATGACGTTCAGCGCGGTGACGTACTGTTTAGCCAGCCAATCCATGAAGTGGTCCATACGGTCCATAACTTCGTCGAAGTTCAGAACGTCGCCCTGGATAGGAGCAGTTTTAGGACCAACCTGCATTTTCAGTTTTTCATCAACGCCGCCGTTGATGGCGTACAGCATGGTTTTCGCCAGGTTTGCACGTGCACCGAAGAACTGCATTTGTTTACCAACGATCATTGGGCTTACGCAGCAAGCGATAGCGTAGTCATCGTTGTTAAAGTCAGGACGCATCAGGTCATCGTTCTCATACTGCAGAGAAGAGGTGTCGATGGACACTTTAGCGGCATATTTTTTGAACGCCAGTGGCAGTTTCTCAGACCACAGAACGGTGATGTTCGGCTCTGGAGAAGGACCCATGGTGTACAGGGTGTTCAGGAAGCGGAAGCTGTTTTTGGTAACCAGAGTACGGCCATCAACGCCCATACCACCGATAGATTCAGTTGCCCAAATCGGGTCACCGGAGAACAGTTCATCATACTCAGGGGTACGCAGGAAGCGAACCATACGCAGTTTCATGACCAGGTGGTCAATCATTTCCTGAGCGTCTTGTTCAGTGATTTTGCCTGCTTTCAGGTCACGTTCGATGTAGATATCCAGGAAGCTGGAGGTACGACCGAAGGACATTGCAGCGCCGTTCTGAGATTTAACCGCAGCCAGGTAGCCGAAGTAAGTCCACTGGATAGCTTCCTGAGCGCTGGTAGCTGGACCAGAGATGTCGTAGCCGTATTTAGCAGCCATCTCTTTGATCTGACCCAGTGCACGGTGCTGTTCAGAGATTTCTTCACGCAGACGGATAGTCGCTTCCAGGTTTACGCCGTTTTCCAGGTCAGACTGCAGGGACAGGAACTGTGCGTATTTGTCTTTCATCAGGAAGTCGATACCGTACACCGCGATGCGACGGTAGTCACCGATGATACGACCACGGCCGTAAGCATCTGGCAGACCAGTCAGAACGCCAGATTTACGGCAGTTCAGAATGTCTTTGGTGTAAACATCGAATACGCCCTGGTTGTGGGTTTTGCGGTATTCGGTGAAGATTTTTTTCAGCATCGGGTCCAGTTCGCGATTGTACGCTTTGCAGGAACCTTCAACCATTTTGATACCACCGAACGGGATAATCGCACGTTTCAGTGGAGCTTCAGTCTGCAGACCAACGATTTTTTCCAGCGCTTTGTTGATGTAGCCAGCGTCATGGGAAGTGATGGTAGATGCAACAGAGGTGTCAAAGTCAACTGGCGCGTGAGTGCGGTTTTCCAGTTTAACGCCTTCCATTACGTTATCCCACAGCTTGGTGGTCGCGTCAGTTGCGCCAGCCAGGAAGGATTCGTCACCCTCATATGGGGTGTAGTTTTTCTGGATGAAGTCACGTAAGTTTACTTCATTCTGCCAATCACCTTTGGTAAAACCTTCCCAGGCTGCGGCTAACTTTTCATTAAGTTCGGACATGTAACACCTACCTTCTTAAGTGGACTTTTTATTTACTGCCTGGAGCAATCGTCAATTAATGACGGTCACCGCCACGCAGGTAAATGACCCAGTATGTCAACCCAACCAGCAAACCGCCGCCGATGATGTTCCCGATAGTCACGGGAATCAGGTTATCGGTGATGAAGTGCATCACGGTCAGGTGAGAGAAACTTTCCGGAGTAGAACCGATAGCGGTCCAGAATTCCGGGCTAGCAAAATCGCGTATTACGATACCCATCGGGATCATAAACATGTTTGCGATACTGTGCTCAAAACCGCTGGCAACGAACATCGCAACCGGTAAAACCATAATCATGGCTTTATCCATCAGGCTGCGGCCAGAGTAGCTCATCCACACTGCCAGGCAGACCATCAGGTTCGCCAGGATGCCGAGAGCGACGGCTTCGATAAATGTATGGTGTATTTTGTGGTCAGCGGTTTGCAGGACGTTGAGCCCCCATCCGCCGTTGGCCGTCATATATTCGCCGGATAGCCACATCAGCAGTACAAACAGCAGTGCGCCAATCAGGTTACCAACATAGACGTTGAGCCAGTTTTTTGCCAATTGACCCCAGGTAATGCGGCCGCTGGCTTTCGCCACCACGATCAGCACGGTAGAGGTAAAGAGGTCTGCGCCACAAATCACGCAAAGAATTAAGCCCAGGGAGAAGCAAATACCACCAATGAGTTTCGCGATGCCGAATGGCATACCAGCGGTACCCGTGGTTGCGGTAATGTAAAAAACAAAAGCAATCGAGATAAAGACGCCCGCAGTAATCGCCAGATAAAAGGTTTTCAGCGGATGCTTGGTTGCTTTATAGACACCTGCTTCTTCGGCAACTTTGGCCATCGCAGCAGGAAGGAGTAGATCAAAAGGGTTGTCAGCTTTCACACTAACTCTCTCTTTTTATTTAATCGGCGACGAGATACTAACAAAGCATTATAGATGAGAATTTGATATAGATCATATCTCGCCTGGCTTATAGGCCTGAAGATCGAATGGTTTTTCAACGATCGCAGGGTAATTGTTTGAATTATAACATAAAAATAATTTTTAAGATTTGCAAATTCAGTTGAATTTTTTCTTTACCCTTCATTTTATTGGTTAATTAAAATGGAGTAATGATCGGGTAAATTAACAACAAGCGTAAGCTACTAAATATAGTATTTACTTATATTTAACTTTATTTTCACACATTCGCGAGGCGAAGCGCGAAAATAAAAAAAGGGGCCAACAATTGGCCCCGTAATATAGCGTAGACGGTACGTTAAACCTACTTTTTCTGCGGGAAAAGCCTTATTTCGCCCAGAAAGCGGCTTTCGCGCGCTGCAGCTTCTCGTAAGCCTGCAGCAGCGACTGATGCGCTGGGAAGGCTTCCAGAGAACCATCTGCCGATTGCAGGCCGTAGAAGGCCTCTTCACCGCTCAGCGCCGCGCTGGCGGCTTCAACGGCGTCTGCACCGTACATACGTACGAATGCGTTCAGATACTGCAACGGCTCGCGCTCTTCTTCCTGGGACAGCAGCAGCAGCGTCTGCAGGCAACGGTAGTAGTTGGCGCGCTCAGGGCTGAATACCGACGCGTTGAACTCCATCGTCCACTCGGTCCAGATCAGCGCCTGCTCGAGATCGCCGCCCGCCAGTGCCAGCATCGCTTTCAGCTCGCCAACGCGCAGGGTAGACCAACCGTTGTTCGGGCCGGTTGCCAGGCCCAGCAGTTCACGTACGCGGGTGAAATCGTCCAGACCTTCGTCATCCATCTGCTCGATCAGATTCAGGTACTCTTCTTTTTCCCACTCGCTGCCCGGAAGGGAGAGAATGGTGTCGCGCAGGTGGCTGCCCATATTGTTGTTGGCGAGCCAAAGATCTTCTGCCGGATAGATATCGGACATGCCCGGAACGATGATGCGGCAAGCGTATACGCTCAGGTGCTCGTAGTCGGCGATGTACACTTCTTTATCTTCTTCTTTGAAGATAGCCATCAGGGTCGCGAACTCTTCTTCGGTCGTGCCTGAGAAGTTCCAGTCGGCAAACGGGTAGTCGGCGTCCTGTTTAAACATATCCCAGGAGATCAGACCGCTGGAGTCGATGAAGTGGGTTTCGAGGTTGGTGTGTTCTGCTACTTCTTCGTCGTCGAAGGTTGGCGGGGTGAACACGTCGAGATCTTTCAGGCCACGGCCCTGCAGCAGCTCGGTTACCGTACGCTCCAGCGCTACGCCGAAATCAGGGTGCGCGCCGAAGGAGGCGAAGCAGGTGCCGTTGGCTGGGTTGAACAGCACCACGCAGATAACCGGGTATTTACCGCCCAATGAACCGTCGTAAGCGAAGATTGGGAAACCTTCCGCTTCCAGCGTTTTGATGGATTCAACGACGCCAGGGTAGCGCGCCAGCACCTCGGCCGGGATTTCCGGCAGGCTGATGCTTTCCGCGATGATGCGGTTTTTCACGTAGCGCTCGAAGACTTCCGACAGCCCCTGAACGCGAGCTTCGTTGCGAGTGTTGCCCGCAGACATGCCGTTGGAAACGTACAGGTTGGCCACGATGTTCATCGGGATATAGATGGTTTCACCGTCAGACTGACGGGTGAACGGCAGGCCGCATACGCCGCGATCGTCGTTACCGGACTGCAGATCCACCAGCATGCTGGCGGTCAGCTGATCGTCAGGATCGTAGAAAGCGCGCAGGCGAGCGTCGAGCAAACCTTCCGGTACTTCATCGTCGTCGGTCAGCGGGAACCATTTTTCGTTCGGGTAGTGAACGAACGGGTCGTTAGCGATTTTGTCGCCCAGCCAGAAGTCAGCGAAGAAATAGTTGGTGGAGAGACGTTCAAAATACTCGCCT
This sequence comes from Kluyvera sp. CHPC 1.251, assembly GCF_036759945.1. Taxonomy (NCBI): domain Bacteria; kingdom Pseudomonadati; phylum Pseudomonadota; class Gammaproteobacteria; order Enterobacterales; family Enterobacteriaceae; genus Kluyvera; species Kluyvera sp. CHPC 1.251. The sequence goes on along the minus strand of NZ_JAPKIC010000004.1, from coordinate 269,027 downwards.
AGCGCGGAGGCTAGCGCGGCTTTTTTGGTTGCGCCTTTACCGTTGGTAAAGCACAGAGAGCATGCCTTATCACGAATATGCACCGACCAGACGTTAGGAACCGGGTTCAGCCAGGAAGCTTCTTCAATATCGAAGCCCAGGTCGAGCAGCTTTTGCTGGAAGCGAGCGATGGAATCTTCCAGTGCGGCATCTTTGCCGGGAATATAGGTTTGCGTCATAGCAATCTCTTTTGTCGTACGGAAAGCGCGCAATGATACGGGGTTTGCATGACAATCGCTATACACTTCAGCGGGCAAATACAAATAGCGAAATAGACCATTTTGTTTCGTCAAGCCGATAGATTCTGTTGTGTGATTTTCTACGCATTTTTGCCCTGTGCGGGATTATCCGTTGCGGGCTGTGTCACTGAATGATAAAACCAATAGCCACAGGAATAACTTATGCCCACGCGTTTGATGACGCGCGAGGCATGCGGTCAGACAACATTGCAATGTGGTGAGGGTTATGGCTCAGGTTTTTAATTTCAGTTCAGGTCCGGCAATGCTTCCGGCAGATGTCCTTAAACTGGCGCAAAAAGAACTTTGCGACTGGAACGGATTAGGCACGTCGGTAATGGAAGTTAGCCACCGCGGTAAAGAGTTTATCCACGTGGCAGAGGAAGCAGAAAAAGATTTCCGCGACCTGCTTAACATCCCTTCCAACTACAAAGTGCTGTTCTGCCACGGCGGCGGTCGCGGTCAGTTCGCGGGCGTACCGCTGAATATTCTCGGCGACAAAACCACGGCGGACTACGTTGACGCAGGCTACTGGGCGGCAAGTGCGGTTAAAGAAGCGAAAAAATATTGCACCCCGAACGTCATCGACGCCAAAGTGACCGTTGACGGCAAGCGCGCGGTGAAACCGATGCGCGACTGGCAACTCTCTGACAACGCGGCTTATCTGCACTACTGCCCAAATGAAACCATCGACGGCATTGCCATCGAAGAGACGCCTGACTTTGGTAAAGACGTGGTTGTCGCTGCCGACTTCTCCTCAACCATTCTTTCGCGCCCAATTGACGTGAGCCGCTACGGCGTTATCTATGCTGGCGCGCAGAAAAACATCGGTCCGGCGGGCTTAACGCTGGTTATCGTGCGTGAAGACCTGCTGGGTAAAGCGCACGTTGCCTGCCCATCTATTCTCGACTACACCGTGCTGAACGATAACGACTCCATGTTCAACACGCCGCCGACCTTCGCCTGGTATCTGGCTGGTCTGGTCTTCAAATGGCTGAAAGAGCAGGGCGGCGTTGCTGCAATGGACCGTATTAATCAGCAGAAGGCCGATCTTCTGTATAACACCATTGATGGCAGCGATTTCTATCGTAACGACGTGGCAAGCGCCAACCGTTCTCGTATGAACGTGCCGTTCCAGCTGGCGGACAGCGCGCTGGACAAACTGTTCCTCGAAGAGTCCTTTGCGGCGGGTCTGCATGCGCTGAAAGGCCACCGAGTGGTGGGCGGGATGCGTGCTTCTATCTATAACGCCATGCCGCTGGCAGGCGTACAGACGCTGACGGAATTCATGCAGGACTTCGAGCGCCGTCACGGTTAATCTGGTTTTTTTATTCATCCCCACGGCCTGCCCGTGGGGTTTTTACTTCTGTTTTTTGAGAGTTGAGTTTCATGGAATCCCTGACGTTACAACCTATCGCGCGCGTCGATGGCACGATTAACCTGCCCGGTTCTAAAAGCGTGTCTAACCGCGCTTTGCTGCTGGCGGCTTTAGCGCGCGGCACGACCGTTCTGACTAACCTGCTGGACAGCGATGATGTCCGCCACATGCTGAACGCGTTGAAGGCGCTGGGAATTCAATACACCCTGTCTGATGACCGCACCCGCTGTGAAGTGACGGGTAATGCCGGCCCGTTACAGGCCTCCAGCGAGCTGGAACTGTTCCTGGGCAACGCCGGTACCGCAATGCGTCCGCTGGCGGCGGCGCTGTGCCTTGGCACCAACAACATCGTCCTGACCGGCGAACCGCGCATGAAGGAACGCCCGATTGGCCACCTGGTCGACGCCCTGCGTCAGGGCGGCGCGCAGATTGAATATCTGGAGCAGGAAAACTATCCACCGCTGCGCCTGAAGGGCGGTTTTAACGGCGGTAGCGTTGAGGTAGACGGCAGCGTCTCCAGCCAGTTCCTGACCGCGCTGCTGATGACGGCACCGCTGGCACCCCAGAATACAACCATCACCATTAAAGGTGACCTGGTATCCAAACCATATATCGACATCACGCTGCACCTGATGAAAACGTTTGGTGTTGAAGTGGAAAACCAGAACTACCAGCGCTTTATCGTGCGTGGTGGCCAGCAGTACGTCTCTCCGGGCCAGTATCTGGTCGAGGGTGATGCTTCGTCCGCTTCCTACTTCCTCGCCGCTGGGGCCATTAAAGGCGGCACCGTCAAGGTGACGGGGATTGGTCGCTATAGCGTGCAGGGCGATATTCGCTTTGCTGACGTGCTGGAAAAGATGGGCGCAACCATCACCTGGGGCGACGACTTTATTGCCTGTACCCGCGGCGAACTGAACGCCATCGATATGGACATGAACCATATTCCTGATGCGGCAATGACGATCGCGACGGCAGCGCTGTTTGCGAAAGGTACAACCACGCTGCGCAATATTTACAACTGGCGCGTGAAAGAGACTGATCGCCTGTTCGCGATGGCGACCGAACTGCGTAAAGTGGGCGCGGAAGTGGAAGAGGGTGAAGACTATATTCGCGTTACTCCGCCGGCAGCGCTGAATTTTGCCGAGATTGGCACTTACAATGATCACCGTATGGCGATGTGCTTCTCGCTGGTGGCGCTGTCGGATACGCCGGTCACCATTCTTGACCCGAAATGCACGGCGAAAACTTTCCCGGACTATTTCGAACAGCTGGCGCGTATCAGTACGTTAGCCTAATGCGGTCATTCCTCAGTAAAACGCCGACATCCTGTCGGCGTTTTTTTTCGGACTTTTGACACCCCCATCGCAATGCTACTCTCTTATCCGTTTAACTAATTGATATTTTTATGATTAATCAACGGATGATTCATATGAAAAATACGAAACTATGGCTGGCGCTTGCTATCTCAACCACGCTGTTGGCTGGGTGTAAAAACATGAACGGCCTCGATGGCAATAAGATTGCGAGCTCAGGGCTTTAGGCCTATAAAGCGGCGACGTTGACTGATGCTGATGCGAAATCTCTCGCCAGTCAGGGATGCAAAGAGATGGACAGCGAGAATCAGGTCGCAAGTGCGAAAAGCAAGTATGGCAAGCGTCTGGCTAAAATCGCTAACGCGCTGGGGAACAACATTAATGGCACGGCGGTTAACTACAAGGTCTATATGACCAGTGACGTCAATGCCTGGGCAATGGCGAATGGCTGCGTACGCGTCTACAGCGGTCTGATGGATATGATGACTGATAACGAAGTGGAAGGCGTACTGGGGCACGAGTTGGGGCACGTTGCGCTGGGTCACTCTCTGCAAGAAATGAAAGCGTCCTATGCCGTGGTAGCCGCACGCGACGCAATTTCTTCCACCAGCGGCGTCGCTTCCCAGCTTTCCCGCTCGCAGTTAGGCGATGTTGCGGAAGGGGCGATTAATGCGAAATTCTCCCGTGAGAAAGAGTCTGAGGCAGATGACTTCTCTTACGACCTGCTGAAAAAACGTGGTATCAGCACTCAGGGCCTGGTGGGTAGCTTCGACAAACTGGCAAGCCTTGATTCCGGCCACACAAAATCCTTGTTTGACTCGCACCCGCCGTCAACGGAGCGTTCAGAACATATCAAAGAGCGCATTGTGGCTGACAAAAAGTAAATTATTGTCACTTTCCGGGCTGGCGTTGCACCAGCCCACTATAATTCTCTATTCCCCCGCCAATTCATGGACCTGATTTTGTCATTCTCAGACAGACAACAGTAACCGTCCGGCCCAGAGATGCGTATAATGCGCGGCGTTTACGTTGTATATGCCTTTCATTAAGGAGAAAGAGATGACGGCAATTGCCCCGGTAATTACCATTGACGGCCCAAGCGGCGCGGGTAAAGGCACGCTGTGCAAAGCAATGGCAGAAGCATTGCAATGGCATTTGCTGGACTCCGGTGCCATCTATCGCGTGCTGGCTTTGGCCGCGCTGCACCACCATGTGGATGTAGCATCTGAAGACGCGTTAGTGCCGCTGGCCGTGCATCTGGACGTTCGCTTCGTCTCTACAGACGGTACGCTGGAAGTCATTCTGGAAGGTGAAGACGTCAGTGGTGAAATCCGCACTCAGGAAGTGGCCAATGCGGCTTCCCAGGTGGCGGCATTCCCACGCGTGCGTGAGGCGCTTTTGCGCCGTCAGCGCGGCTTCCGCGAAGCCCCTGGTCTGATTGCCGATGGTCGTGATATGGGCACCGTGGTGTTCCCGGATGCGCCGGTGAAAATTTTCCTTGATGCCTCATCGGAAGAACGTGCGCATCGCCGCATGCTACAGTTGCAGGAAAAGGGCTTTAGTGTTAACTTTGAGCGCCTTTTGGCAGAGATAAAGGAGCGTGACGACCGCGATCGTAATCGTGCTGTTGCGCCACTGGTTCCTGCCGCCGATGCTTTAGTGTTGGATTCCACCACCTTAAGCATTGAGCAAGTAATTGAAAAAGCGTTAGACTATGCGCGCCAGAAACTGGCACTCGCGTAAAACGCGACCGAATTTGCAGTACCCCCGTTGCAATGGATTGACAGCGGGTATGTGAAACAACCCCATCCGACATGGTGTCAGGTGGACGTTAATATTAACCTGAAGATTAAACATGACTGAATCTTTTGCTCAACTTTTTGAAGAATCCTTAAAAACAATCGAAACCCGCCCGGGTTCCATCGTTCGTGGTGTTGTTGTTGCTATCGACAAAGACGTAGTACTGGTTGACGCCGGTCTGAAATCTGAGTCCGCCATTCCGGCAGAGCAGTTCAAAAACGCCCAGGGCGAGCTGGAAATCCAGGTTGGTGACGAAGTTGACGTTGCTCTGGATGCAGTAGAAGACGGCTTCGGTGAAACCCTGCTGTCCCGTGAGAAAGCTAAACGTCACGAAGCTTGGATCACGCTGGAAAAAGCTTACGAAGAAGCTGAAACTGTAGTTGGTGTTATCAACGGCAAAGTTAAAGGTGGCTTCACTGTTGAGCTGAACGGTATTCGTGCGTTCCTGCCAGGTTCTCTGGTAGACGTTCGTCCAGTGCGTGATACTCTGCACCTGGAAGGCAAAGAGCTTGAGTTCAAAGTAATCAAGCTGGACCAGAAGCGTAACAACGTTGTTGTTTCTCGTCGTGCCGTTATCGAATCCGAAAACAGCGCAGAGCGCGATCAGCTGCTGGAAAACCTGCAGGAAGGCATGGAAGTTAAAGGTATCGTTAAGAACCTCACTGACTACGGTGCATTCGTTGATCTGGGCGGCGTTGACGGCCTGCTGCACATCACCGATATGGCTTGGAAACGCGTTAAGCACCCAAGCGAAATCGTAAACGTTGGCGACGAAATCACTGTTAAAGTGCTGAAGTTCGACCGCGAGCGTACTCGTGTTTCTCTGGGCCTGAAACAGCTGGGCGAAGATCCATGGGTAGCTATCGCTAAGCGTTATCCAGAAGGTACCAAACTGACTGGTCGCGTGACCAACCTGACCGACTACGGCTGCTTCGTTGAAATCGAAGAAGGCGTTGAAGGCCTGGTTCACGTTTCCGAAATGGATTGGACCAACAAAAACATCCACCCATCCAAAGTTGTTAACGTTGGTGACGTAGTGGAAGTTATGGTTCTGGATATCGACGAAGAACGTCGTCGTATCTCCCTGGGTCTGAAGCAGTGCAAAAACAACCCATGGCAGCAGTTCGCGGAAACCCACAACAAGGGCGACCGTGTTGAAGGTAAAATCAAGTCTATCACTGACTTCGGTATCTTCATCGGCCTGGACGGCGGCATCGACGGCCTGGTTCACCTGTCTGACATCTCCTGGAACGTTGCAGGCGAAGAAGCAGTTCGTGAATACAAAAAAGGCGACGAAATCGCTGCAGTTGTTCTGCAGGTTGACGCAGAACGTGAACGTATCTCCCTGGGCGTTAAACAGCTCGCAGAAGATCCGTTCAACAACTGGGTTGCTCTGAACAAGAAAGGCGCTATCGTTAACGGTAAAGTCACTGCAGTTGACGCTAAAGGCGCAACCGTAGAACTGGCCGACGGCGTTGAAGGTTACCTGCGTGCTTCTGAAGCATCCCGTGACCGCGTTGAAGATGCAACTCTGGTTCTGAGCGTTGGCGACGACGTTGAAGCTAAATTCACCGGTGTTGATCGTAAAAACCGCGCAATTAGCCTGTCCGTACGTGCTAAAGACGAAGCTGACGAGAAAGATGCAATCGCTACTGTTAACAACAAACAGGAAGAAGGCAATTTCTCCAACGCAATGGCTGAAGCATTCAAAGCAGCTAAAGGCGAGTAATCTTACGCATTCGGGTTTAACAACCTGAAATGTGATGAGTTTACTTGACAGATTGCAGGTTTCGGCCTGTAATCTAGCACAAAGGGCGGCTACGGCCGCCCTTGTTTAATAAGCTGTTAGCTAATTTTCCTTGAAAGGAAACCGGAGGAATCATGACCAAGTCAGAATTGATTGAAAGACTTGCCAGCCAGCAATCCCATATCCCTGCTAAGGCAGTGGAAGATGCGGTGAAAGAGATGCTGGAGCATATGGCTTCTACCCTGGCACAGGGTGAGCGTATTGAAATCCGCGGTTTCGGCAGCTTCTCTCTGCACTACAGAGCACCACGTACCGGGCGTAACCCGAAGACTGGCGACAAAGTGGAACTGGAAGGCAAGTACGTGCCGCACTTTAAGCCGGGTAAAGAACTGCGCGATCGCGCCAATATTTACGATTGAGTTTCGTCCGCCGTCTGGCGATAAACTTGGTTGAGAGAAAAGCACCTGCGGGTGCTTTTTTCATATCTGCGGTTCGGCTCTGGGCTGCTATCTGGAATCCCTCCCGCATTTTCATTGTTATTTCTGCACGTCCCGAATCTTCTTTGGAATCCGCTTCGCAATGGGAATAATTGCGGCACGACAGGACGATCTGCACGCGCGACACTCCAGAAAACAAGGAGGTGTTGATGCGTTTACCTGGGCTCGCCTGCTGCACGTTAGCTGGCATTTTGCCGCTGACCGTACTGCCAGATTTACCCTCTCTTAGTATTATCTATTTCGCTATCGCGGCGCTGATAGCGCTAGGCCTGTGTGTGCCTTCAGGGAGAGCTGTAAGCATTATCGGTCTGATGTTTTGTTGGGGCGTGCTGTCGGCATGGCAGATGCAATGGTCCGCTGAGGCTATCCCAGGAAAAAACCGTCAGGTTGAGATGGTCCTGACGCAGAGTGATGGGCAAACGACGCATCAGGGAAAGATAACGCACCTGGATGGGCAACGCCTGTTTCCCAGTCCCCTGATTACACTGTATGGCAACTATATGCCGCTACCACCCTGCGTGGGCCAGCGCTGGCGTATGACGATTCGCGCCCGGGCGGTGCATGGGCAGCTTAACGAGGGTGGATTTGACGCCCAGCGCTACGCCTTGTCGCAACACCGCCCGTTAACCGGCCGTATGGTGACGGCGCAGGTACTGGATAGCCGCTGTAACCTGCGCGCTCGGTACCTTGCTTCGCTGCAAACGACGCTGGATGGATTTCAGTGGCGTGAGGTGATGCTGGCGCTGGGTATGGGCGAACGGCTGTCGGTATCGCCGGAGATCAAAACGCTCATGCAGGAGACCGGAACATCACACCTTATGGCGATTTCCGGGCTGCATATCGCACTGGGCGCATCGCTTGGCTGGCTGCTTATCCGCGGTATCCAGTTTTTCCTGCCCGGTTGGCTTATCAACTGGCGATTGCCGTTAATCATTTCGCTGGTGAGCGGGTTTGCCTATGCGTGGTTGACCGGAATGCAGCCTCCAGCGCTACGAACCATTGTGGCGGCGCTGATCTGGTGCGCCTTACGCCTGAGTGGGCGACGCTGGACGGGGTGGGAGGTGTGGCTTTGCTGTCTGGCGGCAATTGTGTTTATCGACCCGCTTGCGGTGCTTTCCGATAGTTTATGGCTGTCGGCATTTGCCGTCGCCACACTTATCTTCTGGTACCAATGGGCTCCGCTGCCAACCGAAGGTTATCCACGTATGCTGCGCCCGTTGGTGGGCCTTATTCACCTGCAACTGGGGCTTATGCTGTTGCTGGCGCCGCTGCAGAGCCTACTTTTTCATGGCGTCAGCACGACATCGCTTGTAGCAAACCTGATTGCGGTTCCGGTTGTGACGTTCGTGGCGGTCCCGTTGATTCTGTTTGCTATGCTAATGCATCTATGCGGGCCGAGCTCACTGGAAATGGTGGTCTGGCATGCAGCCAATGGAGTCATGTCGGCGGTATTTCACTATTTACGTATGCTACCTGCGGGGTGGTGGAATATTGGGAGCGCATGGCAAGCGGTTTCTCTGCTGCCGTGGATGGCATTAGCGTTGTGGCGCCTACACGGTTGGCTTCGGTATCCCGCGTTGGTACTCTCAATGTGCGTACTGCTCTCTTTTCCCATCTGGCGAAAAATGCCGCCAGATCGCTGGCAGGTCACCATGCTGGACGTAGGACAGGGGCTGGCGATGGTTATTTCTCGGGGGGATAAAGCGCTACTCTATGATACTGGCCTGGCTTGGCCGGAGGGCGATAGCGGTGAGCAGTTGATTATTCCCTGGCTACGCTGGCATCAACTGACGCCGCAGGGAATCATTCTCAGCCACGATCATCTGGATCACCGCGGTGGATTGCTATCATTACAAAAAGCCTGGCCGCAGGCGTGGATCAAAAGTCCGTTGGGGTGGGCGGGTCATCAACCCTGCGCTCGTGGCGATCGCTGGCAGTGGCAGGGACTCACCTTTCAGGTGCTCTGGCCGCTGCCGGGGCAGCCCGCCAAAGGTAATAACGGGTCGTGTGTGGTCAGGGTAGATGATGGGAAGAACAGTATTCTGCTGACGGGAGATATTGAATTATCGGCAGAAATGGCCATGATTAGCCGTTTCTGGCAATCTTTTGCGTCTACAATTATTCAGGTTCCACATCATGGCAGCTCGACTTCCTCGGGTATGGCACTGATACAACGGGTGGGCGGCGCTGCCGCTCTGGCTTCCGCATCCCGCTATAACGCGTGGCGACTGCCTTCTGCAAAGGTGAAGACTCGCTATCTCCAGCGCCAATATGCCTGGTTTGATACCCCGCACCAGGGGCAGATAACCGTGACATTCAGTGCGAATGGCTGGTGTATCGAAGGCTTACGAGATCAACTTTTACCTCGTTGGTATCATCAGTGGTTTGGCGAGACTCGCGATAACGGGTAGAATATGCGGCTATTTCAACACAAGCTGGTTTTTTGAATGCAGAACGACAAAGATCTCTCCACGTGGCAGACCTTCCGCCGACTCTGGCCGACTATTGCGCCGTACAAAGCAGGGCTACTCGTGGCGGGCGTTGCGTTAATTCTTAACGCAGCCAGCGATACCTTCATGCTATCGCTTCTTAAACCGTTACTGGATGATGGTTTTGGTAAAACGGATCGCTCAGTGCTGCTGTGGATGCCGCTGGTCGTTATTGGCTTGATGGTCCTGCGCGGCATCACAAGCTACATCTCTAGTTACTGTATCTCCTGGGTTTCCGGCAAGGTCGTGATGACCATGCGTCGCCGGTTATTCGGTCATATGATGGGAATGCCGGTCTCTTTCTTCGATAAACAGTCGACCGGTACACTGCTGTCGCGTATTACTTATGATTCTGAACAGGTGGCTTCATCTTCTTCTAACGCGCTGATTACTGTGGTGCGTGAAGGGGCATCTATCATTGGCCTGTTTATCATGATGTTCTATTACAGCTGGCAGCTGTCGATCATTCTTATCGTTCTGGCACCTATTGTTTCGATCGCTATTCGTGTTGTCTCTAAGCGTTTCCGTAACATCAGTAAAAACATGCAGAACACCATGGGTCAGGTGACCACCAGCGCTGAACAGATGCTGAAAGGGCATAAAGAAGTGCTGATGTTCGGTGGCCAGCAGGTGGAAACCAACCGCTTTGATAAGGTCAGCAACAGAATGCGTTTGCAGGGTATGAAGCTGGTCTCTGCGTCCTCTATCTCTGACCCGATTATTCAGTTGATTGCTTCGCTGGCGCTGGCGTTCGTGCTGTACGCGGCAAGCTTCCCTAGCGTGATGCAAACCCTGACGGCCGGTACCATCACCGTGGTCTTCTCTTCCATGATTGCGCTGATGCGTCCGCTGAAGTCGTTAACCAACGTCAACGCGCAGTTTCAGCGTGGGATGGCGGCCTGTCAGACGCTGTTCTCCATCCTTGATAGCGAGCAGGAAAAAGACGAAGGCAAGCTGGACGTTGAGCGTGCGAAAGGCAACGTTGAATTCCGCAATGTGACGTTCACCTATCCTGGTCGTGAAACTCCGGCGCTGAAAAATATCAATCTGGCTATTCCGGAAGGCAAAACGGTCGCTCTGGTAGGGCGTTCAGGTTCGGGTAAATCGACCATCGCCAGCCTGCTGACCCGCTTCTACGACATTGATAAAGGCGAAATCCTGCTCGATGGTCACGACCTGCGGGAGTATAAGCTGACTTCGCTGCGTAATCAGGTTGCGCTGGTATCGCAGAACGTGCACCTGTTCAATGATACGGTGGCGAACAATATTGCCTACGCTCGAACCGACGAGTTCAGCCGTGAGCAGATTGAAGAAGCCGCGCGTATGGCTTATGCGATGGACTTTATCAATAAGATGGATAACGGTCTGGATACGATTATTGGCGAAAACGGCGTGCTGCTTTCCGGCGGCCAGCGCCAGCGTATCGCCATTGCGCGCGCGCTGCTGCGCAATAGCCCTATCCTGATCCTCGATGAAGCAACCTCGGCATTGGATACCGAATCCGAACGTGCAATCCAGGCGGCCCTCGACGAACTGCAGAAAAACCGCACGTCGCTGGTTATCGCCCACCGCCTGTCGACCATTGAACAAGCTGACGAGATTATCGTGGTTGAAGATGGTCAGATTGTGGAACGCGGTAGCCATACTGACCTGTTGGCGCATCGCGGCGTCTACGCGCAGCTGCACAAAATGCAGTTTGGCGAATGATAGCGAAAATCTGGTCGGGCGAATCGCCGTTTTGGCGTTTACTGCTGCCGCTCTCCTGGCTATATGGCCTGGTGAGCGGCATCATTCGCCTGTGCTACCAGCTAGGCATTAAGAAATCCTGGCGCGCGCCGTGCCCGGTGGTTGTGGTGGGAAACCTCACGGCGGGCGGCAACGGTAAAACGCCGGTGGTTATCTGGCTGGTGGAGCAACTTCAGCGTCAGGGCATTCGTGTTGGCGTGGTGTCGCGTGGCTACGGCGGTAAAGCGGAGCATTATCCGCTGCTATTAACCGCTGAAACCACCACGGCGCAGGCGGGTGATGAACCCGTGCTGATTTTCCAGCGCACCGGCGCGCCTGTAGCGGTCTCTCCGGTAAGAGTCGATGCGGTGAAAGCGCTGCTGGTGGCTCACGACCTGCAATTGATTGTCACCGATGATGGCCTGCAACACTATCGGCTGGCACGTGATAAAGAGATTGTGGTTATCGACGGCGTGCGCCGCTTTGGTAACGGCTGGTGGCTGCCCGCGGGGCCGATGCGCGAGCGGGCGTCAAGACTGGAAACGGTGGATGCCCGTATCGTAAACGGCGGCAACGCGCAGTCGGGTGAAATTCCGATGACGCTGCAGCCTGGTGATGCCATTAATCTGCTGACCGGCGAACGCCAGCCCGTGTCGAACCTACAAAACGCGGTGGCGATGGCCGGTATTGGCCATCCTCCACGCTTTTTTGCCACGCTGAACGCCTGTGGTGTGAATCCGGTCCGTACGGTTGCGTTAGCGGATCATCAGGCGCTAACCGAAGCAGATGTTCAGGCGCTGGTTTCGCCAGGGCAAACGCTTATCATGACGGAAAAAGACGCGGTCAAATGCCGTCACTTTGCGCAGAAAAACTGGTGGTATCTGCCGGTCGATGCCGTACTTTCCGGTGACCGCGCGCAGACGCTGCTTCAGGAACTGATTACCCTCGCTCGACGCTAAACGGCGGCGCGCGATCGTCTGGGGAGTCCGCATGTCTGAATTGCACCTTACTCTTCGTGCCGCGCGCCATCTTCACCTTGCAGCGCAGGGGCTGCTTACCCGCCCGCGCCGTCAGCCCAAAACGGGCGATATTCTCCAGACCATCCGGCAAATGTCCTTGTTGCAGATAGACACCATCAACGTGGTGGCGCGCAGCCCCTATCTGGTGCTGTTCAGCCGCCTTGGTGCCTACCCATCAACCTGGCTTGATGATGCGCTGTCTCGCGGCGAGCTGATGGAGTACTGGGCGCACGAAGCCTGCTTCCTGCCGCGCAGCGACTTTCCGCTGGTTCGTCATCGTATGCTGTCGCCGCATAAAATGGGCTGGAAATACCATCAAAGCTGGATGGACGAACATGCCGAGGATATCGCGGCGCTGAAATCCCATATTGCTGAAAATGGCCCGGTTCGCTCGGCCGATTTTACCCATCCGCGTAAAGGGGAGAGTGGATGGTGGGAGTGGAAACCGCACAAGCGCCACCTCGAAGGGCTGTTTACCGCCGGGGAGGTGATGGTTATCGCGCGGCGCAACTTCCAGCGCGTCTACGACCTGACTGAACGGGTTATGCCGCATTGGGATGATAAGAAACAAGCGCTGCCGCAACCGCAGGCTGAAGCCGCGATGCTGGAAAACAGCGCCCGCAGCCTGGGCATTTTTCGCCCCGAGTGGCTGGCTGACTATTATCGCCTGCGTCGACCAGACTTCGCCGCACTGCTGGCCGGCTGGCAGGAACGGCAGTTGGTGGTTCCGGTTAACGTCGACCAGCTTGGCGAAATGTGGGTTCACCATAGCCTACAGCCGGAGTTGACGCGAGCGCTGGAAGGTAAGCTCAATGCCACGCACAGCGCAGTGCTTTCACCGTTTGATCCCGTGGTTTGGGATCGCAAACGAGCAGAACAGTTCTTCAACTTCTCCTACCGCCTTGAGTGCTACACGCCGGCACCGAAACGCCAGTACGGCTACTTTGTACTGCCGTTGCTGCATCGCGGGGAGATCGTCGGACGTATGGACAGCAAAATGCATCGTGCGGACGGCGTGCTGGAGATTTTTGCTCTGTACCTGGAAACGGGCGTACGCGTTAGCCAGCAGCTTGAAAAGGGACTGATGCTGGCGATTAACGATTTTGCGCGCTGGCAGGGGGCGACGCGGGTGACGCTGGGTACGGTTGCTGAAAAAATCTTTAGTGAACAACGACACGGTTGGGAGATTGACGCAGGCCGGTAGCGCTCTATGATATGCTGCACTGGTTTTCGATTCGGCCCATCAGGAGGAACCATGGATCACCGTCTACTTGAAATTATTGCCTGCCCGGTTTGCAACGGCAAACTCTACTACAGCCAGGACAAGCAAGAACTGATTTGCAAACTTGATAATCTGGCGTTTCCCCTGCGTGACGGTATCCCCGTGTTGCTGGAAAACGAAGCCCGCGCTTTAGCTGCTGAAGAGAATCGCCCATGAGCTTTGTCGTGATTATTCCGGCTCGCTTTGCCTCTACGCGCCTGCCGGGTAAACCGTTACAGGATATCAACGGTAAGCCGATGATTGTGCACGTACTGGAGCGCGCACGCGAATCCGGGGCCGATCGCATCATCGTGGCAACCGATCATGCTGAAGTGGCAAAAGCCGTTGAAGCGGCGGGCGGTGAAGTCTGCATGACACGTGCCGATCATCAGTCCGGGACCGAACGTCTGGCGGAAGTGGTCGAGAAATGCGGCTTCAGCGACGACACCGTCATCGTTAACGTCCAGGGCGACGAGCCGATGATCCCAGCGGTTATTATCCGTCAGGTGGCGGAAAACCTGGCGGCCAGCCACTCTGGTATGGCAACGCTGGCGGTACCGATTCATGATGCAGAAGAAGCCTTTAACCCGAATGCAGTGAAAGTGGTGATGGACAAGGACGGCTATGCGCTTTACTTCTCCCGCGCCACCATCCCGTGGGATCGCGATCGTTTTGCCAAAAGCCGTGAGGAAATTGGCGACACGCTGCTGCGCCACATTGGCATCTACGGCTACCGTGCCGGATTTATTCGCCGTTACGTAACCTGGGCGCCGAGTCCGCTGGAGCACATTGAGATGCTCGAACAGCTGCGCGTGCTGTGGTACGGCGAAAAAATTCACGTTGCCGTGGCGAAAGAAGTGCCGGGAACGGGCGTTGATACGCCAGAAGATCTGGAGCGCGTTCGCGCCGAGCTGAAGTAATCCTCCTGCCCCTCCATCGTGGGGGGCATTCTCGCCTGAGTATTTCCTGACTTTCTGTTGCAATTTTGATCTTGTCTGGTGAAATTCACTTTTCATATGCTCATTATGAAAGCAATGGCTTTTATAGGGGTAATCGACATGGAACAGCTACGTGCAGAACTCAGCCACCTGTTGGGCGAACCGCTCAGCCGCGTGGAATGTATCAACGAGCAGACGGATACCGCGCTGTGGTCGCTTTATGATGCCGAAGGGAATCCCATGCCGCTGGTGGCGCGGAGCTTTTCATCGCCGGGTGTGGCGCGTCAGCTGGCGTGGAAAATATCCATGCTGGCGCGCAGCGGTACCGTACGCATGCCGGTGGTGTATGGGGTTATGACTCATGAAGAGCATCCCGGGCCGGATGTGCTACTGCTTGAGCGTCTGCGCGGCGTGCCGGTGGAGGCGCCAACACGCAACCCGCAGCGGTGGGATGCGCTGAAAGATCAAATCGTTGAAGCGCTGCTGGCATGGCATCGGGTCGACAGTTCGGGCAGCGTGGGCTTTGTCGACGGCACGCAGGAAAACAGCTGGCCGCACTGGTATCGCCAGCGCATTGAGGTGCTGTGGGGGACGCTCAATCTCTATCAGAACACCGGCCTGACCATGCAGGATAAGCGGCTGCTGTTCCGTACTCGCGAGTGTCTGGACACGCTGTTTGACGGTTTTAGCGATAACTGCGTGCTGGTGCATGGGCATCTGACCCTGCGCAGCATGCTGAAAGATTCACGTAGCGACCAGCTGCTGGCGATGGTGGGGCCGGGGGCGATTCTCTGGGCGCCACGGGAGTATGAACTGTTCCGTCTGCACGAAAGCGGGCAAGCGGAACAGCTGCTCTGGCACTATCTCCAGCGCGCGCCGGTGGCGGAAGCGTTTCTCTGGCGGCGCTGGCTCTACCTGTTATGGGATGAAGTCGACAAGCTGGTCAATACTGGCAAATTCAACCGCGCCAACTTTGATCTTGCTGCAACGTCACTGCGCCCCTGGCTCGCCTGAATCTCCTTTCAGCCACTGCCAGATTCTCCCCAGCGTTTCATATCCGACCCGGTCGCTGTGCATTAGCCAGACCGGGGAGGGGATCGCGCGTTCCCACGGGTTGAGCGGTGACGTAATGGCTAGCTGGTTGGCCGGAGCGGGCAGCGGATGCAATCCGGCGTGCTGGAAGAAGATCATGGCGCGCGGCAGATGCGAGGCGGAGGTGACCAGCAGGAACGGCGCATCGCCGATCGCGGCCTTCACGGCGCTCGCTTCTTCTTCGGTATCTTTCGGCGTATCCAGCACGATAATCTCGCTGCGTGGTACGCCCAGACTTTCAGCCACTCGAGCTCCCGCCTCTGCGGTACTCACCGTGTTGGTTTTGGCCCGTGCGCCGGTAAAGACTATTTTCGAGCCTGGATTGGCCTGCCACAGGCGCATGCCTTCCGCCAGTCGCGGCAGGCTGTTATTTATCAGGTTCGAGCTTGGCGCCCATTCCGGGTTCCAGGTGTATCCACCGCCGAGCACAACCACATACTGCACCGGTTGTTCGCCGCGCCAGGTGGGATACTTATCCTCAATCGGTTTGAGTAGCCCATCGGCTACAGGTTGCAGGCTGAGCAGCAGTAGGGCTAACCATCCCTGGGTAATACCGGCTTTACCCAATTTTTGAAAGCGGGTGAACCAGACCAGGATTATTCCCAAACCTATCAACAATAGAAGCAGAGGCAGTGGCAGCATCATGCCGCCGATATACTTTTTCAGCGTAAAAAGCATCCGGTACCGTACCTTTTTTAACCATCCGACCGTATGAATGCAGCGATATTACACCAGATAGCTTCATTATCGCCGTGGGTGTGACAAAATAGCCCCTTTGCCACTGGCGATGTGAGGATGTCCTGTGAAGGATCGCAATTTCGATGACATTGCGGATAAGTTTTCCCGCAATATATACGGCACCACGAAGGGACAGCTGCGCCAGGCTATTCTGTGGCAAGATCTTGACGCCCTGCTGGCGAAAATGGGGCCGCAGCCGCTGCGTATCCTGGATGCCGGCGGTGGTGAAGGCCAGACAGCCATCAAAATGGCGGAGCGCGGGCACCATGTAACGCTGTGCGACCTTTCCGCTGAAATGATCGATCGAGCAACTCAGGCCGCCAGCGAGAAAGGTGTGAGCCACAACATGCATTTCGTACAATGCGCGGTCCAGGACGTGGCGGAGCATTTGGAAAGCCCGGTTGATCTGATATTGTTTCACGCTGTGCTGGAGTGGGTGGCCGAACCGCAGGACGTGCTCAAAACGTTGTGGTCGGTGCTTCGTCCGGGCGGCACATTATCATTAATGTTCTACAATGCAAACGGCCTGTTGATGCGTAACATGGTGGTCGGCAACTTCGATTATGTGGCGTTAGGCATGCCGAAAAAGAAAAGACGCACGCTGTCGCCGAACTACCCGCGTGACCCGCAGCTGGTCTATGGCTGGCTGGAAGAGATGGGCTGGCAAATTAACGGGAAAACCGGCGTGCGGGTGTTTCATGATTACCTGCGCGATAAGCAGATGCAAAAGAACAGCTTTGACATTTTGCTGGAGCTTGAAACGCGCTATTGCCGCCAGGAACCGTATATTAGCCTGGGGCGCTATATTCATGTCACCGCGCTGAAGCCGCAGACAGAAACAAGGAAAAACGATGAGTGAATTTTCCCAGACAGTCCCCGAACTGGTTGCTTGGGCCAGGAAAAATGATTTCGCCATTTCGCTACCTGTCGATAGGCTCTCATTTTTGCTGGCTATTGCAACGCTGAACGGTGAGCGACTGGAAGGTGAAATGACGGAAGGCGAGCTGGTGGATGCGTTCCGTCACGTCAGTGATGCGTTTGAGCAAACCAGTGAAACCATCGGCACTCGCGCCAATAACGCGATTAACGACCTGGTTCGCCAACGTCTGCTGAACCGCTTTACCAGCGAAATCACGGAAGGGAACGCCATCTATCGTCTGACCCCGCTGGGGATTGGCATTACCGACTACTATATTCGCCAGCGTGAATTTTCTACCCTGCGCCTCTCCATGCAGCTGTCGATTGTCGCCAGCGAATTGAAGCGCGCAGCGGATTCTGCTGACGAGGGTGGTGATGAATTCCACTGGCACCGTAACGTCTACGCGCCGCTGAAGTATTCGGTGGCGGAGATTTTTGACAGTATCGATCTGACGCAGCGCATCATGGATGAACAGCAGCAGTCGGTGAAAGATGACATCGCGCAGTTGCTGAATAAAGACTGGCGCGCGGCAATCTCCAGCTGTGAACTGCTGCTCTCTGAAACGTCCGGCACCCTGCGCGAACTGCAGGATACGCTGGATGCGGCGGGCGATAAGCTGCAGGCTAATCTGCTGCGCATTCAGGATGCGACGCTGAGCCATAACGATCTGCACTTTGTCGACCGGCTGGTATTCGATCTACAAAGCAAACTTGACCGCATCGTGAGCTGGGGCCAACAGGCGATTGACCTGTGGATTGGCTATGACCGCCACGTGCATAAATTTATCCGTACCGCTATCGATATGGATAAAAACCGCGTCTTTGCCCAGCGTCTGCGCCAGTCGGTGCAGTCTTATTTCGACGCGCCGTGGGCGCTCACCTACGCCAGCGCCGACCGTCTGCTGGACATGCGTGATGAAGAGATGACGTTGCGCGATGAAGAGGTCACCGGGGAACTTCCGCCGGATTTAGAGTACGAAGAATTTAACGAAATTCGCGAACAGCTCGCCGCGCTAATTGAAGAACAGTTGGCTATTTATCGAACCAAACAGCTGCCGCTGGACCTCGGTCTGGTGGTGAAAGAGTACCTGGTGCAGTACCCGCGCGCGCGTCACTTCGACGTGGCGAGGATCGTGGTAGACCAGGCGGTACGTTTGGGCGTGGCGCAAGCCGATTTCACCGGACTGCCGGCTAAATGGCAGTCGATTAATGATTACGGAGCCAAGGTACAGGCGCATGTCATCGACAAATATTGAACAAGTGATGCCGGTTAAACTGGCACAGGCCCTGGCCAACCCCCTTTTCCCTGCGCTGGATAGCGCGCTGCGCGGTGGTCGTCATATCGGTCTGGATGAACTGGACAACCACGCCTTTTTGATGGATTTCCAGGAGTATCTGGAAGAGTTTTATGCTCGTTATAACGTGGAGCTTATCCGCGCGCCGGAAGGGTTCTTCTACCTGCGTCCGCGTTCCACCACGTTGATTCCGCGCTCGGTTTTATCCGAACTGGACATGATGGTCGGCAAAATCCTTTGCTACCTCTACCTCAGCCCGGAGCGTCTGGCTAACGAAGGCATCTTCACCCAGCAGGAACTGTATGACGAACTGCTGGCATTGGCCGACGAAGCCAAACTGCTGAAGCTGGTCAACAACCGCTCCACGGGTTCTGACCTCGACCGTCAGAAACTGCAGGAGAAGGTGCGTTCCTCGCTCAACCGCCTGCGCCGTCTTGGGATGGTGTGGTTTATGGGTCACGACAGCAGCAAATTCCGCATTACCGAATCGGTGTTCCGCTTCGGTGCTGACGTTCGCTCCGGCGATGACGCGCGGGAAGCGCAGCTGCGCATGATCCGCGATGGCGAAGCGATGGCTATCGAAAACCATCTGCAGCTCAATGACGAGAACGACGACAATCAGCAGGATAGCGGGGAGGAAGAGTAATGATCGATCGCGGTAAATTTCGTTCGCTAACGCTGATTAACTGGAACGGGTTCTTTGCCCGTACCTTCGACTTAGATGAACTGGTGACCACGCTCTCGGGCGGTAACGGTGCCGGCAAATCCACCACCATGGCAGCCTTCGTCACGGCGTTGATCCCAGATTTAACCCTGCTGCACTTCCGTAACACCACGGAAGCCGGGGCCACCAGTGGTTCTCGCGATAAAGGCCTGCACGGTAAGCTGAAAGCCGGGGTCTGCTACTCGGTACTGGATGTGATGAACTCGCGTCACCAGCGCGTGGTCGTTGGCGTACGTCTGCAGCAGGTTGCCGGGCGCGACCGTAAGGTCGATATCAAGCCGTTTGCTATTCAGGGTCTGCCGACCTCCATCCAGCCGACGCAGCTGCTGACCGAAACGATGAACGAACGTCAGGCGCGCGTGCTGAGCCTGCAGGAGCTGAAAGACAAGCTCGATACCATCGAAGGCGTGCAGTTCAAGCAGTTCAACTCGATTACCGACTACCATGCGCTGATGTTCGATCTGGGCATCGTCGCTCGCCGTCTGCGCTCTGCGTCCGACCGTAGTAAATTCTACCGCCTGATTGAAGCATCGCTGTACGGCGGTATCTCCAGCGCCATTACCCGCTCGCTGCGTGACTACCTGCTGCCGGAAAACAGCGGCGTGCGTAAAGCGTTCCAGGACATGGAAGCGGCGCTGCGTGAAAACCGCATGACGCTGGAAGCCATTCGCGTCACCCAATCTGACCGCGACCTGTTTAAGCACCTGATTTCTGAAGCGACCGACTACGTTGCCGCGGACTATATGCGTCATGCCAACGAACGTCGTGTACACCTTGATAAGGCGCTGGAATATCGCCGCGAACTGTTCACCTCCCGCTCTCAGTTGGCGGCCGAGCAGTATAAGCACGTCGATATGGCCCGTGAGTTACAGGAGCACAACGGGGCAGAAGGGGATCTGGAAGCCGATCATCAGGCCGCCAGCGACCATCTGAACCTGGTGCAGACCGCACTGCGCCAGCAGGAAAAAATTGAGCGCTATGAAGCGGACTTAGATGAGCTGCAAATTCGTCTGGAAGAACAGAACGAAGTAGTCGCCGAAGCCGCCGAGCAGCAGGAAGAGAACGAAGCGCGCGCCGAAGCCGCCGAGCTGGAAGTGGATGAGCTGAAAAGCCAGCTCGCTGACTACCAGCAGGCGCTGGACGTACAGCAGACGCGCGCTATTCAGTACACTCAGGCGCTGCAGGCGCTGGAGCGTGCGAAAGCGCTCTGTCATCTGCCGGATTTAACGCCAGAAAGTGCGGATGAATGGCTGGAAACCTTCCAGGCTAAAGAGCAGGAAGCAACCGAAAAACTGCTGACGCTCGAACAGAAAATGAGCGTTTCACAGACCGCGCACAGCCAGTTTGAACAGGCATTCCAGATTGTTGAAGCCATTAACGGGCCGCTGGCACGTAATGAAGCCTGGGACGTGGCGCGTGAGCTGCTGCGCGACGGCGTTAACCAGCGTCATCTGGCAGAGCAGGCGCAGCCGCTGCGCAGCCGCCTGAACGAGCTGGAACAGCGTCTGCGCGAGCAGCAGGAAGCTGAACGTCTGCTGGCTGACTTCTGCAAACGTCAGGGCAAACAGTACGGCATCGACGAACTCGAAAAGCTGCATCACGAGCTGGAAGCACGTATTGCTGCGCTGAGCGACTGCGTAACCGATGCGCGCGAACAGCGTATGGCGCTGCGCCAGGAACAGGAACAGCTGCAATCGCGCATCTCTGCGTTGATGCACCGCGCGCCGGTTTGGCTGGCAGCGCAAAACAGCTTAAACCAGCTGTGTGAACAGAGTGGCGAGCAGTTTGAGTCCAGCCAGGATGTGACCGAATACCTGCAACAACTGCTGGAACGTGAACGCGAAGCCATCGTGGAACGTGACGAAGTTGGCGCGCGCAAACGTGCGGTGGATGACGAAATTGAGCGTCTTAGCCAGCCTGGCGGTTCCGAAGACCCGCGCCTGAATGCGCTGGCGGAACGTTTTGGCGGCGTGCTGCTGTCCGAGATTTATGATGACGTCAGCCTCGATGATGCGCCGTACTTCTCCGCGCTGTACGGGCCGTCTCGCCACGCTATCGTAGTGCCGGATCTGTCGCAGATCGCTGAGTATCTGGAAGGGCTGGAGGATTGCCCGGAAGATCTCTATCTGATTGAAGGGGATCCGCAGTCCTTCGATGACAGCGTATTCAACGTCGATGAGCTGGAAAAAGCGGTGGTGGTAAAAACCTCCGACCGCCAGTGGCGTTACTCCCGCTTCCCATCGCTACCGCTGTTTGGTCGTGCTGCGCGCGAAAGCCGCATTGAGAGCCTGCACGCCGAGCGTGAAGGGCTGTCCGAACGTTTTGCGACCCTGTCGTTCGACGTACAGAAAACCCAGCGTCTGCATCAGGCGTTCAGTCGCTTTATCGGCAGCCATCTGTCGGTAGCGTTTGAGGACGATCCAGAAGCGGAAATCCGCAAACTGAACACCCGTCGCAATGAACTGGAACGTGCGCTCAGCAGCCATGAAAGCGACAATCAGCAGCAGCAGGCGCAGTACGAACAGGCGAAAGAGGGCGTGGCCCAGCTTAACCGCCTGCTGCCACGTCTGAGCCTGTTGGCTGACGAGACGCTGGCCGACCGCGTGGAAGAAATCCAGGAGCGTCTGGACGAAGCTCAGGAAGCCGCGCGCTTCATCCAACAGCACGGCAACCAGCTGGCCAAACTGGAGCCGATCGTTGCTGTTCTGCAGAACGACCCGGAGCAGTTTGAACAGCTGAAAGAAGATTATGCCTGGTCGCAGCAGGTGCAGCGTGAAGCACGTCAGCAGGCGTTTGCCTTGACGGAAGTGGTGCAGCGTCGTGCGCACTTTGGTTATTCCGATTCGGCGGAGATGCTCTCCGGCAATAGCGATCTGAACGAAAAACTGCGCGAACGTCTGGCACAGGCGGAAAGCGAGCGTAGCCGCGCCCGTGAAGCGCTACGTACCCACGCTGCCCAGGTGAGTCAGTACAGCCAGGTGCTGGCATCGCTGAAAAGCTCCTATGACACCAAAAAAGAGCTGCTCAACGATCTCTATAAAGAGCTGAAAGATATTGGCGTGCGTGCCGATGCGGGTGCCGAAGAGCGCGCGCGTATTCGTCGCGATGAACTGCACGCGCAGTTGAGCAACAACCGTGCGCGCCGCAATCAGCTGGAAAAAGCGTTGACCTTCTGCGAAGCGGAAATGGATAACCTGACTCGTAAGCTGCGCAAGCTGGAACGCGATTATCTCGAAATGCGCGAACAGGTGGTGAGCGCGAAAGCGGGCTGGTGTGCGGTGATGCGTCTGGTGAAAGACAACAACGTTGAACGTCGTCTGCACCGCCGCGAGCTGGCCTACCTCTCCGCCGACGATCTGCGTTCCATGTCGGATAAGGCGCTGGGTGCGCTGCGCCTGGCCGTCGCGGATAACGAACACCTGCGCGATGTCCTGCGCATGTCGGAAGACCCGAAACGTCCGGAACGTAAGATCCAGTTCTTCGTTGCCGTTTACCAGCACCTGCGCGAGCGTATTCGCCAGGATATTATCCGCACCGACGACCCGGTTGAGGCCATCGAACAGATGGAAATCGAACTGAGCCGTCTGACGGAAGAGCTGACCAACCGCGAACAGAAACTGGCGATCAGCTCCCGAAGCGTTGCGAACATTATCCGCAAGACCATTCAGCGCGAGCAGAACCGTATTCGCCAGCTGAACCAGGGCCTGCAGAGCGTGTCGTTCGGCCAGGTTAACAGCGTGCGTCTGAACGTCAACGTGCGTGAGACGCACTCGATGCTGCTGGACGTACTTTCTGAACAGCACGAGCAGCATCAGGATCTGTTTAACAGCAATCGCCTGACCTTCTCGGAAGCGTTGGCGAAGCTGTATCAGCGCCTGAATCCGCAAATCGACATGGGTCAGCGTACGCCGCAGACCATCGGTGAAGAGCTGCTCGACTACCGTAGCTATCTGGAGATGGAAGTTGAGGTTAACCGTGGTTCCGACGGCTGGCTGCGTGCGGAATCTGGCGCTCTGTCGACCGGTGAAGCTATCGGTACCGGGATGTCGATTCTGGTGATGGTGGTACAGAGCTGGGAAGATGAAGCGCGTCGTCTGCGTGGTAAAGACCTGTCTCCGTGCCGTCTGCTGTTCCTCGATGAAGCGGCGCGTCTGGATGCCCGCTCTATCGCCACGCTGTTCGAACTCTGCGAACGTCTGGAGATGCAGCTGATTATCGCGGCGCCGGAAAACATTAGCCCAGAGAAGGGCACCACCTACAAACTGGTACGTAAAGTGGTGAATAACCACGAACACGTTCACGTGGTGGGTCTGCGTGGTTTTGCCGCACAGTTGCCCGAAACGCTGCCAGGCACCGCCGACGCATCGTAGTATACCGCCCGGGTGAGCGCAGCGACCCCGGGAAATGGCGTTTAATCCGAAAACAGAACCTAAGGCGACATTTATGTCGCCTTTTTTGTTATCCGTATTTAGCCTATAGCGCGTTATTATCTTTAGACTTCTTTACATTTCACCGGGCAAAATAGTTTTTGTCTTTATATACTGAAAGTGAGCCCACGTTACGGGTCTTCGTATATTTAACAGGGGGCAAGGGATGTTGCTGAAAAAAGAAAATGGTCGTCGGTTGTCAGCGGTAAGTTTGTGTCTGGCAATGACGTTTGCTCCGCTGTTTACCGCTGCTGCGGGCGAGCCAGAACTGGTGCCGTCTGACAGTAGCGCACTGCCAGCAGAACCTTCTCCGGTGCTGCTCCAGCCGGGCGCGCAATCACCCGTGATGGCAAACCTCGTCGGCACTAAGCCATTAGCGGATGGCGCGGCGGCGAAAAGCCGTGCTGAGATCCAGTCGCTGCTGCCTGCCGGCTATCAACCCGTCTATATGAACCCGCTGGTGACGCTCTACGCTGCCCGCGAGATGAAACCGATGTGGGAGAACCGCGAGGCGGTTCGCGCCTTCCAGCAGCAGCTGGCGGAAGTGGCCATCGCCGGTTTCCAGCCGCAGTTTACCCAATGGGTTGAACTGCTCACGAATCCTAACGTCAGCGGCATGGCTCGCGACGTTGTGCTCTCCGATGCGCTGATGGGCTATCTGCACTTTATTAGCGGCATTCCGGTTCAGGGCAACCGCTGGCTATACAGCGATAAACCTTATACCCTGGCGACGCCGCCGCTGTCGGTGCTGAATAAATGGCAGACGGCGCTGGATAACGGCTCACTGGTGTCGTTTATTACCGCATTGGCGCCGAAGCATCCGCAGTATGCGGCAATGCATCAGGCGCTGCTGGCGCTGGTGGGGGATACCCGCCCGTGGCCGAAACTGACCTCCACGGCGGCGCTACGGCCGGGACAGTGGAGTAACGATGTGCCTGCGCTGCGTGAAATTCTGCAGCGTAACGGCGTACTGGATACCAGCCCAGCGATCCCGCTACCGGGGGATAACGTCGGCAAAACGAAAAAAGCCGCGAAGAACGCACCAGCGGCCTACGATCGTCAATTGGTGGATGCAGTTAAGCGTTTCCAGGCGGCGCAGGGCTTAGGGGCTGATGGGGTGATCGGTGCTTCAACGCGCGATTGGCTTAACGTCTCTTCCGCAGAACGTGCAGGCGTGCTGGCGCTGAATATTCAACGACTGCGCCTGCTGCCGGGGAAAGTCTCGACCGGAATTATGGTCAACATTCCGGCGTATTCGCTGGTCTATTACCTCAATGGCAGCGAAGCGCTGGCCTCACGCGTTATCGTGGGGCGTCCGGATCGGAAAACGCCGATGATGAGCAGTGCGCTGAATAACGTGGTGGTTAACCCACCGTGGAACGTACCACCAACGCTGGCGCGCAACGACATTCTGCCAAAGCTGCGTAATGACCCTGGGTATCTGGAGCGCCACAATTATACCGTGCTGCGTGGGTGGAACAGTAAAGAAACCATCGATCCGTGGCGCGTGGATTGGTCAACGATCACACCGTCGAATTTACCGTTCCGTTTCCAGCAGGCGCCGGGCGACCATAACTCATTGGGTCGCTATAAGTTTAATATGCCAAGCTCAGACGCGATTTATCTGCATGATACGCCTAACCATAATCTGTTCCAGAAAGATGCGCGGGCATTAAGTTCGGGATGCGTACGGGTAAATAAAGCCTCTGATTTAGCAAATATGCTGTTACAGGATGCTGGCTGGAATGACACGCGTATATCTGATGCGCTGAAGGAAGGTAATACGCGTTACGTTAATATCCGGCAGAATATTCCGGTTAATCTCTATTATCTGACCGCCTTTGTTGGCGCTGATGGTCAGACACAATATCGAACAGATATTTACAATTACGATGTCACGGCGCGATCCGGCGCACAAATTCTGCCAAAAGCGGAACAATTAATCAGATAAATGAAGTAGTTCAGGTAATGTAGTGGTCGAATAAAAAGCGTAGATACCAGCCCCGAACGCTTGGGGCTGGTGGTTCTGCGCTACAGGCCGCCTTGACGCTGGCTTTGATGCCCGGTAAGGTGCAATACGTGCGCCAGAAGTGCATATATTTCGATCACATTTACTGACTGTAGACCTGATTATCATGGACAAATTTGACGCTAATCGCCGCAAACTGCTGGCGTTAGGTGGGGTTGCGCTTGGCGCTGCCGCCATCTTACCCACGCCTGCACTTGCGACCCTCTCGACCCCTCGTCCACGTATTTTAACGTTGAGTAATCTACATACGGGCGAGTTGCTAAAAGCCGAGTTTTTTGACGGCCGAGGCTATATTCAGGATGAATTAGCAAAACTAAACCATTTTTTCCGTGACTATCGCGCGAATAAAATAAAGAGCATCGATCCTTCTTTGTTTGATCAGCTCTATCGCCTTCAGGGATTATTAGGAACAAATAAGCCTGTGCAATTAATCTCCGGGTATCGTTCCCTCGATACCAATAATGAGCTGCGAGCGCACAGTAGTGGGGTAGCGAAAAAGAGCTACCACACGAAAGGTCAGGCAATGGATTTCCATATTGAAGGTATTTCCTTAAGTAATATACGCAAAGCAGCGTTATCTATGCGCGCAGGTGGTGTAGGATATTACCCACGTAGCAACTTTGTGCATATTGATACCGGTCCGGTTCGGCACTGGTAACTCTACGCCCGACAGTTCAGATGCGCTGATGTATCTGAACGGTGCTGAGTATAAACAGGAGCAGCATGAATTATCGTATTATTCCGGTCACTGCGTTCGCGCAGAACTGTTCGTTGATCTGGTGTGAGCAAACTAAACTGGCGGCGCTGGTCGATCCAGGTGGTGATGCTGAGACCATTAAACAGAAGGTTACCGAGGCTGGCGTGACGTTGCAGCAAATTTTGCTGACCCATGGTCATCTTGATCATGTGGGTGCGGCGGCGGAACTGGCACAGCACTACGGTGTGCCGGTGATTGGGCCGGAAAAAGAAGACGAGTTCTGGTTGCAGGGCCTGCCGGCGCAAAGCCGGATGTTTGGTCTGGATGACTGCCAGCCGCTGACGCCAGATCGCTGGCTAAATGAAGGCGACACCGTCAGCGTGGGCAACGTGAAGCTGCAGGTACTGCACTGCCCAGGGCATACGCCAGGTCATGTGGTCTTCTTTGATAATGATGCGCGGTTGCTGATTTCCGGCGACGTGCTGTTTAAAGGTGGCGTAGGGCGCAGTGACTTCCCGCGCGGTGACCACGCGCAGCTGATTGACGCTATCAAGCGCAAGCTGCTGCCGCTGGGTGATGACGTGAAGTTTATTGCCGGGCATGGGCCGATGTCGACGATTGGTTATGAACGTCAGCATAACCCGTTCCTGCAGGATGAACTTCCCGTCTGGTAAGAAAACAAAAAGGCCGCTGATGCGGCCTTTTTTTATGTCCACCCGGAGTCGGCGCTACGCACCTCATCCGGACTACTCGAATATTACAGTACGGCGACGATAGCTTCGCACAGCGGCGCCATGTTGTCTGGGGTCATCCCGGCAACGTTAATGCGACCGGAGGCCACGGCATAAACGCCGAACTCTTCGCGCAGACGCAGAACCTGTTCTTTGGTCAGGCCGCTGAAGGAGAACATACCGTTCTGTTTGGTGATAAAGCTGAAGTCACGGTTAGCCCCTTTTTCCTGCAGCGTATTCACAAACAGCAGACGCATGCGCTGGATGCGCTGGCGCATATCGGTCAGCTCTTGTTCCCAGATAGCACGCAGAGCGTCGTTGCTAAGGATAGTCGCTACGACGGATGCACCGTGTGCCGGTGGGTTAGAGTAGTTGGCGCGGATAACGGCCTTCATCTGGCTGAAGGCGCGGTCGGCGGTATCGGCGTCGGCGGTTACCAGCGTACAGGCACCCACACGCTCGTTGTAGAGGCCAAAGTTTTTGGAGAAGGAGCTCGCCACAATCAACTCTTTGTGCAGTGCAGCAAAGGCACGCAGGCCTTCCGCATCTTCTTCCAGACCGCGAGCAAAGCCCTGGTACGCGAAGTCAAACAGCGGCAGCCAGCCTTTCTCAACGGAAAGCTGTGCCAGCTGTTGCCACTGCTCAAGCGTAGGGTCAATGCCGGTTGGGTTATGGCAGCAGCCGTGGAACAGCACCACATCACCCGCCTGAGCGTCGTTCAGGCTAGCCAACAGCGCGTCGAAGTCCAGCGCGTGCTTTTCAGCGCTGTAGTAGTTGTATTCACGTACTTCGAGGCCCGCAGCACCAAAGACGCTTTTGTGGTTCGGCCAGCTTGGATTGCTGACCCAAACGCGCTTCACGTCGGTGTTTTTAGCAAGGAAGTCCGCCGCGACGCGCAGCGCGCCGGTGCCGCCAGGCGTTTGCGCGGTGCGAGCACGCTTATCGCTAACGATAGGGCTACCTTTGCCAAACAGCAGTTCCTGCGTGCAGCGACCGAATTCAGGAATACCATCAATGCCGAGATAGTTTTTGGTGGTCTCATTTTCCAGCAGATACTGTTCAGCTTTTTTTACGCTGGTCAGAACCGGGGTCTTGCCGGTTTCATCTTTATATACACCAATCCCGAGATTGATTTTACCCGGGCGGTCGTCGGCGCGAAACAGATCGGCCAGGCCCAGAATTGGGTCGGCAGGGGCGGCTGTAATGTTCTCAAACATGACGAGGTTCCATTTATTAGTTCGGGGGAAATCCGCTATCAGGTTAACGGCAGATTTACAAAATGCCAACCGTTAGAGACTAAAAGCGCGAAGGTTTTCAAAAGTTACGATCTTCATCTTAGGAACGTAAAAAAGCAGGACCGAAGTCCTGCTTTATAGGCATATAACGAGGAGGGTATGCTGATTAGAACTGATAAGTTGCCATCAGTGCCATCATGTCGTCGTTGCCGTTGATGCCGCCAACCACTTGCGTGTAGTTGTCGTTTTTGTTCAACAGGTTGAAGTAGTAGTCTACTGCTACGTTGAAGTTTTTGTTGAAGTAGTAGGTTGCGCCCAACTGGATGAATTTAGCCAGGTCTGCATCGCCACCGGTAAAGGTACCTTTAGCGTTAGCCACTGGAGCCAGGTCTTTACCTTTGGTCTGAACGTAGGAGATTGCTGGACGCAGGCCGAAGTCGAACTGGTACTGAGCAACGATTTCGAAGTTCTGGGTTTTGTTAGCAAAACCAGCGTCACCGTCGATACCGGTACGAGTCATGTTACGGGTTTCAGCATAGGTAGTTGCCAGGTAGACGTTATTTGCGTCGTATTTAGCACCGATACCCCATGCTTCAGCTTTGTCGCCCACGTTGTCTTGCAGTTTCTGGTGACCAGTACGACCAGAGTTGCTGTAAGAACCGATCAGGCCGAAACCTTCGCCGAAATCATAGCCCAGAGAGTAACCAACGCCTTCGCCGTTAGACGTTTTAACGTCGTCACGGTCGTTTTTACCCTGGTACTGGATACCCATGCTCAGGCCATCAACCAGACCGAAGAAATCGCTGTTGCGGTAGGTCAGCAGACCGGTACCACGGCTGGTCATGTAGTTGTCAACGTAGTTGCCGCCCCAGGTCATACCGGAGAAGGATGGCGCCATATCGGTGAAGGATTCTACATCGTAAACGATACCGTAGTTACGGCCGTAGCTGATGCTGCCAGCGTCGCCCGCTTTCAGGCCAGCGAAGGCCAGACGGTTTTTGTTAGAAGCTGCGGTACCTTCAGGGCCGTTAGCCATGAAGCGGTATTCCCACTGACCAAAACCAACCAGTTGGTCGTTGATCTGAGTTTCGCCTTTGAAACCGAGCTGCGCATAGGTGTTGTCGGTGTTTTTAGTGTCGCCGCTGGTGACGAAGTCACGCTCAGCGTTCACTTTACCGTACAGATCCAGCTTGTTGCCGTCTTTGTTATAGATTTCGGCCGCGTTTGCTGCGCCAGCTACCAGCAGGGCAGGGATTACCACTGCCAGGATATTACGCTTCATCATTATTTATTACCCTCATTAGGTTTTTTTTTATAGACACTCGCCACTGCCGCCAATTACCTCCGTCAATAAAAATTTACGGAACTATTGATGATAGTTTGGTGTCTTTATGTGTCTGAGAGGCATCTTTCCATTCCAAACGCGCTTTAGCCACTCTGAAAATGCTACAAACATCAAGAATGCGTAACCAAAAGAAATAATGTGTAACATTGTGTGAATTTTAAGGAACTTTGTGAACTATCTCAAAATTCTGAGATAGCTGCGGGTTAATTGAACGACCACTTATCTATCAATATGAATTTCTTATCTTTTATTTGTATAACGCCTTTTCTTATCGCTAATGCCCAAGAGACAAACTTTTATCTATGACCTTTTTCAGCCATCCGGATAGCCGTGTGTTTGTTCAAAAAATATGCTAAGGCATTAGTGAAATCTGATCCGTAAACATATTGTGGTTGTTTTTTGTACTAAATTATTGCGGAGAAATGTGCTGTAACAAAGGTCGAGGGGGAGGGGGTTGATGTTTAAGTTTGTTAAATTAAAAAAAGATTTCTTTACGCTGACGGCCAAAAAAAGGCCAGCGCTGAGGCTGGCCTTCAAGAAGCGATAAACTTAGAAAGTAGCGTTACGCGGCGTTCTTGGGAACGGGATCACGTCACGGACGTTCTGCACGCCGGTAACGTAAGCGATCAGACGTTCGAAGCCCAGACCAAAACCGGAATGGGGCACGGTGCCATAACGACGCAGATCGCGATACCACCAGTAGTCTTCTTTATTAAGACCCATTTCCGCCATACGCGCATCCAGAACGTCCAGACGCTCTTCACGCTGAGAGCCGCCGATGATTTCACCAATGCCAGGCGCCAGAACGTCCATTGCGGCAACGGTTTTACCATCTTCGTTAAGACGCATATAGAACGCCTTGATCTCTTTCGGGTAGTTTTTCACAACGACCGGCGCTTTAAAGTGCTCTTCGGCCAGATAGCGTTCGTGTTCAGAAGAGAGATCCACGCCCCAGTACACTGGGTTTTCGAACTGCTTGCCGCAGTTTTCCAGAATGGTGACGGCATCGGTGTAATCGACCTGCGCAAAATCAGCGGTCACGAAACGTTCCAGACGATCGATAGCATCTTTATCTACGCGCTCAGCGAAGAACTTCATGTCGTCCGCACGTTCGGTCAGCACGGCATTGAAGACGTACTTCAGCATGGCTTCTGCCAGACGGGCGTTATCTTCCAGATCGGCAAACGCCACTTCTGGTTCCAGCATCCAGAACTCTGCCAGGTGACGGCTGGTGTTGGAGTTTTCAGCGCGGAAGGTCGGGCCGAAGGTGTAGATTTTCGACAGCGCACAGGCATAGGTTTCGCCGTTCAGCTGGCCGGAAACGGTCAGGAAGGCTTCTTTGCCGAAGAAATCTTTGTCGTAATCGACTTTGCCCTGATCGTTGCGCGGCAGGTTTTCCATATCCAGCGTGGAAACGCGGAACATTTCACCTGCGCCTTCGGTATCGGAAGCGGTAATCAGCGGGGTAGAAACCCAGAAGAAACCCTGTTCGTCGAAGAAACGGTGCAGCGCCTGCGCCAGCGTATGACGTACGCGCGCAACCGCACCAATCAGGTTGGTACGTGGACGCATGTGCGCCACTTCACGCAGATATTCGATGCTGTGGCGTTTCGCCGCCATCGGGTAGGTGTCGGGATCTTCAACCCAGCCGGTCACTTCGATGCTGGAAGCCTGAATTTCAAAACTCTGGCCCTGACCCTGAGAGGCGACGATCTTGCCGGTGACAATCACGGAGCAGCCGGTGGTCAGACGCAGCACTTCCTGATTGTAATTGGGCAGAGAATTATTAATAACGGCCTGTACAGGATCAAAGCAGGAACCGTCATAGACGGCAAGGAAGGAAAAGCCAGCTTTTGAATCTCGGCGGGTACGTACCCAGCCGCGCACGGTGACTTCGCTGTCAACGGCTACGCGGCCCTGGAGTACGTCGGCTACAGGCACAACGCTCATAATAGTCTCTCTATTCGTAGTCCAATAAAAAAATCGTTTTCCCCGGAACGGCGGGGGATATCTATGTTACCTGTCATCTTCTATCAGACAAGTAGAATTAGCATGGAGAAGGGGTGTTTTCAGAAATAATTAAACCAGAAGGGAGCCATACAGGCTCCCTTTGGTGATTAACTCGCCTTTTTGATCTGCGGGAGATCAAATGCTTTACGTAAAGCGCGAACAAACGCTTTATCGTGACAGATAGTTTTACCTGGGCTGTCGGAGAGTTTTGCTACTGGCTTACCGTTACACTCAACCAGCTTGATAACGATATTCAGCGGCTTCACCTGCGGAATATCGCAGGTTAAACGCGTACCGATACCGAAGCTCAAATTAATGCGCGATGAGAAGTGACGATAAAGCTCAACGGCTTTCGTTAAGTCGAGATTATCGGAGAACACCAACACTTTACTCAGTGGGTTAATGCCCAGCTTTTTATAGTGGTTGATGGCTTTCTCGCCCCATTCAAACGGGTCGCCCGAGTCATGGCGCAATCCCTGATAGCGGTTAGCGAATTCCGGGCCAAAATCACGCAGGAAGGCATCCATGGTAATACAGTCGGTCAACGCAATGCCGAGCTGTTCTGGATACTCTTCAAGCCAGGCGGCCAAGGCGGCGCGCTGGCTGGTGGCAAGATCGGGGCTGATTTGCTGATGTGCCTGGAACCATTCGTGCGCCTGTGTTCCCATCGGGGTGAGCGACAGACGGCGCGCCAGATCGTAATTACTGGTGCCGGTAAACCAGGATTCCTGCTGCAGACGGCTAACAATCGCCTCCTGTACTTCGCGGGAAAAGCGGCGGCGGGTACCAAAATCCATCAGCTTGAAGGCGCTCATGTCAATGTCGGCGGTCAACTGATTAAAGTCGACCAGCTTACGCTCCAGCATGTCCAGCGCCTGCGGCACACCGTTTTCCGGCGAACGGTAGCGATGAACCAGCTCGCTAATTACCGCCAGCAGCGGAACTTCCCACATGATGACTTCACGCCACGGGCCTTCAAGGCGAATATTGAGCTTGCCGTTATCGTTGGTGACGGTGACCTGCTGTGGGTCGTAGCGAAAATCTCGCAGCCAGTTCAGATAATCTTGTTTAAAGAAAGGAAGGCTGGAGAGCCAGTGGTACTCGTCATCCTGCAGGGTGAGTGAACGCATGGCTTCGACTTGTTCGCGAATAGCGTCAGCATAAATGCCCAGCAGATCGTCCCCACGGCAGCGGAATTCAGCCGCTACGTTTACGTCGTAGTAGTGGTGAAACACGGCCTGCTGCATATGCAGTTTGTAGGCATCTGTGTCTAGCAGCGAGTGCAGCACAGGAGAAGCGAATTGTGTCATGGTGCGCAGTAGCATCCTCTCACAGGAGCGTTTAGTACAATAAACAACAGGGGAGAATCGCTGGAGTATACCTTGTTTATCGATTTATTGAACCCCGATCACACCATAAGGCACGAAGAGTCACCATGGCGTTTTGTGCGTTATGTTATGTAAATGTATCATTTTTCCCTATTTGACTGGAAAAGATGAAGATTCTGCGTAGCGCGTTTAACACAACAGGAATAGACTGGAGGTGACATTTACAAAAGATGCTAAAGGTTTTTTATGACACAACAGCCCCAAGCCAAGTACCGCCACGACTACCGTGCGCCGGACTACCTGATTAGTGATATTGACCTGGCCTTTGACCTGGATGCCGCAAAAACCATCGTGACCGCGGAAAGCCAGGTTTCCCGCCACGCAGCGTCTGATGTACCGCTACGTCTGAACGGTGAAGATTTAACCCTGATCTCTCTTCACGTTAACGGCGAGCCATGGGACAACTATAAAGAAGAAGAGAACTATCTGGTTATTGCTGGCCTGCCAGAACGTTTCACCCTGAAGATTGTGAATGAAATCAGCCCAGCGGCGAATACGGCGTTAGAAGGGTTGTATCAGTCCGGCGAAGCGCTCTGCACCCAGTGTGAAGCTGAAGGCTTCCGCCACATTACCTGGTATCTGGACCGCCCGGACGTGCTGGCCCGCTTCACCACCAAAATTATTGCCGATAAAACCAAATATCCGTTCCTGCTCTCTAACGGCAACCGCATTGCCGAAGGCGAGCTGGAAAATGGTCGCCACTGGGTACAGTGGCAGGATCCGTTCCCGAAACCATGTTACCTGTTTGCGCTGGTCGCCGGCGATTTCGACGTACTGCGCGATACCTTTAAAACGCGTTCTGGCCGTGACGTTGCGCTGGAGCTGTTCGTTGACCGCGGTAACCTGGATCGCGCGCCGTGGGCGATGACCTCGCTGAAAAATTCCATGAAGTGGGACGAAGATCGTTTCGGCCTTGAGTACGACCTCGACATCTATATGATCGTCGCCGTCGACTTCTTCAATATGGGCGCGATGGAGAACAAAGGGCTGAACGTCTTTAACTCCAAATACGTGCTGGCCCGTACCGATACCGCGACGGATAAAGACTATCTCGATATCGAGCGCGTGATTGGTCATGAATATTTCCATAACTGGACTGGTAACCGCGTTACCTGCCGTGACTGGTTCCAGCTGAGCCTGAAAGAGGGCTTAACCGTTTTCCGTGACCAGGAATTCAGCTCCGATTTAGGCTCCCGTGCTGTGAACCGCATCAGCAACGTGCGCACCATGCGCGGCCTGCAGTTTGCGGAAGACGCCAGCCCGATGGCGCACCCGATTCGCCCGGATAAAGTTATTGAAATGAATAACTTCTATACCCTGACGGTATACGAGAAAGGGGCGGAAGTTATCCGCATGCTGCACACTCTGCTGGGCGAAACCAACTTCCAGAAAGGCATGCAGCTGTACTTCGAACGTCATGACGGCAGCGCTGCGACCTGCGATGATTTTGTGCAGGCGATGGAAGATGCGTCCAACGTTGACCTGTCCCACTTCCGCCGCTGGTATAGCCAGGCCGGTACGCCAATCGTCAGCGTACACGATGACTACAACCCGGAAACCGAGCAGTACACCCTGACCATTCGTCAGCGTACGCCGGCGACCGCCGAGCAGGATGAAAAATTCCCGCTGCACATTCCATTCGACATCGAGCTGTACGATAACGAAGGCAAGGTGATCCCGCTGCAGAAAGACGGGCATCCGGTGCATCACGTGCTGAACGTTACCCAGGCGGAGCAGACCTTTGTGTTCGATAACGTCTACTTCCAGCCGGTGCCGTCCCTGCTGCGCGAGTTCTCGGCGCCAGTGAAGCTGGAATATAAATGGAGCGATCAGCAGCTGACGTTCCTGATGCGTCACGCGCGTAATGACTTCTCCCGCTGGGACGCAGCGCAAAGCCTGCTGGCGACCTATATCAAGCTGAACGTTGCGCGTCATCAGCAGGGTCAACCGCTGTCGCTGCCGATCCACGTGGCCGATGCGTTCCGCGCGATCCTGCTGGATGAGCACATCGACCCGGCGCTGGCGGCTGAGATCCTGACGCTACCGTCAGCCAGCGAAATCGCTGAGCTGTTCGAGATTATCGATCCTATCGCCATTGCGGCGGTGCGTGAAGCGCTGACCCGCACGCTGGCGACTGAACTGGCCGATGAGTGTCTGGTGATTTACAACGCCAACAAGCTCGACAGCTACCGCGTAGAACATGCCGACATCGGTAAACGCTCGCTGCGTAACACCTGCCTGCGTTACCTGGCGTTTGGCGACCGTGAGCTAGCCGATAAGCTGGTGAGCGAGCAGTACCATCACGCCGATAACATGACCGATGCGCTGGCGGCGTTGTCCGCAGCGGTTGCGGCTGAACTGCCGTGCCGTGACGCGCTGATGCAGGAATATGATGACAAATGGCATCATGACGGCCTGGTGATGGATAAGTGGCTGATCCTACAGGCGACCAGCCCGGCGGACGACGTGCTGGCAACGGTACGTAAGCTGCTGAACCACCGTTCATTCAGCATGAATAACCCGAACCGTATTCGCTCGCTGATTGGCGCCTTTGCCGGCAGTAACCCGGCGGCGTTCCATGCGGCAGACGGTAGCGGTTATCAGTTCCTGGTGGAAATGCTCACCGTACTGAACAGCAAAAACCCGCAGGTGGCTTCTCGTCTGATTGAGCCGCTGATCCGCCTGAAACGCTATGATGCGAAGCGTCAGGCGTTAATGCGTGCCGCGCTGGAGCAGCTGAAAGGGCTGGAAAATCTCTCTGGCGATCTGTACGAGAAGATTGCTAAAGCATTAGCTTAACCCGTAGCCCGGACGAGGCGCGAGCCGACTCCGGGGAGGCTCGGTGGCAATTCCGGTTACATTTATATCGACAAACAAAAACGCCGTAGGTTTTTCCCTACGGCGTTTTTTTTATCAAACATGTTCGGTGAGTCGCGCGGAACTTAACGTGGGAACCTGGATGTCCCGCCGATGCAGCGCCTGCCAGAATGTCTCCAGTGCGCTGTCCAGCCGGGTGTGCAGATTCGGGCTGAACTGCGGCTTATGTTGATAATCGGTCACCTGGCTATCGTCGGCAAACACGCCCTGCAGGATCTCCTGGGCCTTCAACGCATTCAACACCGGCTTCAAGGCGTAATCCACCGCCAGCATATGCGCCACCGTACCACCGGTTGCCAGTGGCAGCACGACTTTGCCTTCCAGCGCACGCTCAGGCAGCAGATCCAGCAGCGCTTTTAATGCCCCAGCGAATGACGCTTTGTAGACCGGAGTGGCGATAATCAGGCCGTCAGCGTGAGCTAACTGCTCGGTCAAGGTTTGCAGTGCAGGGCTGTCAAAGCGGGCGTGAAACAGATCTTCGGGGGCGAAGTTCTGTAGATGCCAATGGAAAACTTCAACGTCGGCGGCAGAGAGTTTCTCCCTGGCGTACTCCAGCAGGGCGCTGGAGCGAGAAGGAAAACGAGGGCTGCCTGCTAAAGTAATGACGCGCATGGTCTCTCCTTATAACTAAAAACAAACATTAATCTAGAATTGATAACATTTGCATCAGTGTGTCAGAGGGGAAAGCTTGGGCGAAATACTTTTTCCGATGATGGATTACCAGAAAATGCATATGCGGAGTGCAGGAGAGATTGAATAGAAGGAAAACGATTGCGCTTTTTTTGCCGCAGGTCAATTCCATTTATGAGCGTTATCGCACATAATACGCCCCCGGTTTGCACACCGGGAATCCAGGAGAGTTCATGTACTATCCCTTCGTTCGTAAAGCACTTTTTCAGCTCGATCCAGAGCGCGCTCATGAATTAACGTTTCAACAATTACGTCGCGTCACCGGCACTCCGCTGGAAGCACTCGTGCGTCAAAAAGTGCCGGAAAAACCGGTCACCTGCATGGGGCTGACGTTTAAAAATCCACTGGGTCTGGCCGCGGGTCTGGATAAAGATGGCGAATGTATTGACGCCTTAGGGGCGATGGGTTTCGGTTCCATTGAGATTGGTACCGTCACGCCGCGTCCGCAGCCGGGCAATGACAAACCGCGTTTGTTCCGCCTGGTCGATGCCGAAGGGTTGATCAACCGCATGGGCTTCAATAACCACGGCGTTGATAACCTGGTCGAGAACGTTAAAAAAGCGCATTTCGACGGAATTCTGGGGATTAATATCGGCAAAAATAAAGATACCCCGGTTGAGCAGGGCAAAGATGACTATCTGATTTGTATGGAAAAAATCTATGCCTATGCCGGTTATATTGCGATTAATATCTCCTCGCCAAATACCCCAGGGCTGCGTACGTTGCAATATGGCGATGCGTTAGACGATCTCCTCTCCGGTATTAAAAATAAACAATCGGAGCTCCAACAAAAGCACCATAAATATGTTCCAGTGGCGGTGAAGATCGCTCCGGATCTTTCTCATGAAGAGTTGATCCAGGTGGCCGATAGTTTAGTTCGCCATAATATTGATGGGGTGATCGCGACCAATACCACATTGGATCGTTCTCTGGTTCAGGGGATGAAAAATTGCGATGAAATGGGGGGCTTAAGCGGTCGTCCATTACAATTAAAAAGCACCGAAATTATTCGTATGCTGTCAGCAGAATTAAAAGGTCAATTGCCGATTATTGGCGTTGGCGGTATCGACTCGGTGATTGCGGCGCGTGAAAAGATGGCAGCTGGCGCTTCTCTGGTGCAGATCTATTCCGGGTTTATTTTTAAAGGTCCGCCGCTGATTAAAGAAATCGTTACCCACATCTAGTATTTTTCCTGATAGTGTGATCCAGGGCTTTATTTCCGGCCCTGGTTGCTTTATATTTCCCTACTGTTGCTTATTTAAACATATTGGTCTTTTATTATTTAAGGCAAAGTAACGCAACGGAAGAACAGGCAATGCATTGGATGCGAATATGACGGGGGAGTAAAATGCGAATTAAACCTGATGATAACTGGCGTTGGTATTATGATGAAGAGCACGATCGTATGATGCTCGATTTAGCCAATGGTATGTTGTTTCGTTCGCGTTTTGCTCGCCGGATGTTAACGCCCGATGCTTTTGCGCCAACCGGTTTTTGCGTTGACGATGCCGCGCTTTATTTCTCCTTTGAAGAGAAATGCCGTGACCTTGTGCTTTCAAAAGAACATCGTGCTGAGCTGATTCTTAATGCCCTCGTCGCCATTCGCTTCCTCAAACCCCAAATGCCAAAAAGCTGGCATTTCCGCGCGCACGAAGATAGCTGGTCTCCGGTGACCGGTGATGCCGCAGCCGTTTGGTTAAGTGACGATGATAGCCAGGTGAATTTGCTGGTGGTCGAGCCGGGCGAAAACGCCGCACTATGTCTGTTGGCACAGCCGGGTCTGGTGTTGGCCGGGCGCACCATGCAGCTTGGAGACCCTATCAAAGTGATGAACGACAGGCTGCAACCTCAGCCG
Organism: Kluyvera sp. CHPC 1.251; assembly: GCF_036759945.1. Classification (NCBI taxonomy): domain Bacteria; kingdom Pseudomonadati; phylum Pseudomonadota; class Gammaproteobacteria; order Enterobacterales; family Enterobacteriaceae; genus Kluyvera; species Kluyvera sp. CHPC 1.251. Next base: position 230,534 of record NZ_JAPKIC010000004.1, on the reverse strand, counting down.
GGGCTGGACGGTTACAGCCTGGAACAAGCGGTTTAAAGCTTCAGCTTCAGTGCCGTTTTCGGCACGCAGCTACAGCTAAGAATCGTACCATCGTTCGCTATCGCACTCTTTTTCAGCGGGCTCACTTCTCCATCCAGCAGCGTCACGCGGCAGCTGCCGCAGATACCCGCGCGGCAGGAATAGGGGACGCGAATACCCTGTTGCTCTAGTTGTTCCAGTAAGATCTGTTGATTATTCCCGGTAAAAGTACTGCCTTCCCAGTCAATCTCGACGAGCGCATCCTGCTGCGTCTGCGGGGCCAACGACTCGTCGCTTTTCCCCGCGCCGTATACGATAGCCGGGCCGGTGGTAAGAATTTCCACTTCATCACCTACGCGAACCACGCCGCTATTGCGGGCAATCAGGTTCTGACCGAAATCCACGTCGCCGTTGGCGGGGTTGGTGCGAAACGACTGTAGCGTGCTCAGTGGTTCTGCCGCTGGATGCTTTTGCCCTTTTTCCGGGCTGATGGTCGTAAAGATGCAGCGGCTGCAAGGTTTCACGACATCGAAGACCACGTCGCCAATGCGCAGCGTTTTCCAGCTGTCTTCTTCCCAGGCTTGTGCACCGGTCACCACCAGATTGGGGCGGAACTGCTCCATGCGAACGCTGGCGCGACAGCGCTGCTGTAGGTCACGCAGCGAGGCTTCGTTGGTCAGCAGGAAGGGAAAACCATCGGCGAATGAGAGCGGTACCGCGTCGTGACGCTTAACGCGGCGGGTAAGGTCATCACCCAGCCAGCGAAGCTGAACGTCGCGTTTAAAGAACGGCGTCAGCCACTGATTGATAGCGTCAGGCGCGATACGCGAGGTAAAATGGTTGCCCCATACTTCGGTTGGCGACGGCTGACCGACGAAATCCACAAAACGGACTAACGCACTGCTGCCGTCGGGCGCAGTGAGGTGTAAACCATCGTGAAGGACCGCAGGGGTAAAACGCACCATCGCCGGGAACTGCCGGGCGGTAATAAAGGTGCCATCAGGCTCGGTGATCATGAAAATGCGGTCAAATGCCATCCCGCTAATATCGGCAAAGGCGTGCGTAAGCCCGATGCCGCGCATGGATTTCACCGGATGTATAAAAAGCCGCGATAATGTAGCCACAACGCTGTCCCTGAGTCGAAAATAAGCCTTTAACTTTATGACATGGGACGCAGATTGGCTATAATGCGCAACAATTTTCTGCGAGTAAAAGTGACGATATGAATTCTCTGTTTGCCAGTACGGCCCGTGGGCTGGAAGAGCTGTTAAAAACTGAACTGGAAGGCCTGGGCGCCCAAGAGTGCCAGATTGCCCAGGGCGGCGTCCATTTCCAGGGCGACACGCAGCTTCTGTACAAAAGCCTGATGTGGAGTCGTCTGGCTTCGCGCATCATGATGCCGCTGGGAGAATGTAGCGTCTGGAGCGATCTCGATCTTTATCTCGGCGTGCAGGCTATCGACTGGACGTCGATCTTCACCCCGGATGCCACCTTTGCGGTTAGCTTCGGTGGCCTGAACGATAGCATCCGTAACAGCCAGTACGGTGCGTTGAAGGTAAAAGATGCGATCGTCGATGCCTTTACGCGTAAAAATCTGCCGCGTCCTAACGTCGATCGTGAAAATCCGGATCTGCGTATTAACGTCCGTCTCAACAAAGAGACCGCCTATATTTCTCTCGATCTGAGCGGCGAAGGCCTGCACCTGCGCGGCTATCGCGATCGTACCGGCATGGCGCCAATCAAAGAGAACCTGGCAGCGGCTATTGTCATGCGTTCCGGCTGGGTGCCGGGCACACCGCTGCTCGACCCAATGTGCGGTTCCGGTACGCTGCTGATTGAAGCGGCGATGTGGGCTACCGACCGTGCGCCTGGGCTGCACCGCGGTCACTGGGGCTTCAGCGGCTGGGCGCAGCATGACGATGCGGTATGGAAAGAAGTCAAAGCTGACGCGCAGACCCGCGCTCGTGCTGGTCTTGCCGCCTATGAATCCCGCTTCTTTGGCTCTGACGTCGACAGCCGTGTCGTTGAACTGGCGCGCAGCAACGCCCGTCGCGCCGGTATTGGAGAACTTATCACCTTTGAAGTGAAGGACGTGGCGCAGCTGACCAACCCGCTGCCGAAAGGTCCTTACGGTACCGTTATCAGCAACCCGCCTTACGGCGAACGTCTGGAAAGCGAACCGGCGCTGATTGCGATGCACAGCCTGCTCGGTCGCAATATGAAAAACCAGTTTGGCGGCTGGAACCTGTCGCTGTTTAGCGCCTCTCCGGAGCTGCTAAGTTGCCTGCAGCTGCGCGCCGAGCGTCAGTTTAAAGCCAAAAACGGCCCGCTGGACTGCGTACAGAAAAACTACCACCTGGCTGAAACCACCGGTGAGAAGCCTGCCTCTCTGGCCGAAGATTACGCCAACCGTCTGCGTAAAAATCTGAAGAAATTCGAGAAATGGGCCAAACAGGAAGGGATTGAATGTTACCGCCTGTACGACGCTGACTTGCCGGAATATAACGTGGCCGTTGACCGCTACGCCGATTGGGTCGTGGTGCAGGAGTATGCGCCGCCGAAAACCGTTGATGCCAATAAAGCGCGTCAGCGTCTATTCGACATTATCGCGGCCACCATCGCCGTGCTCGGTATTGCGCCGAACAAACTGGTACTGAAAACCCGTGAGCGCCAGAAGGGCAAAAACCAGTATCAGAAGATGAACGAGAAGGGCGACTTTATGGAGGTGAGCGAATACAACGCGCGCCTGTGGGTCAACCTGACCGATTACCTCGATACCGGCCTGTTCCTCGACCACCGTATCGCCCGTCGTATGCTGGGTGAAATGAGCAAGGGCAAAGACTTCCTGAACCTGTTCTCCTATACCGGCAGCGCCAGTGTGCACGCGGGTCTGGGCGGCGCGCGTTCGACCACCACCGTGGATATGTCGCGTACCTATCTGGAGTGGGCGGAACGTAACCTGCGCCTTAACGGCTTAACCGGCCGTGCGCATCGCCTGATGCAGGCGGACGTGCTGGCATGGTTGCGCGATACCGACGAACAGTTCGACGTGATCTTTATCGATCCGCCAACCTTCTCGAACTCCAAGCGCATGGAAGATGCGTTTGACGTTCAGCGCGATCATCTGCGTCTGATGAAAGATCTGAAGCGTCTGCTGCGTAAAGGCGGCACCATCATGTTCTCCAACAACAAACGCGGTTTCCGTATGGACCACGACGGCCTGGCAGAACTGGGACTGAAAGCACAAGATATTACCCAAAAAACACAGTCTCAGGATTTCGCCCGTAACCGTCAGATCCACAACTGCTGGCTGATTACTGCAGCCTGAAAGGAATAAAGAATGTCATTAATTAGTATGCACGGTGCCTGGCTGTCGTTCAGCGATGCGCCGCTTCTTGATAATGCAGAACTGCATATTGAGGATAACGAGCGCGTCTGTCTGGTCGGCCGTAACGGCGCGGGCAAATCGACGCTGATGAAGATCCTCAACCGTGAGCAGGGTCTCGACGACGGCCGTATTATTTATGAACAGGATCTGGTTGTGGCGCGTCTGCAGCAGGATCCACCACGTAACGTGCAGGGCAGCGTTTACGACTTTGTCGCTGAAGGTATCGAAGAGCAGGCGGTGTACCTTAAGCGCTACCACGATATCTCGCATCTGGTGATGACCGACCCAAGCGACAAAAACCTGCAGGAGCTGGCGAAGGTTCAGGAACAGCTGGATCACCACGGCCTGTGGCAGCTGGAAAACCGTATCAACGAAGTGCTGGCGCAGCTGGGTCTGGAGCCGGATATGGAACTGGCGGCACTGTCCGGCGGCTGGCTGCGTAAAGCGGCGCTGGGCCGTGCGCTGGTGAGCGCACCGCGCGTGCTGCTGCTCGACGAACCGACGAACCACCTGGATATTGAAACGATCGACTGGCTGGAAGGTTTCCTGAAAACCTTCAAAGGCACGATTATCTTTATCTCCCACGACCGTTCCTTCATCCGCAATATGGCGACCCGTATTGTTGACCTCGATCGCGGCAAGCTGGTGACCTATCCGGGTAACTACGACCAGTACCTGCTGGAGAAAGAAGAAGCGCTGCGCGTAGAAGATCTGCAAAACGCCGAGTTTGACCGCAAGCTGGCGCAGGAAGAGGTCTGGATCCGTCAGGGCATTAAAGCGCGGCGTACCCGTAACGAAGGTCGCGTTCGCGCCCTGAAAGCGATGCGAAACGAACGTAGCGCCCGCCGTGAAGTGATGGGCAGCGCTAAAATGCAGGTTGAAGAAGCGTCCCGCTCCGGCAAAATCGTCTTTGAGATGGAAGACGTTAACTACCAGGTTAATGGCAAAGTGCTGGTGAAAGATTTCTCCGCACAGGTTCAGCGCGGTGACAAGATTGCGCTGATCGGCGCCAACGGCTGTGGCAAAACCACGCTGCTGAAGCTGATGTTAGGTCAACTGGAGGCGGACAGCGGGCGTATTCACGTCGGCACCAAGCTGGAAGTGGCCTACTTCGATCAGCACCGCGCCGAGTTGGACCCGGACAAAACGGTGATGGACAACCTCGCCGAAGGCAAGCAGGAAGTGATGGTTAACGGTAAGCCGCGCCACGTGCTGGGCTATCTGCAGGACTTCCTGTTCCATCCGAAGCGCGCGATGACTCCGGTTCGGGCGCTGTCCGGCGGGGAACGTAACCGTCTGCTGCTGGCAAGACTGTTCCTGAAACCAAGTAACCTGTTGATTCTCGATGAACCAACCAACGACCTGGATGTCGAAACGCTCGAGTTGCTTGAAGAGCTCATCGACGGCTATCAGGGCACCGTGATGCTGGTCAGCCACGATCGTCAGTTTGTTGATAACACCGTTACCGAATGTTGGATCTTCGAAGGCGAAGGGCGCATTGGTCAATATGTCGGCGGTTATCACGACGCGCGCGGCCAACAATCGCAGTCACGGGCGCAAAAACAGTCAAACGAGAAAAAAAGCCCAGAAGTGGTGCAGCCAAAAGCAGAAACGGTCAAACGAGCAAGCGCCAAACTAAGCTATAACCTGCAGCGCGAACTGGAGCAGCTGCCGCAGAAGCTAGAAACGCTGGAGGCGAATCTGGAAACGTTGCAGGCTCAGGTTGCCGATGCATCGTTCTTCAGCCAGCCTCACGACCATACGCAAAAGGTACTGGCCGATCTGGCTCAGGCTGAGCAAGCGCTGGAAGAAGCGTTTGAACGGTGGGAATATCTGGAAGCGTTAAAAAACGGCGCCTGATTGAGGAGTTTTCATGTGCGAACAACATCATGCTGCGCAGCATATCCTATGTTCACAATGTGACATGCTGGTGGCGTTGCCGCACCTGGAGCATCGACATAAGGCCACCTGCCCACGCTGTGGTACAACGCTGACCACTGCGTGGGACGAGCCCCGCCGGCGCCCCACGGCCTATGTGCTGGTTGCGCTCTTTATGTTGGTGCTGGCGAACCTATTTCCGTTTATCAGCATGAATGTGGCGGGGGTCAGCAGTGAAATTGAGCTGCTGGAAATCCCAGGCGTTATGTTCTCTGAAGACTACGCCAGCCTCGGCACCTTCTTCCTGCTGTTTGTACAGCTGGTACCCGCGTTCTGTCTGATTACCATTCTGCTGTTGGTCAACCGGGTGCGCATGCCGCACCGGCTTAAGGCGATTCTGGCGCGTATTCTGTTTACCCTGAAAACCTGGGGTATGGCGGAAATCTTCCTTGCCGGGGTGCTGGTGAGCTTTGTGAAGCTGATGGCATACGGTGATATCGGTGTCGGTAGCAGCTTCCTGCCATGGTGTCTTTTTTGTCTATTACAGCTGCGGACCTTCCAGTGCGTAGACCGTCGATGGCTGTGGGACGATATTGCCCCGATGCCCAAACTTGAACAGCCGCCGAAACCTGGCGTGACCGGTATTCGTCAGGGGCTGCGCTCCTGCGCCTGCTGTACGGCGATTTTACCCGCCGACCAGCTTGAGTGCTCGCGTTGCCACAGCAAAGGGCACGTTCGACGTAAAAACAGCCTTCAGTGGACGATGGCGCTGCTGGTGACGTCGATTATGCTTTATCTTCCGGCCAACATCCTGCCCATCATGATAACCGACCTGCTGGGTGACAAGATGCCGTCGACCATCCTGGCCGGGGTGGTACTGCTCTGGAGCGAAGGGTCGTATCCGGTGGCAATGGTTATTTTCCTTGCCAGTATTATGGTCCCAACCTTGAAGATGATCGCCATCGCCTGGCTGTGCCTGGATGCCAACGGCATGAAGCGTAAGCACCGGGACAGTGAACGTATGCATCTGATCTACGAAGTGGTGGAGTTTGTTGGCCGCTGGTCGATGATCGACGTCTTTGTTATTGCGGTACTTTCGGCCCTGGTGCGTATTGGGGGCCTAATGAATATCTATCCGGCGATTGGCGCGCTGATGTTTGCGTTGGTCGTCATAATGACCATGTTCTCGGCAATGACGTTTGATCCGCGACTATCGTGGGATCGGGAACCTGAATCAAGCCATGAGGAGTCGTAAAAGCATGGAAACCAAGAGTGGGGAGGCGAATGTGCAGAAAGTGAAAAACTGGTCTCCTATTTGGATCTTCCCGATCGTAACGGCGCTGATTGGTGCCTGGATCTTATTTTATCACTACAGCCACCAGGGGCCGGAGGTGACGCTTATCACTACCAACGCTGAAGGTATTGAAGGTGGTAAAACGACGATCAAAAGCCGTAGCGTTGACGTTGGGATTGTCGAAAGCACGACGCTGACCGACGATTTAACGCACGTGGAAATTAAAGCGCGACTGAATTCCGGCATGGAAAAGCTGCTGCACAAAGACTCGGTATTCTGGGTCGTGAAGCCGCAGATTGGCCGTGAAGGTATCAGCGGGTTGGGCACGCTGCTGTCGGGCGCCTATATCGAGCTGCAGCCAGGCTCTAAAGGTTCTGAGCTGAACAGCTATCAGCTCCTGGATTCACCGCCGCTGGCTCCACCTGATGCGAAAGGCATTCGCGTGCTGCTTGATAGTAAAAAAGCAGGGCAGCTCAGTCCAGGCGATCCGGTGCTGTTCCGTGGCTATCGTGTAGGGTCCGTTGAGACGAGTACTTTTGACCCGCAGAGCCGCACTATCAGCTATCAGTTGTTTATCAGCGCGCCAAACGATCGACTGGTGACCAGCAACGTACGTTTCTGGAAAGACAGCGGCGTAGCGGTCGATCTGACCTCCGCTGGGATGCGCGTAGAAATGGGCTCGTTGTCGACACTCTTTAGCGGTGGCGTCAGCTTTGACGTTCCGGAAGGTGTGGAACTGGGTCAGCCGATAGCCGAGAAAACCGAATTTAAGCTGTATGACGATCAAAAGAGCATTCAGGACTCGCTCTATACCCAGCACATCGACTACCTGATGTTCTTCAAAGATTCTGTACGTGGGCTGCAGCCCGGTGCGCCGGTTGAATTCCGCGGCATTCGCCTTGGTACCGTGGCACAGGTGCCATACTTTGTACCTGGTTTACGTCAGGCATTGAACGATGACTATCGTATCCCCGTGATGATCCGCATTGAACCAGAACGTCTGGCGAGCGAACTCGGAGAAAAACCTGACGTAGGGGCCCATTTAACTGGCCTTATTCAACGTGGCCTGCGTGGTGCGTTAAAAACGGGTAACCTGGTAACCGGTGCACTTTACGTGGATCTTGATTTCTATCCAAAAGAGAAACCGGTTAAAGAGATGCCTGAGTTTGGTGGTCATCAGATTATCCCAACCGTCAGCGGTGGCCTGGCACAGATCCAGCAGCGCCTGATGGATACGCTCGATAAGATCAACAATCTGCCGCTAACGCCGATGGTTGAACAGGCAACGAACACGCTGAGTGAAAGCCAGAACACGATGCGCCGCCTGCAGACGACGTTGGATAATCTGAACAAGATAACCGCCAGCCAGTCCGCTCAGCAGCTACCTGCCGATATGCAGAAAACGCTGCGTGAGCTAAATCGCAGCATGCAGGGCTTCCAGCCGGGTTCCGCCGCCTACAACAAGATGGTGGGTGACATGCAGCGTCTGGATCAGGTTCTGCGTGAGCTGCAACCGGTGCTGAAAACGCTGAATGAGAAGAGCAATGCGCTGGTGTTCGAAGCGAAGGATAAAAAAGATCCAGAGCCTAAGAGGGCGAAATAATGAAAAAGTGGTTAGTACTGGTTGCAGCCTGCCTGTTGGCAGCCTGCAGCAGCACGGAAAATAAAACCTACTACCAACTGCCGCAGGCAACGGGCACGGTACAGAACAGCGCCAGCGCAAATCAGCGTCTGCTGTGGGTGGAACAGGTCAGTATCCCTGACTTTCTCGCCGGCAGCGGCGTGGTCTACCAGACCAGCGACGTACAGTATGTGATTGCCAGCAATAACCTGTGGGCGAGCCCGCTGGACCAGCAGCTACGCACAACGCTGGTAGCGAACCTCAGTAACCAGCTTCCGGGCTGGGTGGTCTCCTCGCAGCCGTTAGGTAGCGATCAGGATACGCTTAACGTCTCGGTAAATGGCTTCCACGGCCGTTACGATGGCAAAGTTATCGTGAGTGGGGAGTGGCTGCTCAATCATCAGGGCCAGTTGACGAAGCGTCCGTTCCATATCGAACTGGCGCAGCAGCAGGACGGCTATGACGCCATGGTGAAAGTGCTGGCACAGGCCTGGAGTCAGGAAGCGACCGCGATAGCGCAGACCATCAATCGGTAACCATAAGTAGAATTAATTGTTCTAAAGACCGCCGACGGTGCAAAACCTCGGCGGTTTTTTTTATCTCTATGCTCAATTGCTTACTTAACCCACTTCACATTTTTTGTACAAATGTTCTTCTGAGTAGCTCACAAATATGACATTGGTATGAATTCTGCGCATTGACGGGGGAATGGTTTAGCGGTATTCGTATTATGTGGCTGCACACTTTGTAACCACTGTTTTCTTTTCCACCAGACCAAGATATGAGGGAAACGAGGCATGAAGAGACAAAAACGAGATCGCCTGGAGCGGGCACATCAGCGTGGGTATCAGGCCGGGATTACCGGGCGACCAAAAGAAATGTGTCCATACCAGACCATTAACCAGAGGTCTTACTGGCTGGGAGGCTGGCGAGAAGCCATGGAGGACAGGGCGGTAGTCGCCTGACACTGTCTCTTTAAAAAGAAACCTCCGCAGTGCGGAGGTTTCGCCTTTAGATTCACAACGCTACTCTATCGTCAGTTCCCTCTGACGACAAACAGCATCAGAATGCAGAAGTGTCCTGGAACAGGCCCACTTTCAGATCGTTAGCGGTATAGATCAGACGACCATCAACCAGCACTTCACCATCCGCCAGACCCATGATCAGACGACGGTTAACAATACGCTTGAAGTGAATACGGTAGGTCACTTTCTTCGCGGTTGGCAGAACCTGGCCGGTGAATTTAACTTCACCCACGCCGAGCGCACGGCCTTTACCTTCGCCGCCCAGCCAGCCGAGGTAGAAACCAACTAACTGCCACATTGCGTCCAGACCCAGGCAGCCTGGCATTACTGGATCGCCGATAAAGTGGCAACCAAAGAACCACAGGTCAGGATTGATATCGAGCTCAGCTTCAACATAACCCTTGTCAAAGTTGCCGCCGGTTTCGGTCATTGAAATGACACGATCCATCATCAGCATGCTCGGAGCTGGCAACTGCGGGCCTTTAGCGCCAAACAGTTCACCGCGACCAGAGGCAAGAAGGTCTTCTTTTGTATAGGATTCGCGTTTATCTACCATGTTTTCAGTAAGCCTTATTTTGAGTTCGGGACGCAGGATAGCTAACACGTGTACGCTGAACAAGTCCGATCAGTTGGAAGCTGAACGATTTAACCAGCGTAACGGCCACGGATAGCGGTAGCGAGGCTCCTGCTGCGTAGCTTGTGCAATGCGTTCCTGAATAGTTTGCAACAGCGTCTGTCCTTCACCGTCCCAGTTCAATTGCATGAGAAGCGGCAGTGCATCGGTCACATCATCAATAGCCCAGATGGAGAATTCTCCGGCCTCTACCGCTTCCTGCACCTCGGTTGCGAGGCTCAGGTGGCGCACGTTAGCTGAAGGAATAATCACCCCCTGCTTGCCGCTCAGGCCGCGCTGAGCGCAGATAGCAAAGAAACCTTCGATTTTTTCATTCAGGCCGCCAACCGGCTGGGCGCGACCAAACTGATCGACAGAGCCGGTCATGGCAATGCTTTGGTTAATCGGCACGTTAGCCAGGGCGCTGATGAGCGCACAAAGCTCGGCCATGGAGGCACTGTCGCCGTCGACTTCACTGTAAGATTGTTCAAAGGTGATGGAGGCAGAGAACGGCAGTTGCTGTTCCAGATCCAGCTCGGCCATTAAGAAGGCCTGCATTAACATCATCCCTTTAGCGTGAATATTGCCACCGAGTTCGGCTTTACGTTCGACGTCGGTAAACTCGCCGTCGCCGATGTGTACTACGCAGCTAATGCGTGAGGGTTCACCGAATGGGCGAGGGTGACCAGGGAAATCAATGACTGACAGGGCGTTGATCTGACCGATGCATTCGCCTTCGGTTTCAATCAGGATCTGCTCAAGCAGGATTTCGTCCTGCATACGCTCGGCCAGGAACCCTTCACGCCACTGGCGCTGTACCAGCATCGTTTTCAGCTGTTCGGCATTGATAGTGCTGTCGGTGGTAAATGGTGCGGCTTCACGCAGCTGACGGCTAATCCACAGCGGGCAGAGCGGCATCACTTCCTGGTCGCCGGTGTAACGGGCGCCTTCCTGCATCAGAAGCGGCCAGGCATCGGCAGCAAGCCCTGGCAGCGATTTCTCACGTGCCACCCCGGAGACCCACTGACACCATTGTCTGAGGGCTTCTTCGTCCGTCAGCTGCAGGCTGTCTTCAAACTCGCTGTACAGCGAGGATTCGGCCAGTTCAGGCTCCATCTCCTGGAAGTCCGCCAGCGATTCACGCTCACCGACAAGCATGACCTTAAGCGTCAACGGCATAGAAGGGATGCTTACCGGCAGCGGGCGCGCATCGTCAAAGGTCAGCCAGTCGAAGCGCTGTTGAGTGACGATGTTTTTTAAGCGCATCCACAGAATGGGCTGCGACATCAGCGTGCGTAAAGAGAGGATCAGAATGCCGCCGTTGGCCTGATGAACCAGACCAGGCTGCAGGCTGATTTCGCCGTTAAACTGACGAACACAGCCAAAAAGTTGTTCTGCTTCGACCCAGTCAGCAAAAATGATGGGGCCGCTGCTTGCGAAGTTATCATCTGCGCTACGAGCTGGCTGTACGGTGACTTTGCCACCAACAGCCTGATAATCGACGCCCGTCAGAGCGGATTCATCGCTATTGCGCAGAGAGAGGGCCGTTTGCGAGAGCAGCTGCAGGTACTCTTTTTCTTCTGGTGCTTTGACCAGCAAGAACGGGGAAATCCCCTGTGGATGCAGAAACTGCTCCAGCGCGTAGTGTAAACGGGCCTGGAGTTCGCTGAATAATGCGTCGTTTTCTGAGGCTAAATCAGGCTGGGCAAATAGCGCCTGGTATGCTTCAGTCGCGGGGGCGAGAAAGCGCCGGGAAAGAGTATTTATAGTCAATGTCGCTATTTTTAGTCAGATGTAAAGTGCGTGATTATACCTGATGCCGTTGGGAAGCTCACGGAGAATAGGGAAGTATCTTCGGGCATCAGCCTTATCCGTATCACAGTTGCAGATTTCTTCTCAGCACATTGAGGAAAAACTGTTATCCTGAAAAGAGTTACACGGTCACACTGAGATCGCAATGAAATATCAACAACTGGAAAATCTTGAAAGCGGCTGGAAGTGGAAATACCTGGTGAAAAAGCACCGGGAAGGTGAGTCCATTACCCGTTACATTGAAGCCAGCGCCGCGCAAGAGGCTGTCGATGTTTTGCTGAAACTGGAAAATGAACCGGTTCTGGTGAATGGCTGGATTGCTCAGCACATGAACCCGCAGCTGGTGAACCGTATGAAGCAGACGATTCGCGCACGCCGTAAACGTCATTTTAACGCCGAGCATCAGCACACCCGCAAGAAGTCTATCGATCTGGAATTCGTTGTCTGGCAGCGTTTGGCAGGGCTTGCACAGCGCCGGGGTAAAACCTTGTCTGAAACGGTTGTTCAGCTTATTGAAGATGCCGAGAATAAAGAGAAGTATGCGACAAAGATGTCCAGCCTGAAGCAGGATCTGGAAGCAATGCTGGGAAAAGAGAAGTAGGCGATACCGCTGCTTTAACGTCGGTTGCTATAGATTCAGACCAAAAAAAACCCCGCGAAGCGGGGTTTTTTATTAGACGAGAACTTAAGCCTGAGGCTGAGTTACAACGTCTTTGCTACCTTTAACTTCGATCTCTACGCGACGATCTGGTGCCAGGCAGTCGATCAGCGCAGCTTTCGCTTTCACGCTGTCACAGGTGTTGCCAGTAACTGGGTTAGATTTGCCCATGCCACGTGCGGAGATTTTGTCAGCTGGGATACCTTTAGATACCAGGTAATCAACAACGGACTGTGCACGTTTTTCGGACAGACCCTGGTTGTAAGCGTCAGAACCGATACGGTCGGTGAAGCCCAGAACCACTACGGAACCTTCTTTAGGATCCAGGTTGCTCAGCTGGGAGTACATCTGATCCAGAGCTTGTTTGCCTTCTGGTTTCAGAGTTGCTTTGTTGAAGTTGAACAGAACGTCAGACTTCAGAGTGAAGTGCTTGGTCTGTACTTCTGGAGCTGGAGCTGGAGCTGGAGCGATTACTGGAGCTGCTGCATCCTGCTGGCCGAAACGGTAGGAAACACCTACGCTCAGCATGCCGTTGTCTGGACGTACGCCAACGCTGTTTGCGTCGCCGATGTTGTTAACCCACTGGTATTCCAGACGGGTAGCGATGTCACGAGTAACAGCCCACTCAACGCCGCCAGCGAATACTGGGGAAACGCCGGTGTCGTGGTTTTTACCAACGGTCGGGTTGTTGTTGTTGGAATCTGCACGCCATACCATGCCGCCCAGACGGGTGTAGATGTCCAGATCGTCAGTGATTGGGTAACCCAGTTTAGCGGTCAGCTGTACGCCCTGAGCTTTCAGTGCGCCATTGGTCACGCTACCGGTGTACTCCATACGGCCCAGCCAGTCGTAACCCATTTCGAAACCAACATACGGGTTAACCTGGTAGCCACCGAACGCGCCTGCGCCCAGCTGGCTGTTGTGGGTAGAACCGTTGTTGTTCAGGTCACTCTGGTACCAGCCGGTGTCATGGAACTGGGACCAACCCAGTTTACCACCTGCGTACCAGGTGTTGTCTTGCGGAGCGGCCTGCGCTACAGAAGCGAAGCCTGCCAGTGCCACTGCAATCGCGATAGCTGTCTTTTTCATTTTTTGCGCCTCGTTATCATCCAAAATTTGCCATGAAGTTCTAAATAGACTCACGGTTAAATCCTTCCACCGGGGGCGTGGCTTAATAAAATACTCAGCAGATAACTGCGGTTAAGCTTGAGCACCCCTGGCGATGTAAAGTCTACAACGTCGCTCGAAACTTACAAGTGTGAACTCCGTCAGGCTTATGAAAAAAAAAGAGTTGTATATGCAATATTTAACAAATATGTCGAAAAATTAATCGATATAAAATACCGCAAACCGCACCAGACAAGCGTTCTGTCTAAAATCAGCCGAAAAATCGTGGAGATAAAAAAACTGCAAAAAAAATCCCAGGAATAATCCTAATTTCACTCAATGATACAAATTTGAGTGAATTTTTAGCCCATTAAATTGTCCTGTTGAGTGAGATGCAGACTGAACTGGTCGCATAATGAGCACCATCGCGTTACCTTCTTCCGCAGCATGTTGTAATCGAGCATGTTCTTCCGCTGATAATTCATCCGTCAGCCAGCCGATAATCACACTATAATTTCCAGTCCGGGATGCCCGAACCATAGAATCAAGCATATCGTCTGATGACATCTGGCGCAGTTGCATGACTTTGGTGAGCGGCAGACCGGATGACTGTACCCACTCGCGGCTTAACTTTTGCTGCGGCGTTAGCCAAAGCTGCCAACGGGACTGCTGACCGAGTTGCTGGAGCAATGGTAAGAGTAATAACTGTGCCATCATTGGCTGATCTTCCCGATAAAGGACTTCGCTAATTAAAGCAGCAGACGGCGCTTTTACGGAGGTAAAAGTATGGGAAGCGGTAGTGGTTGCCGCGGCAGAAGAACGATTTACAACACCAGAAGTATACATAGTTAATCCAGCCCTGTGGGTTACTGTATGAATATACAGTACTACCCCGAAGATTAAAGATCAACCTCATTTTCTGAAAGCAACTCGCAAAAATGCACTCTAAATGCCCCTGAAGGCAAATTCACCTTGCCGCGCTGAAAGAACGCGCCTATGTTGCTTATTATGCATTCCATTAATTAATTTAATGCATCCATGTCCATGATTATTAAGGATTAATCATGAAGAAAATATCGTATAAACGGATTTATCAGTCCCAGAAATACTTTTCGCTGTTGGGCAAAATCAAGTCACGGGCGCTGTTTGGCGGCTACAGCCTTGCCGTCAACAATGCGGTGTTTGCAATGGTTTCTGAAGGGGAACTGTATCTGAGAATGTGCGAGGAGAGTGCGCCATACCAGGCTAAGCATTCACCTCCATTATTAACATTACGCAAAAGAGGATGTTCACAGCAGTTAAAATATTTCCACGTCGACAGTCTGCTTTGGTCCGATCGGCCGACGTTATTACAGCTAGGGCAGTTCTCACTGGCAGACGCGCGGCGGGAGAAAACCTGGCAGGGGCCGCAGAGGGTTAAAGATCTTCCCAATCTCTCTTTTCATATGGAGCTGTTGCTGAGTGAAGCGGGCATTAAGGATGTTCGAATGCTACAGCATATTGGAGCGGAAGAGGCATGGTTAGCGCTTCGTCGCATTCGCAAACAGATCAGTATTAATGTGCTGTATTCATTGGAAGGGGCGATTGTCGGCGTTCATGCCGCGACACTCCCGGCGCAGCGGCGCCAGGAGTTGCTGGAATGGGCATCAGCCAATGCCCGTACAACTGATGTTATGCCATAACCTGCTTTTGCAGGCGGCAAATTTCAGGTAACAACGAAATCATCAGGCCGATTTGTTGCAACACTAATGGCTCTTTGCTGTCTGGGCGAGGATCGAGATGTTGGATCCGCGCGGCTAAGCCGCTTAATGCCTGCTGCACCCTTTCCTCATCGGAAGGCTGGTGATGCAGGGCATCGTCGACGTAGCACACCGCATCGTCCAGAAGAGCCAGTATTTCCGCCGTAGCCAGTTTTTCCCTATGGGCTCCCAGGGCGGAAATATAGCTGGTGAGGGTATGGTTCAGGCACAGCAGACGAAACGCCGTCTCTCGCATCTCGGCGGTCACTTTTGGTTCGCTCGACATATTAGAGACCACGGAAGCTAACTCGGCGTCGCGATTATGGGCATCTCGTCGTGCGATTCGATAGGCCAGCCGGTTATCGCGCCCCTGGTGGTATTGTTCAAGAATCGCATCCAGATAGCGGCAGTTGGCATCCACCGCGCGCTCTAGCACGCGAGGAAGGTTGCGGAACTTCCAGTCAGGCCAGATAAAGCTGACGGCGACCCAGGCTATACCGCAGCCAATCAGCGTATCCACTACGCGCGGCAGCGCCACTTCAAAGCCTTCGCCGAGCAGATTAAAGCACAGCAGTACCAATAATGTGATAAACATCGTGGCGTGCGCATACTGAACGTTTCGAAACGCAAAGAACAGAACGCCGGTGACAACGATCAGCGCCAGTTGGCCCTCAAGCGAAGGGACCAGCCACAGAATCGGCAGCCCAAGCGCCACGCCGACTAGCGTGCCGATGATACGCAGCGCCAGGCGGTGACGGGTGGCGTTATAGTTGGGCTGGCAGACAAACAGGCTGGTGAGCAAGATCCAGTAGCCATGCTCTAAACCGGTAAACTGAATAAACGCATAGCCTGCGCACAACACCAGCGACATACGCACCGCGTGACGAAAAAGCGCCGACTCCGGTGACATATTGCGGCTCAGCCGTGAGCGAATGTCGGCAAAACCGTGCAGGCTATCGTCCGCCAACAGGGTTTCCGTTTCGCTTTTCGCCTGCGACTGCAGCTGTTCTGACTCGATGGTCGCCAACTGCGCATCAATAGCGCGCAGGTTGTTGAGTAAAAAACCGAGCGCTTTCATCTGTTCCGGCGCGGCGCCGCTGGCGCGAACGCGGTCTAATGCAGCATCGAGATGGGAAAATGCGCGCTCAAAGCGGGCATCATGCTGGTAGGGCGTACGCAGCAAAATAGCTTTTGCCAAATCCTGACAGGCCATCGACTGCATGGAGAGCAGCCGCTGGAAGCGGAACATCACGTCGCTGTAGCGGAAGGTATCGCGCAGCGCCTGATACTGGATATGCGATGAACTGGCGCGTTCATGAATATCCTGAGCGACAAAATAGTAGTGCAGCGTTCGACGCGTGCTGCGCTGCCCGCGGTCACCACGCAGACGCGTTAATAAAGAAGCCTTAGTCTGGTTGAGCGTTGCCATTAGCTGACCATTTGCTAGCGCCAGTTCATACAGCGGCGCCTGATCTTTATCATCCAGGTCAGGGTCAAACAGGCGCGACTTCAGCTCAAGATAGCGGGAAAGCTGTTCATAGCTGCGGGCGAGGTTATCCTGCAACGGACGGATAGGAAAAATCAGGTGGCCGGTTAGCGTCAGCACGTTATACCAGACGGCACCGGCAATCAGCAGCAGTGGCTGTTGATACCAGTGCGCGTAAAGTGACACACCAAGCATGGTATAAATGGCAATCAGCAGCGCGCCAAAGGCGATGGTCGCATAGCGCTGCCCCAGTCCGCCGAGCAGAATAAAACCGATGGTCGAAATGGTTAAACCCAGCGCAAACATCCACGGCCACGGAAACAGCAGTTCGACCGATGCGGAAGCGATAAAGAAGCAGATAAGGGTGATCACCAGGTTGCGCAGTCGCCCGGTGAGTCTGTCATCAAGGTCGGTCAGCGCCGCGGCAACCACACCCAGGGTGAGCGGGATGGTGAGTTTGGCATCGCCCAGCCACCAGGGTAGCGCGGTTGTGCCAACGAGCGCGATAAAGATTCTGGCGTTGTAGAGCCAGGTACTGTTCCATGTATAGCGGCGAAGCAACGGGCTTAGCATAGCGATTAATCGTCCTGATTACTGAAAACGGCGGCGCGCATTGGCTTCACGCGCCGCGCGTGCTACTTCCACTGGCACCACGCGTCGACCTACCGGCCAAAGGGCGATGGCGGCAATTTTAAAGTTAGCGATACCCACGGGGATACCAATAATGGTCACGCACTGGGCTATCCCGGCGACGATATGTGTCAGGCACAGCCACCAGCCAAACAGCACGAACCAGACGATATTCAGCACGGTTCCGCCCGCGTTCATGACACCGTTTTTGGCGGCGGGGTCCAGCTCATCAACATGGACGGCTTCGTTGCCGTAAGGCAATAACGACAGTTTGGTGATCTCCCAGCAGGAGCGGGTGAGCGGCAGCGTGATAACCAGAATGATGCTGACCAGCGTTGCAAACAGCCAGCCCAGCGTTGTCAGAAATCCACCTAACACAAAATTCAAAATATTCAGAACTGTACGCATAAATCCCCTGTGCTGCGTTGTGAATAATAAGACCTGATGATTGTAACGTTTTTTTGCGCTGGAGCACCTATTCTCTGGCGGTTACACTGTGAGGTATCGAAAAAGTCAGGATTCGACACAACATGGAATTAAAAGCAACGACGCTGGGCAAGCGCATGGCGCAGCACCCTTACGACCGGGTTGAGATCCTCAATGCGGGCGTCAGAGTTTCCGGCCCTCAACATGAATATCTCATTCCTTTCAACCAGCTCCTTGCGATTAACTGTAAGCGTGGTCTGGTGTGGGGAGAGCTGGAGTTTGTGTTGCCTGAGGATAAAGTTGTGCGCCTGCATGGAACCGAATGGGGGGAGACGCAGCGCTTTCACCGTCATTTAAGCGGCCTCTGGCAGCAGTGGGGCGTGGAGATGAGCGCAATAGCTGCCGAACTGCTCGAAAAGCAGTTGGCGATTATTGCTGGCAGCAGCGTGGAAACGCAGTGGCTCACCCGTCAGCAGGCGAAAAAGATACGCGAGCAGATTGTACTGGCGCTGGAAGGCTTACCGCTGCCGACCGATCGCCTCGAGGCGTTTGATAACTGCCGCGAGCCGTGGCGGCAGTGCCAGGCATGGCTCGCAGATAAAGAGAGCGGGCGTGCGCTGCATAATCAGCGTTATACCGATGCGATGCTTGAGCAGTACCATGAATTTTTCGAACAGATAGAATCATCGCCGCTGAACGCCTCCCAGGCCAGGGCGGTGGTAAACGGCGAGCGATCGCTGCTGGTGCTGGCGGGGGCCGGCAGCGGTAAAACGTCCGTGCTGGTGGCTCGCGCAGGATGGCTGCTGGCGCGCGGTGAAGCTTCCGCCGAGCAAATTCTGCTGCTGGCCTTTGGGCGCAAAGCGGCGCAGGAGATGGATGAGCGCCTGCAAACGCGCCTGCATACCGATGCTATTACAGCGCGAACCTTCCACGCACTGGCGCTCCATATTATTCAGCAGGGCAGCAAGAAAGTCCCTGTGGTCAGCAAACTGGAGAATGACGCCACTGCTCGTTATACGCTGTTCACCCAATGCTGGCAGCAGCAGTGCCGGGAGAAAAAAGCCCAGGCTAAGGGCTGGCGGCAGTGGATACAGGACGAACTGGGCTGGGACGTTGCCGAGGGTAATTTCTGGGAAGATGAAAAGATCATCAAACGCATGGGCAGTCGCCTCGACCGCTGGGTGAGCCTGATGCGCATGCACGGCGGCTCGCAGGCGGAGATGATTGCTGGCGCGCCGGAAGAGGTACGTGACCTGTTTGGCAAACGCGTCAAGCTAATGGCCCCGCTGCTGAAAGCATGGAAAACGGCGCTGAAAGAAGAAAACGCCGTCGACTTCTCCGGTCTTATCCATCAGGCCATCAATATTCTGGAAAAAGGGCGTTTTGTCAGCCCGTGGAAGCATATTCTGGTCGATGAATTCCAGGATATCTCGCCGCAGCGTGCCGCTCTGCTGGCGGCGCTACGCAAACAGAATTCGCATACTTCGCTCTATGCAGTGGGTGATGACTGGCAGGCTATCTATCGCTTTAGCGGCGCTCAACTGTCGCTGACGACCGCTTTTAACCACTATTTTGGCGAAGGTGATAACTGCGCACTTGATACAACCTACCGCTTCAACGGCCGTATTGGTGAGATTGCCAATCGCTTTATTCAGCAAAACCCTCATCAGTTGAGTAAACCGCTTAACAGCCTGACGGCAGGTGACAAAAATGCGGTAACGTTGCTGGAAGACGATAAGCTTGATGCGCTGTTCGATAAGCTCAGCGGCTATGCCACCGAGGATCAGCGGATTCTGGTGCTGGCGCGCTATCACCATCTGAAACCGGCTGCACTGGAAAAAGCGGTGACCCGCTGGCCGAAGCTGAATATCGACTTTATGACCGTTCACGCCAGTAAGGGCCAGCAGGCCGATTACGTTATCGTGCTGGGGTTACAGGAAGGGGTTGATGGTTTCCCGGCCCCTGCGCGGGAGTCGATTATGGAACAAGCGCTGCTGCCAGCGCCGGAAGATTTCCCGGATGCCGAAGAACGTCGTTTGCTATACGTGGCTATCACCCGCGCGCGTCTGCGCGTCTGGCTACTGTTTAATGCTAAACAGCCGTCACCGTTCGTCGATATTTTGAAGCAGCTATCGGTGCCAGTGGCACGTAAACCGTAAGATAAGCTGGAGTCGCTGTTGCGACTCCAGGCCTGGCGGACGCTTATTTCAGGCGTTCGGAGAGGTAGCGCTGATAGTCGGGGATCAGAATATCAACCGGCTCACTAAAGTTCGGTGACTGGATAATAAAGTCGGCGGTGGACGCATTGGTGGCAACCGGGATGTTCCAGACGGTTGCCAGACGCAGCAGCGCCTTAACGTCCGGGTCGTGCGGTACGGCGTTGAGCGGGTCCCAGAAGAAGATCAGCACGTCGATTTTACCTTCAGAAATCAGTGCGCCAACCTGCTGATCGCCGCCCATCGGGCCGCTCAGCATGGCTTTCACTTCCAGACCGGTGGCGCGTTGCACCAGGTTACCGGTGGTGCCGGTGGCGGACAGCGTATGCTGCGCCAGGCAATCCCGGTGGCGCTGCACCCATTTCATCAGCATATCTTTGCAGTGGTCGTGTGCCACCAGAGCAATGTGTTTACGCGCCGGTAAGGTGCGGGTCGTCAGTTCCATAAAGCCATTCCCTAAGTGTGTAATCCAGACAGATTACTGCAAGCAAATCAGCCTGCAAGCTCTGAATCACAAAAATTTGACGCGCGACATCAGCGTGCTCGCGTACACTTAATCTATTAGCCAGGAGGATAATGATGACAGAAAATGATATTGCCAACATTTTGACCAACACCCACACCATCGCGCTGGTAGGGGCGAGCGATAAACCTGACCGCCCGAGCTATCGGGTGATGAAATATCTGCTGGATCAAGGCTATCGCGTGATCCCGGTGTCACCGAAGGTGGCTGGCGGTACGCTATTGGGGCAAAAGGGCTACGCCACGCTTGCCGATGTGCCAGAGAAGGTCGATATGGTGGATGTATTCCGCAATTCCGAAGCCGCATGGGGCGTGGCGCAGGAGGCGATTGCGATTGGCGCAAAAACGCTGTGGATGCAGCTTGGGGTCATTAACGAACAAGCGGCCGTACTGGCGCGCAACGCGGGTCTGCAGGTGGTGATGGACCGCTGCCCGGCGATTGAGATCCCTCGTTTGGGCCTCGCAAAATAAAGATGTTCACCGCCACTTCATAACAAAAAACCCCGCAATGCGGGGTTTTGTCATTAATGCGGCGACTAGTTACGCAGTCGCGGTGCCTGTAGCTGTCGGCGGATGGTACGCGCCAGTTCATCCATCGTGGGTTGCTCTGGGTGATCTTCTCTCGGTTCACTGCTCAACTGGGCTTCGGCCAGATAGGTATGCACCGGCTGGCCTTCGTCATCTTCCATCACCACGTGATACCACGGCAAAGCACGAAGCTCGTCGCTTGCCGCCAGATCGTCGGGGTCAGGATCGTCAAGTGAGTAAACCGGGTCGATATCTACCACCACGCCCAGGTAGCCAAGCAGGGAGTGACGCACCTGCTGGCCAATACCGAATTTGCTGGTAATCATCATACTCACCTCCCGGGAAATGGTGTTATCTCTGTATCTCTACATATATAGACACCATTTCGCTTTTCAAGTTACATGACGCGGCAGGCAAATCCTTTCAGGTACAGTCCTTCCGGGTAGGTTGCAATCACCGGGTGATCGGCTGCCTGACGGAACTGCTCTATAAATTGTACATCACGACCGGCATCAATTGCGGCATCGGCAATGATTTTCTGGAATAAATCCGTTGTCATCAGGCCGGAGCAGGAGAAGGTCAGCAGCACACCACCTGGGTTCAACAGCTGGATAGCCAGCATATTGATGTCTTTATAGCCGCGGCAGGCGCCCATTAACTGGCTTTTGTTTTCCACGAATTTCGGTGGATCCATCACGATGACATCGAACTTCTCGCCCTGGTCGCGGTATTTACGCAGCAGCTTAAAGACATCGTCGCGAACGAACTCGGCTTTGCTCAGATCCAGCTTGTTCAGTTCGACGTTTTGACGGGCGACGTCCAGTGCTTCCTGAGAGGTGTCCACGCTAGTCACCTGGCTGCAGCCGCCCATCAGCGCGGAAACCGCAAAGCCGCCGGTGTAGGAGAAGCAGTTCAGGACGCGCTTATTCGCCACGTAGCGACGCGTTGCCAGACGGCTGTCGCGCTGGTCGAGGTAGTAGCCGGTTTTATGGCCGCCCTGGATGTCGACCAGCAGCTTCATCCCGTGCTCTTCAATAGGCAGCAGAGCAGGTGGCAGTTCGCCGGTCACTGGACCTTGGGTCAGTTCCATACCTTCTTTTTTACGCACCGCAACGTCGCTACGATCGTAAATCGCACACTGTGGATACAGCGTTTGCAGGGCGCTAATCAGCGCTGCACGCTGGTATTCCGCACCAGCGCTCAGCAACTGCAGCACCAGGAAGGAACCGAAGCGGTCGATGGTCACGCCCGGCAGGCCGTCAGACTCACCGGCGATCAGACGGTAGCTGTCCAGCCCGTCTTGCTGCGCCAGCCAGTCGCGCCAGGTTTGCGCTTGCTGCAGGCGACGCACGAAGAAGTCGATATCGATGGTTTCGTTGGCATCGAACGTCCACACGCGAGCGCGGATCTGCGAAGCCGGAGAATATGCGCCGCGGGCTAACCATTTCCCCTGATGGTCGACAATATCAATGGTCTCGCCGAGGCTGGCTTTGCCTTCCATGCGAGCAACCGCACCGGAAAAGACCCAGGGATGACGGCGCAGCAATGATTTTTCGCGCCCTTTGGCTAACACTAAACGTACACTCATAGTTTTTTATCTGACTATATAAGAAGGGATCAGGCTGCATTTTCCCGACTTCGCTGCACAAATGCAACGAACAGCGGAAGAATGTCAGGACAATTGGCGGTAGAGTGGGGTGAGTCGTCTGAACCATACCGGAGGAGAATCGCATGGATAAATGCGTGATTTGTTGGGTTTACGGCCAGGTACAGGGCGTCGGTTTTCGCTTTTTTACCCAGCAGGAGGCTGTGCGCCTTGGCCTACGAGGCTATGCGCTGAATCTGGATGATGGCAGCGTGGAGGTTGTCGCCTGCGGAAGTGAAGAGCAGGTCGAGAAACTACTGGCGTGGTTGAAAGCGGGAGGGCCGCGCAGCGCCCGGGTTGATAAAGTTCTGGCAGAACCTCATCAACCCGAAAAAGCGTGGAGCAACTTCAGTATTCGCTATTAAATGCACTTCACAGGCTTAGGCAGGCCCGCGATTTTGGTGGCCTGTTTAGCCGGGCCTTTTGGGAACAGGCGATACAGGTAGCGGCTGTTGCCTTTCTCTTCGCCGAAGGTATTCGCCATCGCTTTGACCAGCATACGAATGGCCGGGGAAGTGTTGAATTCCAGGTAAAACTCCCGCACAAAGCGCACGACTTCCCAATGTTCGGGGCTCAGTTCAATCCCTTCATTTGCGGCAATCGCCGCCGCCAGCCCTTCGCTCCACAGCGTAGTGTCTTTAAGATAGCCTTCGCTATCGGTCTCGATTTCGGTGTTTTCGTAGATAAGCATAATATTTCACGCAACAAACAGATGGCGGCAAGTGTAGCAAATAAAAAGGCCCCGCATAAGCGAGGCCTTGAGTCCGTTGAGTCGGGGTTAATCGCGGCTTGCGAAGCCCAGAATGCTCAGCAGGCTGACGAAGATGTTGTACAGCGAGACGTACAGGCTAACGGTTGCACGGATGTAGTTGGTCTCACCGCCGCGGATGATATTGCTGGTCTCATACAGGATGGCACCGGAAGAGATCAGGATAAACACCGCGCTAATTGCCAGGTGCAGGGCAGGCAGCTGCAGGAAGATGTTCGCCACCATACCAATCAGCACCACTACGATACCGGCCATCAGCATACCGCCGAGGAAGGACATATCCTTACGGGTGGTCAGCACGTAGGCCGAGCAGCTAAAGAACACCAGCGCCGTACCGCCCAGCGCCATCCCGATAACGTCACCCATGCCCGCAGACAGGTAGGCGTTCAGAATCGGCCCCAGGATATAGCCCAGGAAGCCGGTGAAGGCGAAGGCGGACAGAATACCTACCGGTTTATCGGCCGTTTTGTAGGTCAGGAACATTAACCCGTACATGCCAACCAGCGTCAGGATCAGGCCCGGAGACGGCAGCATCAGCACGGTGCTGGCCGTGGCGGTAATGGCGGAAAACGCCAGCGTCAGGCTCAGCAGGAAATAGGTATTACGCAGGACTTTGTGTGTGCTCAGCAGCGATGAGCGGTCACGCGATGAAGTAATTATGCGATCCATGAGTCACTCTCTTATGACAGATGTTATTAGTGGCATAGAATAAGAAATCTCTCTTTTATTCCCAAATGGTTTTACCCATCTTTACTCTGCCGAATCAGGGTATTACTGGTCGGTCACAGATTCTATCAATAAAGCCAGAAAGAGCGAGATCAATCTCTTATAGGTTGTTGAAAGCCCTTGCGTTATCACCGCTTCATGCCAAGAGTGAAGAGGGTTATAACAACAAGGCAATGGAAATGAAATTAAAACACAATAACAACATCACGATCGCGCTACTGGCGCTAGGTTTAAGCGCTGCTGCACAGGCTGCAAATGTACCAGAAGGTACTGCACTGGCGGACAAACAGGAGTTGGTGCGCGGCAACGGCAATGAGCCAGCCTCGCTTGACCCGCATAAAGTGGAAAGTGACGTTGAGTTTAACATCCTCAACGATCTGTTTGATGGGCTGGTGGCGGTGAAACCCGATGGCAGCATTGAGCCAAGACTGGCGGAGTCCTGGGACAATAAAGACAACACCGTCTGGACGTTCCACCTGCGCCCCGGGATTACCTGGTCCGATGGCTCTGCAATTACCGCGCAGGATGTCGTCTGGAGCTGGCAGCGCCTGGTTACCCCGGCCACTGCGTCCCCTTACGCCAGCTATCCGGGCAATATGCATATTGTGAACGCGGCGGATATTGCCTTAGGCAAGAAAGCGCCAGACACCCTCGGCGTGAAGGCGCTGAACGACACCACAATCGAAGTGACCCTCACTCAGCCCAACTCCGCCTTCCTCGCCATGCTCGCGCACCCGTCGATGGTACCGCTGGATAAGGTGCTGATCGGCCGCTTTGGCGATAAATGGGTGAAGCCGGAGCACTTTGTGGGCAGCGGGGCCTATACGCTCTCACAGTGGGTCGTTAATGAGCGCATTGTGGCCGAGCGTAACCCTCGTTACTGGGATAATGCGAAGACGGTAGTCAACAAGGTGACCTATCTGCCCATCCGCTCTGAAGCTTCTGATGTAAACCGCTACAAGGCGGGTGAAGTCGATATCGTTTATACCTTACCGATTAACCAGTTTAGTCAGTTGAAAAAGACGCTCGGCGATCAAGTGGACGTTAAACCACAGCTTGCCACCTATTACTATGAGTTCAACACCACGAAACCACCGTTTAACGATGCCCGCGTGCGTCGAGCGCTGAATATGGCGCTGGATAAAGACATCATCGCCGACAAAGTATTGGGGCAGGGTCAGAGCCCGGCGTGGGTGATTAGCCAACCGGATATTGGTGGCGTGAAGCTGCACGGGCCTGAGTATTCCACCTGGCCGCGCGATAAGCGTCTGGCCGAGGCGAAAAAGCTGCTGGCAGAAGCCGGGTTTAATGAAGCGCACCCGCTGTCATTCAATCTGCTGTACAACACATCGGAATCGCATCAGCGCATCGCTATTGCGGCGGCCTCTATGTGGAAGAAAAATCTCGGCGTTGAGGCTAAGCTGCAAAATCAGGAATGGAAAACCATGCTGGATGCGATGCATACCGGTAATTTTGACGTCGTACGCTACGCCTGGATTGCGGACTACGATGATGCTTCGACGTTCCTCAATACCTTCCGTACCGGCGACAGCGAGAATACGGCAAAGTACAGCAACCCAGACTATGACGAGGCACTGCGCGATGCGGCCAGAACGCAAGATGTCGCCCAGCGCGCACGTGACTACCAGAAAGCCGAAGATCTGCTGGCGCGCGATGTACCAGCCATTCCGGTTTATCACTATGTGCGTACGCACCTGGTGAAACCGTGGGTTGGCGGCTTTGCGCCGGATCGCCTTGGAAACTTCTCCACCAAAGATATCTACATCAAAAAGCATTAAGCGTAAATTCGAGGAATAAAGCGTCGTAAAAATAGCCATTTTGTTGTTTTTTCAGACGAATAACAACATTTTGGCTGTTTTTCAGGCAAACGAACGTTTTGGTGCTTTACAGGTCCGTTCGGGATGTTTATAGTGCGCCTCATTGGAAGCGTGGCCGAGTGGTTGAAGGCACCGGTCTTGAAAACCGGCGACCCGAAAGGGTTCTAGAGTTCGAATCTCTACGCTTCCGCCAAATTAGAAAAGGGCTTGTCGAAAGACAAGCCGTTTTTGCTTTGTGTCGTCTCCTTAAACACAGCTTTATCACCTTGTGTATCCCACTTCGCCTCATCGCAGCTCCCCGCGAATGATTAAATCATCCTTAACTAAAATTAATTAACCGTATTTGAGTTTAATTCAGATTCATTCCTTGTGACGCTCTGATTTTATTAAAAAAGGTTGTCCGTCCCCCCTACCAAATATAAGTGTTTAAGCCGCTGGCAATTTCAAAATGTGATAAGAATAATCCGATCTTAATATCATGCTAACGACTTTTATGGGATGTGCTGTCGATGGAAAATAAATATAAAATGACCTTGTTGGCCTTTGGGGGCCTTGCGCTGAGTGCCTGTTCAACTACCCAACCGCCGAAAACAAAGATTGTGGATACCAGAGTAGTTAAACTCAGCAATGGTTCGAAAATTGACGTTCTGACTCAAAATGCGATCAATGGCGATGTCATCGAAGACACGAATAACTCGCTTAATCTTGTCGCTAAATCTGATAATGCAAAGGTTGTCGCGTTGAAAACGCTGCAGTTTGCTGCGGTGTTGTTGGGCGGGGGGAGCTCTCAGGTAAATACATTTAGTAAAGACCAGCTCAAAGGCACCTATGTTGGTAGCGTTCAAAACAGAACGATGGAGTACGTCAATCCAGAGCTTGATAAGCTTCTGACTAGCGCGGATATCCCTTCTAATGTCAATAAAGAGATTGTCATCCAGCCGTATAAATATAAGCTCTTATATGAAGGCTTAGATACCAGCGATTATACATTCCTCTATTCAGCGACAATAAAGAGCGGTGATTATTATCATACGTGTTCGAGCAGCGATCTGCTCTCTGCTGAGCGTACAAGACCGCTCAGCGATTGGGAAAAGAATAATTATGAGTTAACGCAAACCGTCGCTAAAAAAATCATCGCGGAGTGTTTCAAAACAATTAACTCACCGGCAGAAAAAACGAAACTAATTGCTGCACTCAGTTCGACCGGTACAGTGAAGAACATGTAAGCTAACGAGCCTGGGGAAGGGACTCCCCATGACATTTGAGGCTTACCCCATGACCCCTCGAATAAACGCCTTTACCGCAGCGCTCGACTCCTGCGTGCGAGACACCAGCATCAAATTGGCGTTCAGTTCAATATCATCCAGGGGACGATAGGTCAGGCCTGGAATGTGCACCTGCTGTAGTGGGGCCGGAATTAACGCTACCCCCAGCCCGGCCGCGGCAATGGCGAGCACGCTTAGCGTACTGCTGGAGCGCTGCACAATATGTAACTGGTCGCCCAGCTTTTCTTGCAGCAGCAGGCAAAGCCGTTCATGAGTATCGTGCGCTTCGTAAAGAATAAGCGTTTCCCCGGCGAGCTGTTCAGGGGAAATGCTCGCGTGAGCGGCCAATGGGTGAGCGTCGGCGAAGGCCACCAGAAACGCCCAGCGCCCAATGGGCTGTGCGATAATGCCCGGCGATGCGGTTTTGCTGTTATCGGGGGCGTAACCTACATCAAGCTGTCCTGCCAGAATGGCATCTACCTGCAACTGAGGGGCCATCTCTTCAATCACCAGTTCAACGTCCGGGTAAACATGATGAAACTCGCGCAGGTCGTTCGTCATCTTGCCGCTAAAAATCGCGTTGCCGGCAAAGCCCACCCGCACTCGTCCCGTCTCACCACGCAGCGCGCGTGCCACTGCCTGGCGGGCATGCTCCGCCTGCGCTAAGGTTCGTTTGGCCTCTATCAACATAAGTTGCCCGGCTTCAGTGAGCTCGACGCGTCGACTGGTACGGGTAAACAGTGCGCCGCCGAGTTCTGACTCCAGGGCTTTAATTTGCATGCTTAACGCGGGTTGCACGATGTTGAGCCGCTCTGCGGCACGGCCAAAGTGGCCTTCTTCTGCAACGGCCAGAAAATAGCGGAGATGACGCAGTTCCATGGTGAGCTCTTTCAATCATTAATAATGATGAATCAGTCATATCAATATATTTGAATTTGCTCGCCCTCACCAGCACACTCAGCGCACACCCTCACTGGAGAAAACACCATGCAAAATCTGAATAACGATCGCCAACAGCTTAACGATCTGGTCAACGGTTGGATCCATCGTGATCTTGGCGAATGGGCGCAGTTACGTGATCTATTTCACCCTGATGGCACTATTGAGATCACCTGGTTTGAAGGGCTGGCGAGTGATTTTGTCGATGGGTCGATGCGCATGGGGGCGTCCGATCTGCGCACGAAGCACCTGATTACCTTACCGCGCATCACCTTCAATGCCGACGGTAATAAAGCCACGCTGGAAACTAACGCGGTGATTATTGCCGAGAACGTTAAGCTGAATATCGGTTGTGAATGCCACAACCGCTTTTTCGATCTGGCGGAAAAACGGGATGGGGTCTGGAAACTGTTTCACCGGCAGAGCATTTACGATATGGGGACGTTTACCTTCCCGCAAGGCTGGGTGGAGATCGCGCAGAAAGATATTGCCCGTTACCCGAGAGAATATGCCCCGCTGGCCTATTTGCTGGAGAAAAGCGGGTTCCCGCTTGGTCGGGTCTTCGCCACGCGCGGCAGCGAACTGGAAGCGAAAATGAAAGCAGAGGGGCAGCGCTGGCTAGCAGCCTGAGGCTGGAACGTTGATGCGTGGCTGTCGCCGAGGTGGGCCGCGCTGAATGTTCGAAAAATATCTCCTGACGCCGATATTTTTATATCGGCACTAATATATTGGTCAGTAATTCCTCATACTAAAATATATTCCCTGGGCTAGGGTTGTATTAATTATCACTCTGGAATAACGCAACAATTGTTAAATTTTATGGTTGCTGAGGCACATAAGGATAAGTTCTGTTACGGTCAGTAATGTAAACTGTTTGTTTATTAAAAGACCGTGACTATTATGATTTTAGTTAATTTATTTTTACGCTGCTTCTTTTTATCGCTGGCAACCGGCGCTGCTATTTTATGCCTGCATATCGATGTCAATATTCTCAAAAATAGCCTGTCTGAGGTCTCGCTCACCGAGATTGTTCAGGAGACTATCCTCTTGCTTATCGTCCTGATCCACCTCGTGGCTGCACGTAAGCAACCCGATATGCGTCAATGTAATACCCTGATTGCAGGCTTCTTTATGGCCATGCTGATCCGCGAACTCGACGGCATTTTCGATCTGATCCACCACGGCAGCTGGGTATGGTTTGCACTGGCAGTCAGTATTACTGCGCTTATCTACGCGTTTCGACAGCCTCAGCGGGTATTACATCAGCTCACCCTGTATTCAGCAAAACCCGCCTTCGGGATTATGCTCGCGGGATTATTGGCCACGCTGGTGTTTTCTCGCCTGTTTGGTATGTCGTTGCTCTGGCACTCCCTGCTCCAGGATGGCTACGTTCGGGAGGTGAAAAATATGGTGGAAGAGGGGACGGAACTCTTCGGTTATATTCTCTGCCTGGCGGCTTCGGTAGAAATATTCCATCGGCAGAAAGCGGACCACCGTTAAATTTTCCGCCCAATAAATCATCACATTTACGGGCCTCCTATGGGAGGCCCTTTTTGTACTCGTCGCTGGACGAAAGCACTGGCCCAGAGCAAGTAACCGACGTTTTCGCAGAGGGCACCGTTTTATGCGTGAAAGAGGTCTGAAGAGTAAGCGTATGTTTTGCGCCGCTTAATAATTGCAGGTAGGATGCTTCGCGGCAGTTTTATCCCTACGCAGAATGACGGGAAAAACCGCGCGGGTTGTCGTGGATAGGCGTTCCGTATTCATTCGATAACCTTATGCATTCCATACATCAGACAGGTACAGGGTAATAATGGAAACACAACATTCACAGGCCGCGGAGCAACGCGCGGCAAAACGACGCTGGCTGAACGCCCACGAAGAGGGTTATCACAAGGCGATGGGCAACCGACAGGTACAGATGATCGCCATCGGTGGCGCTATCGGTACCGGCTTGTTCCTCGGCGCAGGTGCGCGTTTGCAAATGGCAGGTCCGGCGCTGGCGCTGGTTTACCTGGTTTGCGGCATCTTCTCGTTCTTTATTCTTCGCGCGCTGGGCGAGCTGGTACTGCACCGCCCATCGAGCGGCAGCTTTGTCTCCTATGCTCGTGAGTTTCTCGGCGAAAAGGCCGCCTATGTGGCGGGCTGGATGTACTTCGTCAACTGGGCAATGACCGGTATTGTCGATATCACCGCAGTGGCGCTCTATATGCACTACTGGGGCGCGTTTGGTGATGTGCCGCAGTGGGTGTTTGCGCTGGGCGCGCTGGCGATTGTCGGCACCATGAACATGATTGGCGTGAAGTGGTTTGCCGAGATGGAGTTCTGGTTTGCGCTGGTTAAGGTGTTGGCGATTGTGGTGTTCCTCGTCGTCGGGACCGTGTATCTGGGCAGCGGCAAACCGCTGGACGGTAATGCCACCGGCTTCCATCTGATAACCGACAACGGCGGCTTCTTCCCGCACGGCCTGTTGCCTGCGCTGGTGCTGGTGCAGGGCGTGGTATTTGCCTTCGCCTCCATTGAACTGGTGGGTACTGCGGCGGGCGAGTGTAAAGATCCGCAGACCATGGTGCCGCGCGCCATCAACAGCGTTATCTGGCGTATCGGCCTGTTCTACGTGGGTTCGGTGGTGCTGCTGGTGCTGCTGCTGCCGTGGACAGCTTATCAGGCGGGGCAGAGCCCGTTTGTCACCTTCTTCTCGAAGCTCGGCGTGCCTTATATCGGCAGTATCATGAACATCGTGGTACTGACGGCGGCGCTCTCCAGCCTTAACTCGGGCCTCTACTGCACCGGGCGTATCTTACGCTCGATGGCGATGGGCGGTTCCGCACCGAAGTTTATGAGCAAAATGAGCCGCCAGCACGTGCCGTACGCAGGCATTATGGCGACGCTGGTAGTCTACGTGGTGGGCGTGTTCCTGAACTATCTGGTGCCGTCTCAGGTCTTTGAAATCGTGCTGAACTTCGCCTCGCTGGGCATTATCGCTTCGTGGGCGTTTATCATGGTGTGCCAGCTGCGCCTGCGTAAGGCCATTAAAGAAGGCAAGGCCGCGGACGTGAACTTCAAGCTGCCGGGCGCACCGTTTACCTCCTGGCTGACGCTGCTGTTCCTGCTGAGCGTGCTGGTACTGATGGCGTTCGACTATCCGAATGGCACCTACACCATCGCCTCGCTGCCGCTGATTGCTATTCTGCTGGTGGCTGGATGGTTCGGCGTTCGTAAACGTGTAGCGGAAATTCACAGCACCGCACCGTAATCCACGGTAGGCCGGATAAGGCGTTTACGCCGCCATATGGCACTCTGCTCTATGCTGCCGGATGGCGCTTTGCTTATCCGGCCTACCCGATTAAAAGCTCATGGCTAGCCCCACGCCATAGCCGCTGGTGCCGTTACCGAACATATAGCGCGCCACCAATCGCGTGCGGGTAATAAAGACCGGGTACTTACTGCTGTCCATCTCAATCCCAATCCCGACCGAGCTCAAACTATCAAACCCTAACGTGCCGCGTTGTTCGCCGAGATACTCGGTATGCGCCCCTTCCAGCACATAACGCACCGGGCTTTTCAGCAGCGTCCAGTCAAAAAGCGGGGCGCGACGGCGCAGATAAAGCCCGAGGTTTTGTGCCGTAGCGCTGCCCGCGACGGCGCTGGATGTGTTGCCGAAGGTTTGCAGATTCATGCCCGTATAGCGCAGTTCAATGTCAATATCCTGCGCCGGGGAGACTAGTTCATAGTCGAGCATTAACGAACCGCCCAGGCCATAGGCGTTGAGCCGGCCACCGTCGAGAAAGTCATATTCGGCGTTGCGGTGCCGCTCCAGCGCCCATTTGCCGATCCGCAAATCGCTCGCCATGGTGCCGAGCATGAAGTTAGCAATGGGACGCAGCACGAGGTTGCCGCCCCAACGGTCGCGGTACAAATTAAAATCCCAGCCGATACCGCCGGTGGCCGTCAGGCTGTTCCATTTGGTCGGAATACGTCGGCTTTGGTCGCCATCGCTGATGACGAACTGCGGATCGTAGCGGCTGTAGCCCATCGCCCCTTCGAGATAAAGCGGGAAGGCATCGCCCATCGTTGCGCCACCGCCAAACTGGGTGATCGACAGCTCGGTTTTATCGTCGGAGCCCGAGCCGATATTGAGGTCGCTGGCGGTAATATCCGGCACAATCATGTAGCTCATCAGCGTCAGCACTGCATCGGCCCGCTGCTTAATGCGCTGTCCGTCCGCTGCCTGCAGCGCGGTGCTGAAGGTCAGCGAAGTCAGCAAAAGCATGAACATGCCGGAAAATGCCGCGATCATGGTCGGTGCAGCCTCAATCGGGTGATAATGGATTAACTATAGAGCAGGATCCCGCCGCAGTAAGACAAAACCTTACACTCGCGGCCTTGCGCATTGTTGAGGATTGTTTATGATTCGGCTGTTCTGAAACGTCTGGTAATTTATGCGTAATCGTCAGCTTTTTGCTAAAGGGTTCTTGATAGTGACCTGCCTCGCCATGGCGCTTTGCCTGGTGCAGCGGGCGGTCTATCTGCACCATTTTCTCGAGCAGGTTGGCAACCCGGTTCAGACTCTCTCCACGCCGGCAACGGACGAATCCCAGGTTGGGCCTTCGCCGTGCCAGCTTAGCGCCAACTCGCTGTTTTGCGCGCAGCCCATTTTC
Source organism: Kluyvera sp. CHPC 1.251 (assembly GCF_036759945.1). Classification (NCBI taxonomy): domain Bacteria; kingdom Pseudomonadati; phylum Pseudomonadota; class Gammaproteobacteria; order Enterobacterales; family Enterobacteriaceae; genus Kluyvera; species Kluyvera sp. CHPC 1.251. The sequence goes on along the minus strand of NZ_JAPKIC010000004.1, from coordinate 197,730 downwards.
TTCGACGGCGCGCTGCCTGCCGTCATCATCTTCCTGGCCCTGATTCAGCTATTCGCTGAAGTGCGTACGTTTGTCTTCCGCGACGTGCCCAAACGGCCGCCCACGCTTCGAATACACCTCAAAAACTGTGTTTTCCGTGAATGAATCATCGTCCTGACGACGATTGATTATTTAATTCACGGAGAAAAAACATGTTGAATATCTTCAGGGGATTACTCCTCCTGTTGCTGGCCTGCGTGGGCACCGCTCACGCTGCCGATACCGGGTGGCTTACGTCACCGCAAAATGACCACGCTAAGATTCGTTTCCAGGCAGAAAGAGGGCAGGACCGCCTGTATGGCTTGCTGACCGTTGAGCTGCAGTCCGGCTGGAAAACCTACTGGCGATCGCCGGGAGAAGGGGGCGTGGCGCCCGAAATTCACTGGAAAAACGGTGAAAAGGCGCAGTGGTACTGGCCGGTGCCGTCGCGCTTTGATATTTCGGGGCTGACCACCCAGGGCTACCATAACCGGGTGGTGATTCCGATGATCATCACCGGTAATCCGGGGGATGTGCTGGACGGCACGCTGACGCTCTCAACCTGCAGCAACGTCTGTCTATTAACGGACTACCCGCTGCATCTCGATTTTAACCAGCCGGTCGACGGTCAGTTCCAGAACGCGTTCGAGCAGGCGATGCGCACCATCCCAGCGGAGAAGGGTATTTCGGAGGATCTCGCGGCGCACCTTGAGGGCGATCGACTGGTGATCACCGGTACCACCGTGGGGACATGGCGTTCTCCGGAAATCTATTTTGACCCGATGGACGGCGGCATTATTCCCGGCGACCCGAGCATCGAAATGCACGGCGCGGAACTGGTTGTGAGCGCGCCGGTGACGGACGAGTGGGGCGAAAAACCGGCAACGCTCGCGGGGAAAACGCTCTCCTTTGTCCTCACCAGCGACGGCAAAGCCCAGCAAACCACCCTGACGGTAGGGGCCGATCAAACCGCCAATGCACCCGCTGTAGCCAGCGTCAGTATCGTGCAGATGCTGCTGTTTGCACTGCTCGGCGGGTTTATCCTCAACCTGATGCCCTGCGTCCTGCCGGTGATGGGGATGAAGCTGAGCGCGGTGCTCCACGCCGGGTCGGATACGCGCAGTATCCGCCTGCGATTCCTCGCGACCAGCGCCGGGATCCTCGTCTCCTTTGCGCTGCTGGCAACAATGGTCACGGTGCTGAAGCTGACCGGTGCCGCGCTGGGCTGGGGGATCCAGTTCCAGAATCCTTGGTTTATTGGCCTGATGGTCGCTGTTACCTTTATCTTCGCGCTGAACCTGTTTGGCACCTTTGCCGTGCTGCTGCCGTCATCCATGGTCGGAAGGATGGCCACCGCCGGTGGTAACGGGATGCTGGGCAGTTTCTTTGAGGGGATGTTTGCTACGCTGCTGGCCACACCGTGTTCGGCGCCGTTCCTCGGCACCGCCGTGGCCTTTGCGCTGGGGGCACCGCTTCAGGATCTCTGGTTTATCTTTATCGCGCTTGGCATCGGGATGGCGATACCCTGGCTGCTGGTGGCGCTGCTGCCAAAAACCGCCGCGCTCTTACCACGTCCGGGGCGCTGGATGGCGATGCTGAAAACCATTCTGGCGCTGATGATGCTGGCTTCAAGTCTGTGGCTGGCGTCGTTGCTGAGCCTGCATTTAGGTGACCGGATCAGTGATATGGTGATTCTGCTACTGGCCATCGTGGCGCTGGTGGCCGTTCTGTTCACCGGCCCACGCAGCGGCGCGGCGTTCTATCTGGCGGTGATTCTGCTCACCGGCCTTGGCGGCTACCAGCTGCGCGGGCTGATTCAGTCGCCGTCAGCCTCGTCCACTGAGGCCAGCGTGGATATTCGCTGGCAGCCGCTTAGCGAAGCTGCAATTGACCAGGCGCTGGCGCAGGGCAAACGCGTTTTCGTGGACATCTCCGCCGACTGGTGCGTGACCTGCAAAGTGAATGAAATGCGCGTGCTGAACCAGCCGGAGATCGTCGCGGCGCTGAATGCCCCAGATGTGGTGGCGCTGCGTGGTGACTGGAGTAAGCCTTCAGCATCGATAGCCGCCTTCCTGCAAAAGCGCAACCGCTACGCCATCCCCTTCAATGAAGTTTACGGGCCGGGCCAGCCCGAGGGCGAGATCCTCTCGCCGCTGCTGGACCAACAAACGCTGCTCGCCGCCCTGAAACATGCCAAAGGTTAATGAATCATGAAATACACGCTTCTGTTTACGCTTTTAATGACCGCCTCATTGCAGGCCATTGCCGCACCCGCCCTCACGCCAGCCCAGGAGGCCCGCGTCCAGGAATTAGTGCAGGAGACGCTGCTTAAACATCCGGAAATTCTGGCCGCTGCGGCAGAAAAGCTGGATCAGCAAAGCGCTGAGGCCAGCCAGCAGCAGATGAAATCGGTTATCGCGCAGAACAGCGATTTTCTCTATCGCGACCCCAACTCTCCGCGCATTGGGGCAGCGAAACCTCGCCTGACGCTGGTGGTCTTTACCGACTATAACTGCCCATACTGCAAGAAATTTGATCCTTATCTGGAGAAGATCGTGGCGAAATACCCGGACGTTGCCGTGGTGTTCAAATTCCTGCCTTACCGCTCGGAAAGTTCGGTGACTTCGGCCCGGGACGCGCTCACCGTCTGGCGTGCTCACCCGGAGCAGTTTATGAAGTTTAACGACCTGCTGATGGCGAAAAAGGGCTATCACGATGATGCCAGCATCACACAGGCCAAGCAGAAAGCGGGCGTGGTGGTGAATGAACCGGACAGCGAGAGCTTTGAGACGGTGAAGAAAAGCCTCGCACTGGCGCAGCAGTTGGGTATTCAGGGCACGCCCGCCACGCTGATTGGCGATGAAATGCTCTCCGGCTGGGTTCCTTACGAGCAGTTTGATGCTATGGTCAGCGACGCGCTGAAAAAACAGTAAATTCACTTCCGGGGGAGCGATCCCCCGTTCAGAGAGGGACGATGATGAAATCGATTATCCTAACGTCACTGGCGCTGCTCCCGGCGTTCGCCTACGCCAGCGCGCCGCTTCCCGATATCGTGAAGCGCTTTAGCGAACAGCAGAACATCACCATCATTAAAGAGGTGGAGGCCCCCGGTGGGCTGAAAAGTTGGGTCGGGAAGTATCAGGATATGGGGGTAAACCTGTTCCTGACTCCCGACGGCAAGCACGTGGTATCGGGGTACCTTTATGACGACAAAGGTAAAAACCTGAGTGAAGGCTACTTTACCGAAGCGATTTACGTGCCGATGGGCCAGGAGATGTGGAAAACGCTCAATAGCGCCCACGCGCTGAAGGAGGGGGCCGATACCGCGCCGAGAAAGGTGTTTGTGTTTGCCGATCCTTTCTGCCCTTACTGCAAAACTTTCTGGGCGGCAGCGCAGCCGTGGGTTGAGGCGGGTCATGTCCAGCTCAATACGCTGCTGGTGGCCTTCCTGAACCCGAAAAGCGGGCGCAACGCGACGGCCATTCTTAATGCGGCGGATCCGGTAGCGGCCTGGCGGGATTACGAATTGTCCAACGGTAAGAAATTGCCGCGTTTTGACGGCGTCACGCCGCGCGAGACCTTCAATCTGCTGCAACAGCATCAGAAGATGATGGATGACTTAGGCGCGAACGCCACGCCGGCGATTTACTATATGAACGATAAGAATGAGCTACAGCAGGTGGTGGGGATGCCTGATGAGAAACAGCTTGAGGCGATGTTTGGCCCGAAACCCTGATATGACGTGTGGCCCCCTCACCCTAACCCTCTCCCCACAGGGGCGAGGGGACCGATTGGCGTCGTTGGTAAACCTGGCGCTGGTTTTCCCCCTCTCCCTTTCAGGGAGAGGGCCGGGGTGAGGATAATGCGCGGAGCTGGGCAAATATCTACAATTAAGCGCTAATAAAAGCAGGTAATTTACCAGGATTACCCCTGTCAGATTATTTAAATATTTCAGGTGTACCACTTTATGGTTATATTGTTTAACTGGTATCTCAAATGACACTTATTTACATTCAGCTGGCGAATCTTTAACGGGAATAACGCTATAATGCCGCCGCTCTAAGGAAAAACATCAATCATTCATTACCAATGAGTCATATGCTATGGATAAGCAAATGTATATCATCACCCGAAGTCAACGCTACCTGCAGACCAAACCCCCTTCTACGCCATAATTGCCCCCCGCTGTTTCTCACAGCATCTACTATTTTTCCTCCTTACCGCTCGACGGTTATTTTCCCTGTCTAGCGTATAGGTCACGCTGCGTCTTTCAATACGCTTATTCGTACAGCAAAATTTAAATTATAAATTTTGGTATTCTGCTGTGCGCCAAAAATAAAGGAACGTCTTTATGGAATATCATTCCAGGGACCACCATAACCAAAATATATCGCTGCCCAGCGGCGAACACATTGAACGTCTGATTACGGACGTTTATTCGGCCCTGCGCTCCGAGCAAGAGGGTGCCGTTTCGACGGTCTATCCGGCATTAACCCGCGTCGACCCGAACCTGTTTGGCATCTACCTCAAAGGCGTAGACGGCTACGAGTTCTCCATCGGTGATGTGGGAACAGAGTTCACCATCATGAGCATCTCCAAGCCCTTTATCTTTGCGCTGGTGTGCCAGGCCATTGGGCCGCAGGCGGCGCGCGAACGGCTTGGCGTCAACGGTACCGGGATGCCCTTTAACTCGGTATCGGCCATTGAGCAGTCGACCACAAAACTGACGAACCCGATGGTCAATTCCGGGGCCATTGCCACCACCAGTTTTACGCCAGGAAAAACTAAAGAAGAGAAATGGCACTATATCTACAACGGCCTTTGCGGATTTGCCGGGCGTAAGCTGACGTTAAACGAAGAAATATATCAGTCTGCCTGCCAGAGTAATTATCGCAATCGCGGAATTGCCCATCTGCTTTATAGCTATGGACGCCTCGGGTGTGATCCGGAAATGGCCACCGAACTGTATACCCGTCAATGCTGCCTGAATATTAACTCCCGTGATTTAGCCGTAATGGGGGCAACCCTTGCCGACGGCGGAATTAACCCGGTAACCGGAGATAAAATTATTAATAACGCCATCTGTCATTATACCCTCGCCGTGATGCTGACGTCGGGAATGTATGAAACCTCCGGGGAATGGCTATATGAAACCGGACTGCCTGCTAAAAGCGGTATCGGCGGCGGCATTATTGCCGTCTCACCGGGAAAATGTGCGTTAAGCGCTTTCTCTCCGCTGCTCGACGGTGCCGGAAATAGCGTTAAAGCGCAGAAAGCTATTCGATCATTATCGCGCTGTCTGGGGATGGATCTGCTGGTCGCTAAACCCTACACCGATAACCGCAGCCTAACGGGGCAGGAGTAACCGATGAGTACAATAACCGCAGAACAACAGCAGCGCTCCTGGGCGCCGATGATCGCCATCGCGCTGGCCCAGGTGTTGATGTCATTCAACGTCGCGTCGCTTCCGGTCGCGCTTAGCGGTATGGTCAACAGCTTTAACGTGCCGCCAACCGATATTGCCACCGGCATTATTATGTACTCGCTCTCCGTCGCCGCGTTTGTGATGGCCGGCTCTAAGCTCAGCCAGCGCTTTGGCCCGGTTATCGTCTTTCGCGTGTCTGTGCTGGTCTTTGGCGGCGCGCAGATTTTCATGGTCATCAGCCAGAACGTACAGACCATGATTGCCGCGCAGGCGCTTTGCGGGCTTACTGCAGCCGCGCTGGTACCAGCGCTGGTGGCGCTGATTGCGGAAAACTACAAGGGCAAGCAGCAGGCGACAGCGCTGGGCTCGCTCGGCTCCGCCCGTGCGGGCGCCGGCGTGGCGGCATTTCTGATTGGCGGTGTCTTTGGCACCTGGATCGGCTGGCGCCCGGTGTTTGCCGTAATGATTGTCCTCGCGCTTATCACTTTTGCGCTGAGCTTCCGTCTGCGTAAAGATGAAGGCGACCCGAGCGTGCAGATAGACGTGATTGGCCTGCTGCTGGCTGCCAGCGCTATTGTACTGCTCTCGCTGGGCTTCAATAACCTGAACGGCTGGGGTGGCCTGATGGCGAAACCCGCCGCGCCGTTTACCCTGAACGGTCTGTCACCCGCGCCGGTGATGATTGTGGTGGGCTTTATCCTGCTGCAAGGGTTTGTGATGTGGAACCGTCATATCAAACAGCGCGGCCGCACGCCGCTGATTGCGCTGGAAGTGATGGACTCGCCGTCCGAGAAAGCCGCCGTCATCGTGATGTTCGCCGTGGTGGCGCTGGAAGCAATGCTGAACTTCACCGTGCCGCTGTATATCCAGATTGTGCAGGGACGCACGCCGATGGCGACCACCGTGGCGATGCTGCCGTTCAACCTGTCGGTGTTCTTCTCCGCGCTGTTGGTGATTAAGTTGTACGACAAATTTACGCCGAAACAGATTGCCACCTCGGGGTTCATCGTCTGCTGCGCGGCGCTGGTCTGGCTCTCCTGGGTTGTCACCAATAACTGGAGTGAATGGCCGGTGATGGTGGGGCTGATTGTCTTCGGCATGGGGCAGGGGGCGCTGGTCACGCTGGTGTTCAACGTGCTGGTCAGCTCCTCACCTAAATCGCTGGCAAGCGACGTAGGGGCGCTTCGCGGCACGACCAGCAACCTGGCAAACGCCATTGGTACGGCGGTGGCGGGCGCGCTGCTGGTTGGCTTGCTCAGTGCCAGCGTGATGAAAAGCGTGGTGGCCTCGCCGGTGGTCACCGCCGAGCTTCAGGCGGAGGTGAATCTGGATAACATCAACTTTGTCAGCAACGAACGTCTGGCGACGGTGCTGGAAAATACCTCGGCGACGCCTGCGCAGGTGCAGGAAGCGATGGACATCAACGAGGCTTCCAGACTGAAGGCGCTGAAGCTCGGGATCCTGATCATGGCGCTGATCTCCGCGCTGGCCATTCTCCCGGCTCGTCGACTGCCGGGCTACTCTCCGGGCAATATTCCGGTGTAGCGATACCTTCCCGGCGTTGAGGTTATTCGACATGCTTCAACGCCGCTTATTTTTGAATTAAGGATTTCATCATGACGCGTATCTCTTTCTGGAAGGGCGTAATGGCGTGGGTCAAGCTCGCCTCGCTGCTCTTTTTCACCCTGTTTGTGCTTCTTGTACTGCCGCATCTGGGCGTCGCTGGGATGAATTTCTCGGTGCAGTTTTTATCGTTCAAACTGGTGATTGTGCTGTTTATCATCGCCTACCTGGCGTTTGTCTTTTCTTATGGCCGACTGCGCTTAAAGCGTCGTGGTTTTTTGATGGCGGGTGTGGGGCATATTCTGGTCGTCGCGCTATTTAGCCTGTTGTTCTATCCGATCGTCGGTTTTGCGATTGCGCTATTTTATCTCGCGGCGGCGTATAAGTTTGCGAGCATTAAAATTGGCTGCCAGTGCAGCGCGATGGGCTAATGGTGGTGATGGGTTACCGATGCGGGCGCATCGGTAACCCATCAAGCCATCAGGACGGATCTTTAATGTCGCCCAGTAGCTTTCTCATCCGTGGGCCAAGTATCCAGAACAGCGCCAGAATAATCAGCAGCAGCAGTGCCGACAGCCCTTTATGGTTATTGATGAGGATAAAAATCATTGCCAAAGTCAAGGCGTAAATCCTTATTGTTGTGCGTTGTGTATTTTATGCAGCGTAGGGATTAGCCCCAGACGCGAATAAAGTTAGTTGCGATAGTGATAATCACCCACACCAGTAAATAATAACGGCGGGAATCATTACGTGATTCCAGGGCGGCGAAATAGTTAGCGCTATAAAATGCTGAAATAATAATGGCGACGGTGATGACAATATGCCAGACGCCTTCTCTGATACCGATAACGGCGCTAATGGAGGCAAAGCAGATAACGATCGCAATGCCGTTCAGGGCATTACACATCAACCAACCCCACAGGCTTGATGGCCTGCTAAACATCTGTTCAAGTCTTAAAACCAATTAGTCATTCACCCAGTCAATAAAAGAGCGCTATAAAATGCATTTTATAACCTGGCAGGGAGTTGACCAAAATCAAGTTTGATGGTTTCTATAGGGAATTAATTTGAAACTGATACATATCAATTTACGCGATATATTGTGAGTTTACGGTTGTTTTGAAAATATTAAAACCTGCAAATCACCATGATATATAAAGATAAAGTGGGGAGGGCTAGTGTTTTATTTTTAACGCTATTTTAAATTTATTACCTATTTGGTATAGGGTTTAGTACTACTGTTTATCGAATGATAGTCACTGCCTTTATTATTATTTTAGCTGAATATAACCGACGTTAACAGCGATTTCAGAATAGCGATCGTTGATCGGTAAAATAGAATAAAAAGGCGTCAGTGAAAAATTTCACTGACGCCACGCGTTTTTTACTTCCCAGGCGTATAGCTCAGAATCACCTTATCATCCGGAATATGGGTGAATTGGGTAATCAGCTGATGGTAATCTGCCAGAGGATCGACATCTTTAAACTGCGTTGGATAGAAAATCTTACTCAGCGTCTCAATAGCGATAATGTTGTACGGGTTGTTATAGAAGTGGTGATACAGCGCCCCGGTATGCCCTGCGACAACCGCCGGAATGCTGCTCACACCCTGACGCGCCAGCAGCGCGTTAAAGGCGCTGACCACATCGCTTTCCGGCACGTTGTAGCCGAACGGAATAATCGCCGTGCCTTTGCCCGGGCGTTTAGAGCCGGTCATCAGATAGTAGTCAGGATTCATGGAGATGATTTTCTCCACCGAGATATTGCCGGTTGCGCCCGGCAGCAGTTGCGAACCAATGTTCACGCCGCCTGCGGCTTCGACCAGACCGCCCCAGCCGTTGCGCGCATGAGTGAAGCAGCAGCCGTTATCCAGCCCGGCAACCCCGGCAATCGGCTCGATAAACACTAATGGCTTCTTCTCAACCTTAGCCAGGCGCTGATGAATAGTGTCCAGGCGCTGCTGATAGAAGTTGATATAGGCCTGCGCGCGGTCGCTCTGACCGAGCACTTTGCCGAGCATCGCGATGCTTGGCATGGTGTTCTCAACCGGATGCAGTTCGTAGTCAACGAAAACGACCGGCACGTGGAGCGCCTCGAGCTTCGCCAGCACGCCGCTTTGCACCAGCGATGGCTTAGCGCGCAGCTGGGCAATCATCAGATCCGGGTGGCGAGAGATCACCGTCTCCAGGTCAACGTTGCCCTGGTCGGAGAATTTCATATCGAGGATCTTATCCGCCTCGGGCCATTTACGCTTCAGCACGTTCCAGGTTTCGGTATCCTGCTTTTTCGGCAGGTTGTTCCACGCCACCACTTTGGCGAACGGATTGTCGCGCTCAAGCACCGCCAGCGTCAGAATATCGCGACCGTCCTGCAGAATAATGCGCTGCGGCTCCTGCGTTACCGTGACCGTCCGGTTGTCCATATCCTTGACCGTGACCGGCCAGTTACCCGCCATCGCCAGCAGCGGTGAAAGCAGCAGCGCTGCGCCTAGTAGTGCCTTCTTCATCGTCATGATTTCCCCGTCTTACGATTATTGTTATGTCGTTAACCCATCGACCACCACGTGCGGCAGCCCTTGTGAACAATGTTCGACCCGGCCACGCACGCCGTAAACGGTCGCCAGATTTTGTGGAATCACCACTTCATCCGGTACGCCGCTTGCTACCAGCGCACCGTTTTTCAGCATCACGGCATATTCGGCGTGGCGAAGAGCAATGTTGATATCGTGGATAACCACCACCGTGACGATATTGCGCAGCCGCGTCTCTCTGGCGACGATATCCATCACGTGAAACTGGAAGTTGAGGTCGAGGGCGCTCAGCGGTTCATCAAGCAGCAGCAGATCCGGTTGGCGAATCAGGGACTGCGCCAGGCCAATCAGCTGTTTCTGGCCCCCGGAGAGCTGGTCGAGGTAGTGCATCGCCAGATGGGCGACGCCGAGTTTTTCCAGAATGGCGTAGGCTTCCTGCTCGGCGTTGCCTTCGTGGTAGCCGCTGGCGCGGCGCGCCACGATAACCGACTCCAACGCGTGCAGATGCACACCGGCGGGCAGCGACTGCGGCAGATAAACCACCTTCTGGGCGCGTTTGGCGGGCATCAGCGTCATCAGATCTTCGTCGTTCAGCGACAGCACGCCCTGCGCTGGGTTGAGATCCGCCAGTGCCCGTAGCAGCGTCGATTTGCCGGAACCGTTGGGGCCGAGCAGGGCGGTAATCTTCCCGCGCGGCAGCAGCGGCGTGGTCAGGCCATCGATAATTTTCTTTTTGCCATACCCGGTATGGAGGTCGCGAATAGAGAGGCCATCCATTACAGCGTTCCTCGGTGGCGAATAATAATGCTCAGGAAGAAGGGTACGCCGACCAGCGAGGTCACGATGCCCACCGGAATAATGACCCCGGTGACGATATTTTTAGACACCACCGACGCCAGAGACAGCACCAGCGCGCCAATCAGCATGCTGCCGGGCAGGTAGAAGCGGTGATCTTCGCCAAACATCATGCGGGAAATGTGCGGCGCGACCAGGCCGATAAAGCCGATGGGGCCAACGAAGGCCACGGTCAGCGCCGAGATAATGCTGATGCGCAGCAGCGTTGCCAGACGCAGTTTACGTACGTTAATGCCAAAGCTGACGGCGCGATCTTCACCAAGGCGCAGCGCGGTCAGCTTCCAGGCGTTTTTCAATGACAGCGGAGTGATAATCAGCAGCGCCACCGCCAGAATCGCCAGCTTGTCCCACGAGGCGCGCGCCAGGCTGCCCATCGTCCAGAACACCAGACCCTGCAAGGTATCTTCGCTGGCGACGAACTGCAAAATGGAGATCAGCGCGTTAAAGGTGAAGACCAGCGCGATGCCAAACAGCACCACGCCAGAGGTGGCAACCCGCGTCCAGCGGCTGATGCCGTCGAGAATAAAGCAGGCCATCAGCGCAAAGACAAAGGCGTTCACCGAGATAAACCACTGGTCGGGAATGCCCGGAATGCCTAGCCCCAGAATAATTGCCAGTGCCGCGCCGAACGAAGCGGCAGAGGAGACGCCGAGGGTAAACGGGCTGGCCAGCGGGTTGTTGAGGATGGTCTGCATCTCTGCCCCGGCAAGCCCTAAGCCCATGCCGACCAGAATCGCCATCAGCGCGAACGGTAAGCGCAGCTCCCAGACAATCACGCGGATGCCTGCATCGGCGGCGTCGGCGTGGAACAGCGTCTGCCACAGCGTCGATACGGAGATGCCCGAGGGGCCGAGGGTAAAATCAAGCAGCAGGGAGCAGAGGATGCAGAGTAGTACCACGCCGGCAAGCAGGTAACGCTGCATAACCACCCGACGGTAGCGGGCGGCAATCGCCAGCGCGGGGGAGTCGGCGCTGGAGGCAAGGCTGGAATTCATCGGATAACCTTATGGAACAGGGTAAATTCAGTGAACCTCCCGCCTGTCCCGAGGCGAAAAATGCAGGATATCCAATATCCTGGAGAGAGCTGGCGACAATATATTGAATTGATAATGCTTATCAATTCAATATGAAAATAATTAGCGTTCCATTGATTGTTTGTTTAACTAATATCCTCACCCCGGCCCTCTGCCTGAAAGGGAGAGGGAGAAAACCGGTGCCAGACTCACCCGCAACGCCAATCGATCCCCTTGCCCCTCCGGGGAGAGTGCTGGAGTGCCGCGCCGGTGACGGCAAAAACCTTGCCGCTGAGGTCGAGCCAGTCCTGGGAGGCGTGCTGTTCAGTCATGGTTTTCTCCACGTTTTCGTTGTGTACAGATGCTCTGCCATTGTTGGAGGCGCGGCGGGGAAAGGGAATGCACGAATGAAAACCAGACGGGGACTTTTGCCTATGAGATGGGCTAATCTGTGAATTCAGCACGTCATTCTGCCACCATGAGGCCCAAGATGGACCATCCCGCTGCGCGTACTATTCTCGACCTGTATCAGCGTCACGCCGAAGCGTTTTACCAACAACGCTCACGAACGCTGTTTGAACAACGCTGGTTGGATAAGCTGCTGGTGACGATGGGGACGACCGGGAAAATGCTCGATCTTGGCTGCGGCAACGGTCTGCCGATTGCCGACTATTTTATCCAGCAGGGCTGCGCATTGACCGGGGTAGATGGCGCACCGGCGATGCTGACCCGCGCCCGTGCGCGTTTTCCCGAACAGCGATGGCTGCACCACGATATGCGGACGCTAAATCTTGCTGAGACCTTCGACGGCCTGATTGCCTGGGACAGCTTTTTCCACCTCACCCAGGATGACCAGCGTCGCATGTTTTCCGTCTTCGCCCGTCATAGCCATCCCGGCAGCGCCTTGATGTTCACCAGCGGCACCGGTCACGGCATCGCCATGGGGGAATTTGAAGGGGAACCGTTGTTCCACGCGAGCCTGGCGCCAGAAGCGTATCGGGAACGATTAGCGGAACATGGTTTTGCGGTGCTGGAGATGAAAATGGAGGACCCGGAGTGCGGCGGGCATACCGTGTGGCTGGCAAAGCGAGGAGAGCGCTGAGGCTCACCCCGCTTCGTGTTAGTGAGAATGGCTTCGCAAGAACGTGGCGTGGATAAGGTCGGTCAGTAAATTACAGACGATAAACACGCAGGCGGCGAAAATGGTGGTGCCGATCACCACCGGGAAGTCGCCGTCCAGCGCCGCATCGATGGCCAATCGCCCGACGCCGTCGAGGCCAAACATCTTCTCGGTGACAATCGCACCGCCCATAATGGCCGCCAGCTCCAGCCCGGTGAGCATCAGCACCGGGCTAAGTGCCGGTTTTAGCGCATGGTCAAAATAGACGCGCCATTCGCGAACGCCTTTTGCCCGCGCGGTACGGATATAGTCCCGATGCAGCACATCGAGCATGCTGCTGCGTAGCACCCGCTGAAAAATGCCGATCTCCGCCAACGCCAGCGTGAGCCACGGCAGGATCAGATGGCGCGCCCACTGCCATGGGTCGTCGTGAAACGCCACGTATCCTCCCGCCGGAAACCAGCCAATGTTGTGCAACGAGAGCTGATAGAACAGAAAGAAGATAATCAGCATCCCGCTGAGAAACGTCGGCAGCGACAGCGCGAGGTAAGCGAAGAGCGCCAGTAGACGGTCGATAAACCGCTCCCGGTAGCGTGCCGCCAGTACGCCCGTCAGCAGCGAAACCGCCGTCCAGATGACCAGCGCTCCCAGCGCTAACGACAGCGTGACGGGCACCTTTTCCAGAATCAACTGCGTGACCGGCGTCTGAAAGCGGAACGAATAGCCGAGCGCGGGCGGCCAGTGCAGCATCCCAACCGGCGCTCCCTGAATATCCGGGCCGCGCAGCAGGAAGTAGCGCAACTGCTGATACCAGGGATCGTTCAGGTGCAGCGCGCGGGCAATGGCTTCGATAGCCTCCGGCGTCGCGTTGCGCGGTGCCAGCATGACCGCCGGGTCCTGGTAGGCGATGCGGGTCAGCACAAAGGCCACAATCAGCACCAGCAGCAACGTCAGGGCGGTACGCAGTAGGGCTTTAATGAGCGAAAAGAAGGTCATGACGATCGGCGCTCCAGATGAGGGTCGAGGACGTTGCGCAGGCCGCTGCTCAGGCAGTTAAAACCCAGTACCGTCAGGAACAGCGCCAGCGCCGGAGCGGCTAAAAACCAGGGCTGCACCTGGTACATGGCCGAACGCTGTACGTCGGCAATTATGTTGCCAAGGCTGGCGGCAGGGGCCGGGATACCCACGCCCAAAAAGGAGAGGGTGGCTTCGGCGATAATGTTGGTCGGTAGCTGAATCGCCCAGTAGACGCCCATCGTGGGCAGCACGCCAGGGACAATATCGCGCCATAAAATGCGCCACGGCGACACCCCCATTAGCGCGGCGGCAGAGACAAACTCCTGCTGGCGCAGATCCAGCACCAGCCCGCGGCTGAGCCTCGCGAAGTAGCCCCAGGAGAAGAAGGTAATCACAAAAATAACCACCCACACCGGGTCGACGCGCGGCCCGCTCTCGCCGCCCTGATTGAGCGCCAGCAGGCTTAACGCCGTCACCACAAACGGGAAGGAGAGCACCAGGTTTATTAACTGCTGGCAGAGCGCATCGGTTTTTCCGCCGCGATAGCCGCCAATCAGCCCAACAAACAGGCCAATTATCATGGCGAGCGTGGTGGCGGGCACGGCGATAAACAGCGACACGCGAGTACCATAAAGGGTGCGCACCAGCACGTCGCGACCGTTATCGTCCGCGCCCAGCGGAAAGGCGGCGGTGGGGCCAATGGGGATCCCCATGTCCGACAGTGCGCTATCGCGAAACTGCTCGGTCTCCGCGTGGCCCAGCCAGACGGCGACCAGCGGAGCCGCCAGCGCCGCCAGCACCATCAGTGCTACGATCGTCAGCCCCCAGCGGGCGCTGGGCTCGTGCCACAACCGTCGCCATAGCGCAAGGGCTGACCGCGCTGGCGAATCAAAGAGCAATGGCTGCGTCATAGCGTAACTCCTCCGTTTCAAGCCAGGCACGGCCCGGAATGGCCGCCAGCAGCTGGCGCGTCCACGGCTGTTGCGGCTGCTGGAATATCTGTTCAGTGCTGCCCTGCTCGATAATCCTCCCGGATTGCAGCACCAGCACGCGGTCGCACAGCGCCGCCACGGCGTCGAGGTCGTGGGAGATAAACAGAATGGAGAGGCCGTAGCGCTCGCGCAGGCGGCTAAACAGCGTAATGATGCGATGCTGGGTAGTGATATCCAGGGCCGATACCGCTTCGTCGGCCACGATAAGCCGGGGCTTCATGGCCAGCGCTCTGGCGATGACCACGCGCTGGCGCTGCCCGCCGGAAAGCTGCGACGGATAGCGGGAGGCCAGAGAAGCCGGTAGCTCAACCTGCTCCAGTAGCTCAGCCACCGCTATTCGCAGCGCAGCGGGCGACAGCGATTGGCCCTGTTCGCGCAGGGCGGTTAGCTGGAGCGGCTGCGCCAGCGTATCATCGATGCGCCGACGAGGGTTGAGGCTGCTGTACGGATCCTGAAATACCATCTGCACCGCATGACGAGCCGGATGCTGGCTGCCCGGCGTCCGCCAGGGCTGACCGGCGAAGGTAAGGTGCCCGCTGTCGGCGCGATCGAGCCCGACCACAATCCGTCCCAGCGTGGTTTTACCAGAACCCGACTCGCCCACCAGCCCGAGGATCTCCCCCTCATGCAGCGTGAAGCTGACGTCATCCAGTACCGGAGCGGTGGGCGAGTGCGACCACCATTGTGACGCTTTGGCAAAACGCCGCGAGGCCTGATGAACCTCAAGCAACGGCTTCTCTTCACCGCCGCCAACCGGCGAAGATGAACGGGGATGCCAGCCCGCCTGCAGCAGTGAACGGGTGTATTCATGCGTCGGTGCGCTAAACAGCGCCGACGTTGCACCTTGCTCGACAATCCTTCCCTGCTGCATCACCGCAATGCGGTCGGCGATATCCGCCACCACCCGCAGGTTGTGACTGATAAAGACCAGCGCGCAGCCGTGCTGCTGCTGAAGGCGCTTGAGCAGGCGCAGAATCGACGCCTGCACGGTGGCATCCAGCGCCGTGGTGGGTTCGTCGGCGATAATCAGCTTCGGGTTGAGCGCAATGGCGATAGCGATCATCACCCGCTGGCGCTGCCCGCCGGAGAACGCCGCCGGACGGTCATGGTAGCGACGGGCGGCATCGCGGATGCCCACCTCGTCGAACAGCGCGACGACCCGCGCCCGCAGCGCCCGACGGCGCATCCGCTGGTGGGCGAGGATAGCCTCTTCAATTTGCCGGCCCACGCTTTTGAGCGGGTGTAAATTGCTGAGCGGATCCTGCGATACGTAGCCGATTTGCGCCCCGCGCAGCTGGCGTTTCTGGTTTGCCGTGAAGGTGTGCAGCGGCAGGTCATCAAAGACAATTTCTCCCTGCACACGCATCTCTGACGGTAACAGCCCCAGCACCGCCAGCAGGCTCAGGCTCTTCCCTGAGCCTGATTCGCCGACCACAGCCAGGGTTTCCCCTGGCTCAACGTGAAAACCGACCTCCCTGACCAGCGCGGTGCGCGGGTCAAGGCCAATCGTTAAGTCGCGTACATTGAGTAGTGGCATCGCGTCTCCGTTACGGCTTCAGCGCAATATTGGTGATATCGGCCTGGGTGGCCAGTGACGACCACGTCCAGTGGGTCACCCGGTCAGAAGTCACTGCAATACGGCGCTTCTCAAACAGCGGGATCCACGGCAGGTCGGCGGAGACCAACTGGTCGGCCTGCTGCCAGATAGGGCCCGGGTTATCGGAACCATAGGCCTGTTTTGCCAGCTGATTCAGTTTGTCGTTGCTGTAGCAGATGGCGTACACGTTACCGCGCCCGCACGGTGAGGCATCCGAGTTCAGCCAGCCACCGAGCAGCATGCGGGTTGCCGGGCCTTGCCAGTCAGGAGAGGTCTGTCCAAGCGCCAGATCCCAGCGGTTTTCCGGGCTTTGCAGATAGGCCATAAACTGCGGCGGCGGCACCGGGATCAGGTTCAGGCGAATACCGGCGCGGGCCAGATCTTCTTTGAGGATCACCGCCAGGGTGCTGAACTGATTATTGGCGCGGTAGACCAGATCCAGTGCCAGCCCCTCGTTAAGCCCGGCTTCCTTAAGTAACGCTTTGGCTTTCTCTGGGTCACCTTTGCTGTCCGGCGTGGCGTACGGATCAAAGGTCTGGTGGCCGAGCAGGGTGCTGGTGATGATTTGCCCCAGCGGCAGAGCAGCAATTTTCCCACCCTGCGCCTGAACCAGGTGCGCTTTATTCACCGCATAGGCCAGCGCCTGACGGACTTTCAGATTGCGCAGCGCCGTCGCCCCAGCGCTTTTAGCCTGCGGCTGGGCGTTGATGGCGATAAAGTTTGCCGCGCCGCTGTTGGCTGCGTGCAGGTTCGGGCTTTTTTGCACCAGATACTGGCGCACGGCGGCCTGCGGCGGCACGTCGAGGTAGAGCGATAAATCGGCATCGCCCGCCTGAATACGCTGGATCACGCTATCTTCGTTGTTGCCGGTAAAGCTGACTTCAATGGCGTCCACCCAGGCTTTACGCGCCGGGTCTTCTGCATGGTTGTAGTTTGCGACTTTTTTCAGCACCAGCTTCTGCCCGCTGGCGTAGCTTGCAACCTCATATGGCCCGCTGGACGGGAAGTTTTTGCGAAACTCCTGCGAGTCCGGGAAATAGCGCGAGGCGACCTCTTCCGGCAGCGGCGTGACGAAGTTCATCGACAGAATGTTGAGGAAATCGTAGTTCTTGCTGTCGGAGCGCAGCACCAGCGTTTTATCATCCGGCGCGCTGACGCCAGCAATGTCGTGGCTGTCGATATACGCTTTGCTGGCCGCCAGATCGCCGGGGGCAACTTTGCTGAAATCTTTGCAGTAGTCGGCAAAGCCGGAGAAGGCGAGGTTGAAGTAGTTCACCGCCGCCACCTGTTTGTTTGGGTCGCAGAAACGTTTGATGGCGTAGACAAAATCTTTAGCCACAATCGGGCGAGTGGTCGGCCCGGCGTAGTGAATGCCGTCGCGCAGATGGAAGGTGTAGGTTTTACCGTCGGCGCTAACGTCCCACGATTTTGCCAGATCGCCCACCAGCGTGGTGTCGTCCTTCAGGCTTTTCGGCGAACCGGGGTAGGTGACCAGTTGACGGGTGACCGCCCGCAGGATCTCCCAGGAGTCGACCGAATAGCCGGTCAGCGGATCAAAAGCGTCCAGATCCGGCTGTAGCGAGGCTATCTTCAGCGTACCGCCGGGCTGGGGAGCGGCCTCATCGGCTAAGGCCGGGGCCGCTGTGCCCAGTAACAGGGCGACGGAAAGCGTGTGGCCCATCAGGGGCCAACGAATGCTGTGCATAAAAAAATCTCCAGAAAAATTAGAAGAAGATCCCCGACCAGGGATGTTCATGACAGGCCAGCAGACGCGCTAAGCGTGCGGCTGCCTGAGTATGGTGAAGGGTGATACGCCGGGCGGCAGCAAGCTGCCACGGCGTGTACTCGCCGAGCAGCAGCATCGCCAGGCTATCGATGCTGAGTGACATATCGGGCTGGCTGGCGCTGCGCTGTACGCCGTCCGGGGTCAGCCGCCAGACGCCGTGGTTGGCAGGCAGCCACGGATCGTCAATCGCCAGCGTGACCGCGTCGCCGTCGCCATAGCGCCGGGCATTGAGCGTTTGCTCGAGGTCAATCACCCGTAGCCAGCTCTCATCAACCTGGGTGTGCTGTTGTACTGCCCGCGGGTTGTCCAGCAGCAGCGGCAGGGCATCATCCACCGGGCGATGCGGCAGCTCGATGTAGCGGGCGATGTCGAGCTGGAGCAGAAAACTCAGTAGCTGTGCTTCCAGCTGCGGGTCGGCGGCGTGTAGATCGTCCACTACCAGCGTACGCTCGGTGCTGTAGAGCCAGTTTTCCTCGGCCCTGGCGTGATAGCGAACAAAACCCTGCGGCTCGCCGTGACGCAGCACGACTGCCACATAGTGGTTCAGGCTGCTGTGCGCCAGCCGGTGCTGCTGCAGCGCCCACCACTGCGGCCAGCGGCTGAGCGAACCGGCGCGGGCGAGCGGAAAACGGGCCACGATATCCCGCAGTACCTCCCAGCCGTCGGCGGCGACAAGCAATCGGATGTCGCCGTCTGCCGCCGGCAGCGCGGGAAGTTCACGCTTATCAATGCGCAGATCCTGCACCGCCGTGGCGACACCGTAGCCAAAGCGACGGTAGAGGGTTCCCTGCGAGGCGCGCAGCGAGGCCACGGCAACGCCCTGCTGGTGGAGATCCGCCAGCTGGCGCGCAAACAGCGCTCGCAGTACGCCACGTCGGCTAATGTGTGGTAACACGCCGACGTGGGTGACGGCGGCGTGAGGCACGCGCTGGCCGCCCGGCAGCGTCAGTTCGCTGGAGAAGCTGTTGGTAGTGCCCACCAGTTGCCCGTCGAGCCAGGCGCCGTAGACCCTTCCCGGCACCACGTAGCGCTCAGCCCACTCGCTAACCGGCGTAACGCCACCCGGCAGGCCAAACATCGCCTGGCGAAACACGGCGGCAGCGGCGAGCAGATTCGCAGGGTCGTCGATAATCCGAATCTCCGGCATGGTCATGTCCTTAGCGCTTCGGCGGCGCGTAAACGCGCGGCGTCGGCAGCTTGCCGCTTAACACATAATCGCCCACTTCGCGGGTGCGGTAGGCCACCGGGTCGTGCAGGGTGTGGGTGCGCACATTGCGCCAGAAAACGTCCAGCCCATACTGGTTGCTGGTGGAGCGCCCGCCGGTCAGTTCATAGATTTCATGGCTGATTTTCAGCGCCACGTTGTTGGCAATGACCTTGGCCTGGTCGGTCAGCAGGGCCAGCTCGCCCCACTGCGCTTCGGTCAGATCGTCGCCCGCGTGGAAGGCATCCTGGAAGGCCTGAGCGGTTTTTTCCGCCAGCGCAATTCCGGCGGCCAGATCGGACGCGAGTTCACCCGCTTTCAGGCGGTGGTACGGGTCTTCCAGCGCGCTTTCCACGCCGGATTCAGGCCACGGGCGCACGGTGTCGCGGAAGTAGACGGCGGCCTGCTTCAGCGCCCCTTCGGCAATGCCGAGATAGAAATGAACGAAAATCAGCTGGCTGAACTGGTTGCGCAAGGCATTGCGCAGCTGTGCACTCTCCGGCTTCTCTTCCAGCCCGGTCAGGCGATCCTTCTCCTGTAGGCGCAGGCGGTTAAACTCCAGCGTGCCGCTGGCGGTCAGGCGCTGCCCGAGGTTATCCCAGTCGTCATTAAAGGTGATGCCCGGCTGGTCGGCGGTGACCTGGTACTGTACCAGCTGGTCTTCCACCCAGACGGCGATGGTCATAACCTGCGAGACGGCCGCGCCGGTCGCGAAGGTGCGGCGTCCGGTGACATACAGGTCGCTGCCGTCCCACTCCAGCTTCAGGCGCGGATCGCGCGGGTTACTGATGCTCGACTGGAACCAGCCGTCGTTGGCGACGCCGCGGGCGATAAACTCCCACTGCTCGCGGTTGCCGAGAATGTAGCTCCACACGCCGTTGGAGTAGTGGTAGGTGATGAGCTGGCCCAGCGAGCCGTCGGCGGCGGAAATGATGCGGCCAATTTCAAGCGCCTGCACCAGATTGGCGCCGCCACCGCCGAGTGATTTTGGCACGGCCAGCTTCAGCAGGCCGCTCTGGCGCAGCCAGTCAATCTCTTCAAACGGGTGCTTATTGGCCCGGTCGCGTTCCTGTAAGGTCGCGTACAGGCGATCCGCGACCTCCTGGGCTACCGCTTTCCAGTGGGCAAATTCCTGGTGATCAAGTCCTGCATAAATGTCCTGAGCGTGGCTCATGGTTTCTCTCCTGAGTGCTTGTTTGCGATGTTTTTATGGTTAATTACGGTGTTGCCAGCAATCCGCTGCGACGTAGCAGGGCTCCTGCGCCCTCGGCAAACCAGTAAGCCTCTTCAAGGTGCGGCTGACCGGATAAAATAAAGTGCTCAATGCCCATGTTGTGGAAGGTCTGGATCTTCTCCGCCACCTGCTGATGGCTGCCGACAATGGCGGTACCGACGCCGCCGCGCACCAGCCCGTAGCCGCTCCAGATGTTGGGCGCAATCTCCAGCAGGCGAACGTTCTCCGGGTTTACTTGTTCGGCGGAGATATCGTCCAGCAGCGCGCTCATCCGCTTTTGACCGACGGATTCGGTGCGCCCCAGTAGGGTTTGCGCACTGCGGATGCGCTCCGGCGTAATGCCGTTCAGCAGTCTCGCCGCTTCACGCCAGGCCTCCTCTTCGGTATCCCGGCTGATAACGTGAAAACGAATGCCGAAGCTCGGTGTTCGACCCTGAGCGCGCGCCAGCGAACGCACGATGTCCAGCTGCGGGGCGACCTGCTCAGGCGGTTCACCCCAGCTAATCCAGGTATCCGCCTGCGTGGCGGCAACCTGCTGTGCCGCTGGGCTGGAACCGCCGAAAAAGACGGGAGGGACGGGCCACGGCGAGGGCAGCAGGGTGGCCTGTTCTAACTGATAGTGTTCGCCGTGAAAGTCGAATGGCTGGCCGTTATTTCGGGCATGGCTAACGCCTTTAAAGGCGGCAATAAACTCGCCGCTGCGGGCGTAGCGCTGGTCGTGATCCAGCCTGTCGCCATAGCGGCGCTGCTCGACCGGGTCGCCGCCGGTGACGATATTGATCATCAACCGTCCTTCGGTCAGGCGTTGGAAGCTGGCGGCCTGGTGCGCGGCAAGCGTTGGCGAGATAAAGCCGGGGCGGAACGCGACGATAAATTTCAGCCGTTCGGTGTGCTGACTGATGGCCATGGTTGAGAGCCAGGCATCTTCACACCAGCTACCGGTGGGCGTGAGCACGCCTTCAAAGCCCAGCCGTTCAGCGCTGCGGGCGATATCGGTCAGATAATCGAGCGTCGCCGGGCGGAACTGACCGCCGATGCCGCTGATGTGCTGCGAGTCGTCGCCCGCGCCAACGATCCCCCGGCTGTCGCCGTTCGTTGGCAGATACCAATGCAGATGAATGCTCATTTCGCCTCCGTCACATAGTGGGTATCGAGAAGGCGGAATTGGGTGCCGGGGTGATCGTCACGTAGTTTTATCTGCCCCTCACCCTGTAAACGTTCGCGCAGGGTGAGCGCCGCGCCGTCGGCACGACGCATACGCCCGCGCGCCTGAAGCTCAGGCACCACCCAGCGAACAAAGTCTTCAAAGCTGCCGGGACTGATAGCGTAGGCGAGGTTGAAACCGTCGACGCCAGATGCATCGGCAAACGCCTCCAGCGCGTCGGCCACGGTCTGCGGGCTGCCGACCAGCGTCGGGTGAATGCCGCCGATGGCGATATAGCGGCTGATATCACCCACCGTCCACTGACGTTCGGCATCGATGCGGGTCAGCCCGGCCAGCGCCGAGCGGCTGGCGTTGGTTTCGATGTATTTGAGCGGTTCATCCAGCGCCCAACCGGACCAGTCCACCCCGGTCCAGGCGGAGAACAGCGCCAGCGCGGCTTCCTGACTGGCGTAGCTGAGGTAATCCTGGAATTTAGCGTGTGCCTTGTTGTCATCGTCGTCGACCACCACGCTAATGGCGGTAATAAAGCGAATGGCGTCAGCGGCGCGTCCCTGTTGATGCGCCAGGGTGCGAATTTTATCGATGTTCTGGGCGATGGCCTGCGGCGTAGTGCCGCCGAGAAACACCACTTCGGCATTCTGTGCGGCAAACAGGCGACCGCGGTCGGAGGTGCCCGCCTGGAACAGCACCGGCGTACGCTGCGGGCTAGGCTCGGAGAGGTGTGCGTCCGGCACCGTGAACCAGCGTCCCTGGTGGCGGATAGGGTGCACTTTGCTCGGGTCGGTATAGACTCCTGCGTGGCGGTCGCGGCGGACGGCATCGTCTTCCCATGAGCCTTCCCACAGCTTGTAGGTGACTTCAAGAAACTCCTGCGCGCGTTCATAGCGCTCGTCATGATCCATCTGTTTTTCCAGCCCGAGGTTACGGGCGGCGGATTCCAGCACCGAGGTGACAATGTTCCACGCCACCCGGCCTTTGGTCAGGTGATCAAGGGTGGTGAATTTGCGCGCCAGCAGATACGGATGCTCATAGGTGGTCGAGAGCGTAATACCGAAGCCTAACTGACGTGTGGCGGCGGCCATCGCTGAAACCAGCAGCAAAGGATCGTTGACCGGCGACTGCGCGGCAGTCCGCAGCGCCGCGTCTGGCTTCCCCTGATAGACGTCAATTTGTCCCAGCGCATCGGCGATAAACATGGCGTCAAATCCGGCGTCGTCCAGCAGTCGGGCGATATGCAACCAGTAGTCGAGGGTGGTGTACTCGCTTGCGCGATCGTCCGGATGTCGCCACAGCCCAGCGGAAACGTGGCCGACGACGTTCATCATAAATCCGTTGAATAACAACTGTTTTTTGGCGCTTGTCATAGTGCGTCCTTAGTCAAATAGGTCAGGCAAAACGTTTTAACGCTGCATCTGCGTTACCGGATGGCAGCAGATAGTTGGCGTCCAGCAGTTGCTGGGTGACCGGATGACGGTCGGGGGCGTACAGCTCGTGGCGCGCGAAATCGTCCACCACGACGCCGTGCGCCATGACCACGATGCGCTGGCAGAACTGCGACACCAGCGCGAGGTTATGGCTGATAAACAGACAGGTCAGTGCATGCTGTTGGTGCATCCGGGTTAAGAGGGTCATGACCTGCGCCTGAACCGTGAGATCCAGCGCGGAGGTGGGTTCATCCAGCAGCAGAATGCTGGGGTTAACCACCAGCGCTCGGGCGATATTGGCGCGCTGACGCTGGCCGCCGGAAAGCTGGTGGGGGAAGCGCAGCAGCAGCGCGGGATCCAGACCCACTTCTTCAAATAGCGCCGCCGCACGCGCGATGGCCTGCGGACGGTCGGCTGCCGTTCCCAGGCGAAACTGTGGACGCACCAGCTGTTCTTCCAGCGTCAGACGCGGGTTAAACGATGCGAGGCTATCCTGAAAAACGCACTGTAGCTGGCGGCGCAGCGCGGCAACCGAGGTAGGGTGACTGTCGTCAACCACATTGCCCGCCAGACGCAGCTCGCCCCGGCTGGCGGGTATCAGCTGTGCCAGAAGGCGCGCCAGCGTGGATTTTCCGGAACCTGATTCGCCGATAATGCCGACGATCTCACCGCGCGTGACGTCGAGATTGATGCCGTCTACCGCCGTGGTCGCGACTTTTTTCGGCCACCAGCCGGTGGTTTCCCGGCGCCAGAAATCGCGCCCCAGACCACGAGCTTGCAGCAGCGGCGTACCCTCAGCGCGCGGGGTGAGTACCGGATCGGCGCTGGGATAGGGAACCGCCGCCAGCAGCGATTGGGTATAGGGGTGCTGAGGTGCAGCGATCAGCGCCTTCGTGACGTTGCTCTCGATGATTTTCCCCTGCCGCATGACCGCCACGCGGTCGCTGAGTTCGGCGACGACGCCGAAATCGTGGGTGATAATCAGCATCGCCATCTGCTGCTGTTGGCACAGCGCTTTGAGCAGTTGCAGCACTTCGCGCTGCACGGTGGCATCCAGCGCCGTGGTGGGTTCGTCGGCAATCAGCAGGCGAGGGCGGCACATCGCCGCCAGTGCGATCAGCACCCGCTGGCGCATTCCGCCGGAGAGCTGGTGCGGAAAGCGCGACATCACCTGCTCCGGCTCACGGATTTTCATCCGCGTGAGCCACGCCAGCGCGGCTTCGCGTAGCGCGGTGCGGCCAAGCTCCGGATGCAGGCGTTTCAGGTTGTGCTGAAGCTGTTTGCCGATGCGCCACGATGGGTCGAGGGTCGAGAGCGAGTTCTGAAATACCATCGCTATCTCGTGACCGCGCAGGCGGTTAAGCTGCGCGGTGGACTGGTGCAGCAGCGGCTGGCCGTCAAAGGTGATGCTGCCGCTGACCGTCACCTGCGAGGCCGGGAGCAGGCCGAGGATCGCCGCCGCCGTCACGCTCTTGCCAGAGCCGGACTCCCCCGCCAGCGCCAGCACTTCGCCGGGCGCAATGGTCAGTGAAATATCGTCGACTGCCTGCACGTTCTGGTGATGGAACAGCACGTTCAGGTGGGAAAGGGTTAATAGGCTCATTGTCGTCTCTCCTTACTGATAAGGATCGAGGAGATCGCGCAGGCCATCTCCTAACCAGTTAAATGCCAGCGACAGCAGGACAATCGCTATGGCAGGCGCGGTTGCGATATGGGGCGAGCCGAAGATCATCATCTGCGCGCCTTCGCCTACCATCCGTCCCCAATCGGCCTGCGGCGGCTGGACGCCCAGTCCCAGGAAACTCAGCCCGGCGAGGAACACCACCATGCCGCCGAGCAGCGAGGTGGTGTACACCAGCAGCGGGGTGGCGACGTTGGGTAAAATTTCGCGAAACAGGATGTCGCGGTTGCTCGCCCCCTGCGCACGCAGCGCTTCGACGTACTCTTTCGCCACCTCAGTGCGGGTGTCGCGATAGACCACGCGGGTGAGATAGGGGATCACGCTGCAAATCAGGGTGATGATGAGCGTGGGATAGCCGCTCCCCAGTACCGCCGACAGACCAATTGCCAGCAGCACCATCGGGAAGGCGAACAGCATGTCCATGGTGCGCATAATCAGCTCGGAGAAGGCCGAGGCGCGAAAGCCCGCCAGCAGGCCGAGCGCCAGGCTGACCAGCGCGGCAAAGACTATTGGTAGCACCGAAGCGGCGAGAATGGTGCGCCCACCCCAAATCAGGCGGCTGGTGATATCGCGCCCCTGATTATCAAGACCCAGCAGGTGTCCCGGCGTGCCCGGTGGCGCAAGGCGCAGACCATCGAACGCCGCCAGGGGGTCATAGGGCGCAACCCACGGCGCGGCGAGCGACAGCACCACGGCAGCCAGAAAAATCCCCAGGCCAAGCAGCGCCAGCCCGTGTCGGGAGAGCCGACGCAGGAACGTTGAAATTGTCATGATTAACGAGCTCCTTCGTGGCGGGGATCCAGCCAGTCCTGTAGGACGTCGCTTATCAGGTTAACGGCGAGGAAGCAGGCGGCAATCAGCATCACGCCGGTCTGGATGGTGGGGTAATCCTGACCCGCCGCCGCGTTATACAGCTGTGTGCCAATCCCCGGCCAGGCGAAGATCTTCTCGATAAAAATCACGCCGCTGAGCAGGTAGCCAATTTGTAAGCCGGTAATGCTGATGATAGGCGCCAGCAGATTGCGCCCCAGGTGACGCCACAACAGGCGGGGCGTGGAGTAGCCGAGCGCCCGGTAGGTGCGGATATAGTCGGCCTGCATAATCCCGATAACGCTGTTGCGTACCTGGCGGGCGAGGATCAGCATCGAAATCAGTGCCGTCGACAGGGCCGGTAAAAACAGGTGATGCAACAGGTCGGCAATACCC
Organism: Kluyvera sp. CHPC 1.251; assembly: GCF_036759945.1. Classification (NCBI taxonomy): domain Bacteria; kingdom Pseudomonadati; phylum Pseudomonadota; class Gammaproteobacteria; order Enterobacterales; family Enterobacteriaceae; genus Kluyvera; species Kluyvera sp. CHPC 1.251. The sequence goes on along the minus strand of NZ_JAPKIC010000004.1, from coordinate 171,900 downwards.
CGGTCTCCGCGCATGTCATACATGCCGGATACCGGGAACCAGTGCAGCTTGACGGCAAATAGCCAGATGAAAAACACCGCCAGCCAGAAGATAGGCACGTTGTGGGCGAGCTGAACCACCAGCATCACCAGACGATCGCGGCGCGTTCCCTGCCATAGCCCGCATACCACGCCGATAATCACGCCGGGGATCAGGCACAGCAGCACGGCGGCAACGGTCAGGATAACCGTATTGGCAAATGCCCCGCCGAGCACGTCGGCGACCGGCGTGCGCATGGTGAGCGACATCCCCCAATCGCCGCTGAACAGGTTTTTCACCCACAGCAGATATTGCACTGCTGCGGGTTTATCCAGCCCGTAGACGTGACGAATCTGCTCTATGGCCTCGGTGGAGAGCTGACCGGCCAGCGCGTTGGCGATCGGGTCGCCGGGCACCAGCTTGGCAATCAGAAACACCAGCAGCGAGATTAAAAACAGCAGCGGCACCGTCTGCGCAAGCCGCAGCAACAGCAGGCGGGTCATGGTTTCAACCACACTTGGGTCAGGTCGTAGAAGTTCTGCGCCGGAACGTTAAAGCCCTGTACGGCCGGTGAGGTAGTAAACACGCGGTTAAGCTCCAGCAGCGGGACAAACGCCGCCTGTTGCTGGAACTGCTGGTTCACCTGGTGCCACAGCGCCAGCGCTTTTGGCTTATCGGTGGTGATGCTCGCCTGCGCAATCAGCGGCGCGACGTCGGTAATCACCTTCTCGCCTTTGCCGCGCGAAACCACGTAGTTTTTCCAGGCGACGTTGAGCCATTGTGGGCTAATCAGCCCCCATTCCATGGTGAACAGTCCGGTGTCGTCCGCCAGATTCGCCAGATGCGAGCTGTAGGTAATCCACTCCTGTGAGACCACCTTCACGGTAATGCCCACTTTGCTGAGATCGCGTTGGATCCACTCGATAACCGGCTGATTCTGATCGTAGGTGATGATGGTAAAGCTGACTTCACCCGGTTTGAACCCCGCATCGGCCAGCAGCTTTCTGGCCCCTTCCGGGTCGTAAGCGTAGTCTTGTTGCGATGCCAGGAACGCTTCGTTGGAGCGGTTGAGAATGCTGTAGCTCGCTACCGCGTGGCCGTTCAACAGCGATTTCACGAGTTCCTCACGGTTGATGGCTTTAATCACCGCCTGACGCACTGCCAGCTGGCTAGTGTACTTATTGGCGAAGTTCCAGCCGAGGAATAGCTGGTTGGCTTCGGTACTGTCATGCACCGTGTAGCCGCTTTGCGACAGCAGATCGACGGCGTCGGTTGGCGTGCGGGAGAGAATATCGACCTGGCCCGATTGCAGGGCGCTCACGCCGGTGCTGCCGTCGAGGATAGGGCGGAAAATCAGCCGTTCCATATAGGGTTTTTTGCCCCACCAGTCGTCATTGCGCACCAGTTCGGTACGGTCGTTACGCACCCGCAACACAAAGCGGTAAGGCCCGGTACCGGTAGGGTGATCTGCCAGTCCGTCCTGTCCCCATTTTTGGAGGGCCGTGGGGCTGAAGATGCCGGACACCCAGTTGCCCTGCGGCAGTAAACGCAGGAAATCCGGGAACGGTTGGTTAAAGGTGTAGCGCACGGTGAGCGGGTCAACGACCTCAATGGCCTTCAGGTCGTGATAAACCTGCGCCATGGTGGCCTGCGAACGGGCGTCGAAGTACTCAAACTGCGGATCGGTAAAACGACGGACGTTAAAACGTACCGCTTCGGCGTCAAACGCGGTGCCGTCGTGGAATTTCACCCCTTCGCGTAAACGGAAGGTAAAGACCGTCGCATCGTCATTAATTTCCCAGCGAGTGGCCAGACCGGGAATAATCGGCGGTGTGCCTTTTGCCGCCGGGACGGATAAATCTTCCGCGACCAGCGATTCATAAATATGTTTATCCACCCGATAGGTTTCGTAAGAATACTGGCGGTTGGGATCGTAAATAGTGGGTTCCAGTGCCTGGCCAATAATTAACGTCTTGCCATAGCGTGACTTTTCATCCGCCTCATCCGCAAATGACAACACAGGAATACCTAATCCCATCACTAACGTGGTAGAAACGGCCGTGAGCTGTAATAACTTACGGCGGGATAGCGATATCCCGGCGATAATTTCGTTTTTTTTCATAGCAATGTCCGATGTGCAAAGCAGGTGTTTTTTATATTTAGCCAGTCATTTTTTATGTTGGTATCAAGACTGAAGGGCGATACTAGCATCGGTTAAAAAAGAGAATAAATGCGCATTTCTTATTTTGTTTTCTCTTTTTTTGATTTGCGTTTTTTAACTTTGATATGCCGGATTTAATCATTGTCGATGCACCGGGTTTTATTTATGGTCAGTTTTTTTATTTCGGTAAATAAAATGCGTAAGAATATTATTCTCAGTGGATTTACCATGGCGGCGGTCTCGCATATTAACTATGGGATGTGGCGCGACCCGCAGGACAACAGCCATCGCTATACCGATATCGCGTATTGGGTGGAGCTGGCAAAACTGCTGGAAGAGCAGGGGTTTGACTGCCTGTTTATCGCTGATGCGCTGGGGCTGATTGATAGCTGGCAGGGAAGTCCGGCGGCGTCGCTGACCCAGGGGATCCAGTCTCCGCTTATCGACCCGCTGTTGCTGGTCTCGGCAATGGCGGCGCAAACCTCACGGCTAGGTTTTGGCGTGACGGTATCCACCACCTACGAACAGCCCTACCTGCTGGCACGAAAATTTACCACGCTCGACCACCTGACGAAGGGGCGTATTGCCTGGAACGTGGTGACCTCGCAGCTGGAAAGCGCCGCGCGTAACCTTGGGCTGGAAAAGCAGATAGATCATGACGAACGCTATGAGCGCGCCGATGAGTTTCTCAACGTCAGCTATAAGCTATGGCAGCATTCGTGGGAACGGGCGGCGCTGAAGCGCGATAAGGCGGCCGGGGTCTATACGGACCCGCAGCGCGTTCATCCGGTGGCCCACAAAGGACGCTGGTTTACGGTGCCCGATGCCCATCTTTCCGAACCCAGCCCGCAGCGCACGCCGGTGATTTTTCAGGCCGGAGGGTCGCCGAGCGGTATTGATTTTGCCGCGCGACATGCAGAGGTGGTGTTTGTCGCCGGGCTGGATGCCAGCGGCGTAAAAAAACAGGTCGCGGCGGTTAAAGCGCGGGCGGCGGAACACGGACGGGCGCCGGGGGCGATAAAGTTTATCAGCGCGGTGACGGTGATAACCGGCGCAACGGAAGAAGGGGCACAGGCGAGCTTTGCCAGACGCCGCGCGCGCTACGATCTGCAGGGAGCGTTGATTCACTACGGTGCCAGCACCGGGGTCGATCTCTCCGGTCATTCGCTGGATGCGCCGCTGGAATGGCAGCAGACCAACTCTAATCGCTCCATGCTCAAAATGGTGACCGGTGAAGATGGGCAGCCGCGCAAAACGCTGCGAGAAGTGTTTCATCCCGAGGAGGGGTTGGGGCGGCAAAAGACGTTTGTTGGCAGCGGCGAAAGCGTGGCGGCGCAGCTTGAAGCCTGGCTCGACGCTAGCGATACCGACGGTATTAATCTGGCGCAATGGCTGTCGCCGGGATGCTTTGAAGATTTTTCCCGCTGGGTGATACCGGCGCTGAAACAGCGCGGCCTGTTGAGCGAGAAACCCGCGGGTCCGACGCTGCGCCAGCGGCTATTTCCGTTGGGCATCGCTGAACCGGCAAGCGATCATCCTGCTCAGCAAAAATAGGGATGTAGAGCGCTTAAGAATGTGGGCGCGGCGGGGTAAGACTTGCCTCTCTGCTTTCCAGTGGGCCCTTCTCCAGCGCCCACTGGATAAACGCTTTTTTCGGCAGTGCTTTGCTGTAAAGCCAGCCCTGTCCGGCTGGGACGCCGTGGGTGTACAGCCAATCTCGCTGATGTTCGGTCTCAATCCCTTCCGCAATCATGCTCAGGTTCAGCGATTTAGCGATTTCAATGATATGACCGGTAACCACTTTGTGCTCGAGCGCATCGACAAAGGCTTTGTCGATTTTCAGCGTATCGACCTCCAGCTCCTGGAGATAGCTGAGGCTGGAATAGCCGACGCCAAAATCATCGATGTAGACTTTGTGGCCCATTTCCCGGTAGGCCTGTAGCACCGGGCGCGCGGTTTGCGGCGCGATCAGGTCACGCTCGGTCAGCTCCAGCGCAATCTGCGTCGGTGCCACGTTCCACTGCTGGATTTGCTGACGCAGTAGGTCGGGCAGGGTGGGGGAACTGAGATCGGCGGCGGTGATATTAATCGACATCGTGACCTCAGGATGCTGCGAGAGCCAGTGGCCCAGATCGTTAAAGACGCAGCGCACAATATGCTCGGTCAACTGGCAAATCACTCCGGTTTGCTCCGCCACAGCAATAAAAAGATCCGGCGGCAGCCAGCGACCATCGGCCTGCTGCCAGCGGGCCAACGCTTCGGCACCGATCAGCCGTCCGTCCTCGAGCGACACCACCGGCTGATAGTGCACGGTGATCTCTTTGGCTTTGATTGCCGCCAGTACGCGGAAGTGGGAGGACTGCAGGCGGCGCAAAATGCGCAGGATTAAGAAAGAGGCCAGCCCGCTAATCAGCAGCCCCAGCGGCAGCCAGAGCATCAGTTGGCGATGCCAGTTGGTCGATAGCGGTTTCACCGAGGACCAGGTCAGCAGGATCGCCCCAACGTCCGGCAGCACGCGCTGACGGTACACCGTCTGGTCATACTCCATGACCGGCTGATAGGCCTGCAGATGATGCTCCCAGATATTCGGATCGAGGGGATGATTGCTGGCGACGATGCGGTGGCTTTGGGTGTTGATAAGCGCGGCGTGAATCGGATAGGTCGGGTTCGGCAGCACGTCAATCAATGAGTCAGGGTCAACCATCACCATATATTTACCGTGGCTAACCGCCAGCATTGGGGCATCGGTCTGCAGGTCATGGCGTGAGGTGAGAAAGACCGTATAGCCCGCAGGGGTGGTGAATTCGGTGCCGGGGACCTTTTCCGACAGCGTGTTGCTCAGTAGATCGCACGCGCCGTTATGGTGCTCAAGGTAGAACACGCTCTGAATGTACTGATGGATATAGGAGATTTTCTGTATCTCGCGCAGGTGAGCCAGTGTACAGGGCTTACCCTGAAAACGGTTCACTTCCTCAAGCGCGGTTTTGGCCTGCAGCTTCACGCGTTGGGTACGTGCCAGTACGCGCTCGGTGTAGCTGCTCATCTCCTGATTAAACAGTTCGTTGGCCTGACGGTTTGCCAGCCACAGGCTAAGGGCAATGGGCAGGAAAATAGCGATAATCAGCACGCCTGTGATCAGGCTCACCAGACGTTGCGTGGTCATTATTTTTCCTTTGTTGAGGTCAGAGGGTGTAATAGATTCGCGCGCTAATGATATCGCTGCTGAAGCGGTTCAGGCTAGCACAAAGGTCGGATAATACCGATTATCAGGAATTATGCGTATGGTTACGTGGAAAAATACCACATCAGTAGTAGGGGAAACGCGCGGGTGAACCGCTCGCCCAACCCTCTCCCGGAAAGGGAGAGGGAGATGACCATTTTTGCCGTTACATGTTAGAGAAGACATTCATGATCACGCCGCCGGAGATGATCAGCACCATCGCCAGAATAGCGGGCAGATCCGGCTTTTGCTTATAGAGGATCATCGAGAAGATGGTCACGCCGACGATACCAAAACCGCACCACAGCGAATAGGCGACGCCAACCGGGATGGTGCTCATAGCGCGGGTCAGCGCGAAGTAGCACAGGCTGTAGGCACATACTACCAGTATCGAAGGTGCCAGCTTGCTGAAGCCGTTGGTCTTTTTGATCATTGAGGTGCCGGTGATTTCGGAGCCGATAGACAGCGCCAGCCATAAAAATCCGAGATTAAACATAGTGAATTCCTTTTGCGTTAGTTGGCGACGTTTTTGTCCAGGGTAGAAGCAGCAGGCTTGGCGGGCGTCTCTTCGCTCTCCTCACTGCCCATTTTGGAAAACAGGTTCATGATGACGATGCCGCTAGCGATGATCACCATACCGATGATGGCGGCGGTGTCCGGGTGCTGGCCGTAGAAGGCCATACCCAGCGTGGATACCACCAGGATGCCGGTGCCGGACCAGGTCGCATAGGCCAGGCCCACCGGGATATCTTTTACCGCACGGGAGAGCGAGTAGTAGCAGGTGCAATAGAGTACCACCAGCAGGGCGAGCAGCAGCATTTTGGTGGTGCCTTCGCTGCTACCGAACATTTTCAGGGTTGAGGTGGCCGAGGTTTCTGACACGATAACCAGCAGCATCCATAGCCAGCATTTTGTTTTTGACGACATCTTCTACACTCCAGGTTTTATTATCGAGGTAAGGTTATTTTTTCTTCGTTTTGACATAGTCGACGGCGGCATCGGTCAGCACGACGTCAGGTCTTCCGGCCAACGACGGATTATTGACGATATCTGTGACAGTCAGATAACGACGGCTTGTCGCCAACGGTGTGGGCGCAGGTGCTGTGACGCCTGTCGCCAGTTGCTCCAGCAGTTCGTTCATGGTGCACAGCGTCACCCCGCACGTTGCCAGACGGGCGAGAGTCGCGTCGATATGCGCAGTATAGGCGCTGTCGACGACCGCGCCGCGCAGCTGGTTTAGCTCGCTGTGCGGACAGCAGTGGTAGCGCAGCGCCAGCACCGGAATGCCCGCCAGCAGCGCATCGTGCAGCCGACGCGCCACCGGGCTTTGCAGCGTGCCGTTGACCAGATCTGCCGCCTGGGGATAGTCGAGAAACGGTAGCAGCAGCGCCTTATAGCCTACCGGCGGCTCGCCTGACAGCGGCAGAACCTCCCCAAGCTGATGCCACGCCGCGGCATCCTCAAGGGTTTCGTCCATCGCCAGCACCAGCCGCTGCCCACAGGCTGCCAGCCGTTGGCGGATAGCCTGACGATAGCCGTCGGCGGCGGTGACCATCACCAGCACCGGCGGTTGTAAACGCTGGAGGATCTGCGCCACCAGACGGTCGATCTGTTGCTCGCTCATCAGTCGCTCCTTTAGCCTATTAGCGTGACCGGCGCGCCGTTCTTCAGCCCGGCGGCGTTGGCCTCTTCGGTATCGATATGGAACTCAAGGGCGAAATCGTCACGCACGCGCACCACCACTTCATCGAAGGTGAGCTGTCGTTCGCCGTGGCTGCGAACGCTAACCTTCTGGCCGTTGCGAACGTTAAGCGCACGGGCATCCTGCGGCGACATATGAATATGCCGCCAGGCGCAGATCACCTGTGAGTGCAGCTCGACGTGACCTTTCGGCCCCACCAGCAGCGCATCACCCGCGTTCTCCAACTGGCCGGATTCTCGCACCGGGGCTTTGATACCCAGTGCGAAGCAGTCGGCGCGGGAGACTTCCAGCTGCGTGGTCGGGCGGGTAGGGCCAAGTACGCGAACCTGAGTCAGCGAGCCTTTTGGCCCGACCACGGTGACGCACTCTTCGGCGGCGAACTGCCCTGGCTGACGCAGTGGTTTGAACGGCGTTAGGGCATAGCCTTTGCCGAACAGCGCTTCGACGTCCTGCTGCGACAGATGAACGTGGCGGTTAGAGATGCCTACCGGGATGGCGGGCGTAGCCTCGTGCAGTCGGGCGCTGATTTTTTCCTGTAGCAGGGTGTCAATCATGCCTTTTTCCCTTTCTTATGCGCGGCGTTTTTCTCTTCCACGAGGGGGGCCTGCGGCACAGCGGGTTCAATCGGTGCGACAGCCTCTTCGTGGGCGGGCTCAACCGGTGCGGCAGGTTGTGCTTTGGCCCGTGGTGGATGCCCCTTGAGGGTGCTTAGCGCTTCAACAATGCAGCGTTCCGGGCGGGCAATCACCAGCGAATTGACCGGCAGATTAATTGCTTTAACCACCGCCACACCACGTTCGATAGCGGTGTGAATGGCGCTGATCTCCCCTTCAAAGCAGACGCTCACCAGCCCCGAACCCACCTTGCGATAGCCGATACAGGTGACGCCTGCGGCTTTACAGGCGGCGTCGACGGCCTGGATTGCGGCGACCCATCCTCGTGTTTCAATGACGCCTAAACTTTTCATTCTCGGCTCCTTTAGTGACGTACTAAGCGAATATCAAAATCAAATCCGGCGAAAAAGGCTTCCAGCTGGTTCAGCTCTTCCACGCTGTACGACGGGTCCTGAAGAATCGGGTAGGGCATCTCCAGACGTTCGTATTTTTTGCGTCCCAGCTGGTGGTACGGCAGCATGTCGATGCGACGGATGTTGCCGCGCTTCGCCAGTTTCTGTACGTAATCGATAGCACCGGTGATCGCTTCCCACGAATCGTTGTAGCCGCGCACCAGCGGCATGCGAATAATCACGTTAGCGCCGGAATCGACCAGCCATTCCAGATTGCGGCGTACCCCTTCGTTACCGATGCCGAACAGCGTTTTGTGGTGATCGCTGTCGATCTGCTTGATATCGAATAAGAAGGTGTCGGTGACCGGCGCCAGCTTCTGGTAGTTCGTCAGCGGGGTAGTGCCCTGGGTTTCGACGGCGGTGTTGAGCATCATCTTTTTGCATTCGCTAAACAGGGCGACGGCAAAATCGGTCTGCAGGCTCATCTCGCCGCCGCCGATGGTCACGCCGCCGCCGGAGGAGATATAGAAGTCGTAGTCCTGCATGATGACCTCCATCAGCTCGCTGACGGTGACATCTTTGCCCATGATATCCAGCGCGTTCTGGGTGCAAATTTCTTCGCATTTACGGCAACCGATACAGTCTTTATTGCGGTTGACGAAGTGCTTCATTTCGCCGTTTTCTTCCGCGCGGTAGTGGATGCCCGCCGGGCAGACGTTCACGCAGTCGCCGCAGTTAATGCACTTGTCCTGAGAGAACATCACCTGAAACTGGCTGCTTAGCCCTTCCGGGTTGGCGCACCACGGGCAGCGAATGTTGCAACCCTTAAAAAACACCAGCGTGCGAATGCCGTCTCCGTCGTAGATCGAATACTTCTGAATATTAAAAATTCGACCCGTTAATTCCTGCGTATTGCCCATCACGCTTGCCTCCTGAAAATTCTGGACGTCCTTGTCCTCATGCGTTCCGTCAGATCAGAACTTCTCAATCACCGTACGGCTGATGATCTCGTCCTGTACCTCTTTGCACAGCTCAACGAAGTAGGCGCTGTAGCCTGCCACGCGCACGATCAGGTCGCGGTATTTTTCCGGCTCCAGCTGGGCTTTCTTCAGCACTTCGTTATCGACGTAGCTGAACTGCATCTGGCCGTTGCCGAGAATCGACGCGGTGCGCAGCAGAGTGATAAGCCCGTGGCGGCCTTCCGGGGTATCGAGCAGCCCTTTGAGGAACTTGAAGTTGTGCACCATGCCGATATTCATGGTTTCCACGTTCATCTTGCTGACTGACTTGATGATGGCGGTGGGGCCATGCTTGTCCGCGCCCTGGGTCGGGCTGATGCCGTCGGAGAGCGGCATCCACGCCAGACGCCCGTTCGGCGTGGCGTTGGTCAGCTCGCCGATTGGCGTGTTGTTAGAGATAGAGAGTGTGCCGTGGCTCAGGGTGGAGTAGAGCATTTTGTACTTGCGGCACTCGCGCTCGGTCCACTCGGTGATGTCCAGCGCATACTGGTCAACGTAGTTATCGTCGTTGCCGTACTTCGGTGCGTTCAGACAGTCGCGGCGCAGCCCTTCAAAGCCTTCAAAGTTAGCCAGCATCGCATCGCGCATCTGCTCGAGGGTGTATTTCTTATCTTCGAACACCAGCTTGCGAATAGCGGCCATCGAGTCGACGTAGGTTGCCAGACCGGAGAAAATCAGCCCCGGTCCGTGGTTGACCATTGCGCCACCAGCGGCCACGTCTTTACCTTTTTCCATGCAGCCTTCCACCAGCAGCGACATCAGCGGCTTCGGCGCTACGTCGCGGTGCACGCGCTGGCTGATCACCGTACCAATCGCCGACAGGCGCACGATGTGGGCAATCTGCTGTTTTACCGCCGCGTCGAACGCCTCGAAGGTGTGCAGGTCGCGCAGATCGCCGGTATCCAGCCCCTGATAGCTGTCGAACAGCACCATGCGGCCACGGTTTAAGACGAACTCGATGGCGATCGGCCACTGGGTGTAGCCGGTGGAGGTCCACTGGTAGATGCGGCCGGATTTCTGCGGCTCGACGCAGCCCATCAGGCAGTAGTCGCGGGCGTCTTCAAAGTCGAAGCCTTTACGCAGCATCATCTTGATGTGGGAGTCATCAAAGTGACAGGCCGGGAAGCCCATGCCCGCTTTCACCACGTCGACGATTTTTTCCATGTACTTCTGCGGCGACTGGTTGTGAATACGGCAGGCCAGCGATGGCTGGTAAACCTTCACAAAGCGCACGGCGTCCATGATCAGATAGGTCAGGTCGTTACAGGCATCGCCGCCGGAACGCTTCTGGCCGCCAACGGTCAGGTTGATGAACGGCTGGTAGCCCGCGAAGTACTTCGCCCCCAGTTCGCTGGACATCCACATCAGTTCGGCGCATTTGATGATAAATGCCTGCAGCAATTCCAACGCGGCGTCATGGGTCAGACGGCCTTCGCGGATATCGGCTTCGAACATCGGGTAGCAGTACTGGTCAACGCGGCCCAGCGACAGCCCGGTCTGGTTCTCTTCGATTTCAAACAGCGATTCGACGGTCCAGATACTTTGCAGTGCTTCCTGCAGGGTTTTCGGCGGGTTTGCCGGCACGTTCTGGTTTACTTCAGCGATGGTCAGCAGTTCAGCGCGACGCTGGGCGTTCTGCTCAACGGCGGCCAGTTCGCGGGCGCGAGCAGCGATACGGTGGGCGTAGCTCACCACCCCTTCGCAGGTTTCAATTGCCGCTTTGTAGTAGTAAATACGGTCGATGTCTTCCGGGTTCTCCATGCTCAGCGTCGCCAGGTTTGCCTCGGCGTCGGCTTTGATGCCGTTCATCCCTTTGGTGAACAGCAACACGTCGTAGCCCGGACAGGTGTCGCCGCCACCGTTGATCTGGTGGTAGGAGAGGTCGCTGACGAAGGTTTCGCCGCTGAAGGACCAGACGCCCGCCTCGCGGTACTGTGCTTCGCAGATCTCATCAAGAGAACGGCCTTCCCAGAACGGCACGATCTCTTCGCGGATGGTCTTTTTATCTGCTTCGCTGATCTCGAACGGATCCTGCGGGCGGGTGCTCATGGTGTCGAGCTCGTCGCGCACCCAGCGCCAGGCGATGTCCGGCGAGAAGGCACCAGCGCGCGGTTTGCCGCACGGGTGACCGACGATCAGTTCATCGTCCTGAATCAGAATCGGCGCGGTTTCGCAGGCGTGGCGGAACGCTTTGGCGCGCAGCAGAATGGTCGGCATCCCAGGGTTGGCTTTCACCACTTCGGTAAAGGCCAGCGCGCGGTAGATGGAAACGCTTGGGCGCACGGTCAGGTAGTGGTTGCGCAGGCGCTGCATGCGCGGGGTCAGCCCTTCTGCCGTCGTGGTTTCACTGCAGTTGGCGAACGGTGCAGCTGAAATGGACTGCTTGCCGCTGAACAGACGCACCGGCAGATGCAGCGCGCTGAGGTTGTGCTGGGCACTCAGGAACATCTCAGACAGGGCGTTGATGTTCGCGTTTTCAAGGCTCGCGCCGTGCAGCAGAGCATCGAACATCGGATAGCCGTCAATCGCGCTGGCGGCGCGGACTTCGCTTAATTCCGCGAGCTTAAACCACAGTGACTCAACGATTTCGTAAGCCTGAGCTTCGGTCAGTGTGCCGTTGGCAATATCGTGCTGGTAGTACGGCAGCAGCGCTTTGTCGGCGCCTTCCGGGTTCACCGCGTAGCTGCCGTTATCGAGCTGCAGCGCCAGCTGGAACAGATAAAACGCCTGGCAGGCCTCTTTAAAACTGCGCGCCGGATGGGCCGGAACGTGGTGCAGAATCGCGACGCTGTCTAACAGCTCGGCTTTGCGGTACGCGTTGGTTTCAGCGGCGGCCAACTGCTCGGCGCTGCGGGCGAGATTTTGCGCCAGCGCCATTAACCCATCGCAGGCGTAAATCGCGGCGCGGCAGCCGTTCACTTCGTCCATGCCGCTGCGGCTGACGGCGCTGCCGAGCGTACGGGTTTTCTCTTCCAACTGGTGTTTAATTGCCAGCACGCCTTTCTCAACCACCAGCTTGTAGTCTGGGGAGTCGAGGTTGCTGTTCAGATTAAGGAACTGGAACGCCGAAGGGCGGCGTGCGGCGGCTTCATCATGGAAGATCGCGCCGTGCGGCTTGCGGGTCTGGTTGCCGACGATAAGCTCATCGGCGCTGATGGTGAGCGGCAGCTGGCGCATCAGTTCATAGAAGCGGCGCGCCGGTTTGACGGCGGCGGGAACGCCAGCGATATCGCCGTCCAGCCCGCTCAGTACGGTCGCGTGTTCGGTGCACAGGGTGCTGGCGTTGGCCAGTAAACGTTCAGCCAGCACTTTGACGCGCGGCGTTAAGCTGTAGTGTGCCATAGGTAAGATCCTCTCGTTCTTGTTATCCGTGGCGCTGAACGGCGCTGCCGCTCCATGCCTGGCGATAAAGTTCGGTTAATGCCTGCGCGTCCGGCGTGCGCGGGTTGGTGGGGGTGCAGCTGTCACGCAGCGCCTGACCGACCATTTCCGCTAAGCGATGCTCAAACGCCTCGCCGTCCACGCCGGTGCCGTGAATGCCGGTGGGCAGGGTCATTTCATCTTTCAGTGCTTCAATGGCGACCAGCAGGCTGGTGACGCCTTCGCGGGCGGTATTCGCAGGCAGGTCCAGCAGGTGGGCCAGACGCGCATATTTGTGCGCGGCCTCGCTATCGCACTGCCCCTGATAGTCAGCGTTCCATGCCACTACGTGCGCCATCAGCAGGGCGTTGGCGCGGCCATGCGGGACGCGAAAGACGCCGCCGAGCGCGTGGGCCAGACTGTGGGTGATGCCGAGCGAAGCGTTGGTAAAGGCCATGCCCGCCATGCACGAGGCGTTGTGCATCTTCTCTCGAGCCTGCAAATCCTGGCCGTTGCGCCAGCAGGTTGGCAGATAGCGGAAGACCTGCTGCACCACCTTCTCGGCCAGCGCATCGGAAAAGTCGCTGGCGGCGCGAGAGACGTAAGCCTCCAGCGCGTGGCACAACACGTCCATCCCGGTATCCGCGGTGATGGATGGCGGCACCGACGCCACCAGCGTAGGGTCGAGAATGGCGATATCCGGCAGCAGCGACGGGTCGACCAGCACCAGCTTTTCGGCATGAGCTTTCACCACCGAAAAGCTGGTGACTTCCGAGCCGGTACCGCTGGTGGTGGGGATGGCCACGAAGCAAGGGCGCTGGCGACCGGCGTCCGGGCGGGTTTGCGCCAGGGCGAAAATAACCGCTTTGGCGGCGTCAATCACCGAACCGCCGCCCAGGGCGACCACCAGATCCGGATAGCGGCTGTCCATCAACTTCATGCCGCGTACCACGGTGGTAATGTCCGGGTCAGCCACCACGTCATCCCAGATCTGCAGCGCGATACCGCGCTCGCCGAGGATCTCCGTCACCCTTGCGGCGAGGCCAAACTTGACCATCGCCTGGTCGGTGACCAGTAGCGCCTGGTGGGCACTGACGTCACGCAGGGCTGACAGCGCGTCCTGGCCGAAGCAGATCCGGGGTTTCAGCAAAAATTCACTCATTGGGTTATTCACTCCTTAAGCGTCCCGAAACACGTTCTCGACAATGGCTACCACCGCCATCGCTTTATAGCGGTCTTTGTTGAGCGCGAAGTACTCCTCGGCCAACACGATGTCGTGCATCCCCGCGCCGACGCTATCGACGGCGACCCAGGAGCGGTCTTTCATCGGCTGCTGGTTGTCATCCAGTTGAGTGATCAGCAGCAGGTTGCTGCCCCGTAGCTCATCGCTCTTTTGTGTGGCCACGACATGTCCGGTAACCTTTGCGAGAATCATTGTTTTTATCGCCTTATATCAATGCGTTACTTGCCTAAACGCTCAAGCACCTGACGGATCACACGCTCCACGTTCTGCTCGCTGATTTCACCTTCTGCCTCTGCGGTGGCAGCCGTCGCGAAACGGTTATCGCCGTGGGTACTGAGGGTGGCGGCTGGAGCTGGGGAGGTGAAGCGCGCGTCATCAACGATGCTGCGGCGCGGGTCAACCGGCTGGCTGGTGATGGTCGGCTGTGGTTCCACGCGGCTGCTCGGTGCGCGTAGCTCGTCGATAGAACGCACGCCGTAGCCCACTTTGCGGATATTGAGCAGGTTCATCGGGCCGACGTTATCGGAGCTGGAACCACCGCCCACCGCACCGCAGCCTAAGGTCAGCGCCGGGGTGATGTTAGTGGTCGCGCCGATGCCGCCTAGCGCCGCGGGCGTGTTAATCAGAATGCGGTTAACCGGTTTTTCAAGGCAGAACTGACGGATAACGTCCTGGTTACGGGTGTGGATCACCAGCGTATGACCAAGGCCTTCGTTGGTCAGCAGTTCCACCACGCGATGGCAGGCGGCTTTCCAGTCCTCTTCCACGTACAGGCCAAGTACCGGGCACAGTTTTTCGCGTGAGTAAGGGTTTTTTGATGAGACGGTGGTCTGTTCGGCAATGAGTACGCGGGTGCTGGCCGGTACGCAGAAGCCCGCCATCTGGCTCAAATAGAGCGCCGTTTTGCCCACCACTTTCGGGTTGATGGTGCCGTTCGGACGCAGCAGCAGGGCCGCCATTTTCGCCGCTTCGCCTTCGTTCATAAAGTACGCGCCCTGGGCTTCCAGCTCGCGATGTACCTCATCGTAAATACAGCCTTCGACGATGATTGACTGCTCAGAAGCGCAGATAACGCCGTTATCGAAGGTTTTGCTGGTGATGATGTCTTTCACCGCGTGAGGAATATCGGCGCTGCGCTCGATAAACGCCGGGCCGTTACCCGGGCCACCGCTGATGGTTGGCGTACCGGAAGCGTAGGCTGCGCGTACCATGCCTTCGCCGCCGGTCGCCAGGATCAACGACACGTCTTTGCTGTGCATCAGCTCAGAGGTGGCTTCCAGCGTCAGTTCGGTCACGCCGTCAACGATGCCGGCCGGTGCGCCCGCTGCTTCTGCCGCGCGTTTGACAATCTCAATCGCTTTCCAGCTGCACTGCCGTGCGCCCGGATGCGGCGAGAAAATAATCGCGTTACCGGCTTTGAGAGCAATCAGCGTTTTGTAGATGACCGTTGAGGTCGGGTTGGTGGAAGGAACCAGCGCGCAGATAACGCCCAGCGGCACGCCCACGTCCATCACTTTTTTCTGTTGATCGTCATGAATGATGCCGACGGTCTTCATATCTTTGATGGCGTCGTAAACGCGCAGCGAGGCAAAACGGTTCTTCAGGACTTTATCCTGCCAGTTGCCGAAGCCGGTCTCTTCCGCGGCCATTTTCGCGAGCGCTTCGGCATGGTGCGCCGCTTCCTGGGCCACGTTTTTCACGATGGCGTCGATTTGCTGCTGCGAAAAGGTGGCCATTACCGCTTGCGCTTTTTTGGCGTTGCGCACCAGTTCTCGCGCGTTCTGGCGAGAGAGCAAATCGGTATCCAGTTCAATCATGAGTCTATCCTTCATCAGACGAAAAGAGTGCAGACGGGGCGTGCCCGGTCAGGTCATGCTTTATGCTGCGATGCGATTTTTTCGATGTCGTTATGCGGGCGGGCAATGACGCGGGAGGTCACCACTTCGCCGATGCGTTTTGCCGCTTCCACGCCGGAGTCCACCGCCGCGTTAACCGCGCCGACGTCGCCTTTCACCATCGCGGTGACGAGGCCGGAGCCGACGTTTTCATAGCCGATAAGCTCGACGTTGGCGGCTTTGCACATCGCATCTGCCGCTTCGATACAGGCCACCAGACCTTTGGTTTCAATCAGACCAAGCGCTTCTTTCATCATTTTCTCTCCGGTTATTCGCTAATTTTGTAGTGCGAGACAATCTTGTTGATGTCGTTATGTGGACGCGCGATAACCAGCGAGGTCACCACTTCACCAATGCGCTGCGCCGACTCCACGCCGGAATCCACCGCCGCTTTCACCGCACCGACGTCGCCTTTCACCATCGCGGTGACCAGGCCGGAGCCGACGTTTTCGTAGCCGATAAGCTCGACGTTGGCGGCTTTACACATGGCATCTGCCGCTTCGATACAGGCCACCAGACCTTTGGTTTCAATCAGACCTAATGCATCACCCATTTGCGTTCTCCCGGCCTTAAGCCTTGTGTTTAATGACAATTTTGTTGATGTCGTTATGTGGACGCGCAATCACCAGCGACGTCACCACCTCCCCAATGCGCTGCGCCGATTCCACGCCGGAATCCACCGCCGCTTTCACCGCGCCGACATCGCCTTTCACCATCGCGGTGACGAGGCCGGAGCCGACGTTTTCATAGCCAATCAGTTCAACGTTGGCGGCTTTACACATCGCATCCGCGGCTTCAATGCAGGCCACCAGACCTTTGGTTTCGATAAGCCCTAATGCATCACCCATTGCTTCACTCCTCAAAACAGGTTGTGTGATTTCAGGAAAACCGTCCGTGTCACGGCGTTAACCCACGGCAGCGGCGTTCGGGATTCACTATAGGGGCTAGCGGTTGTGGTGGAATTTAAATCTGGTAGTGAGTCTGATTTAGATAAAAACTCTGAAATTTAGCCTTTTATGGCCGCTGATTTATCTCTTTATTCTGTAGGGCGGGGCGGGATTTTGACGAAAGTAAGGTGCTTTTTTCAGCGCTCATGTCGTCAGCCATAAATGTTATGAAATTGCTAAATTTATACAGAAGTCGGGTAACATAGCGCAGGGGCAACTGTGGTGAGGTTCAAATTCTGGCGGTGAGGCTAAACGCAAAAGATGCGCTTTTTCGTGAGAGGTAAGCGGCAGGCGAAAGCGCGTGCGCGATGGATCACAGTTTGCCGCCGGTGCGCCTGAACATCGTTCATTTTTCAGAGGGGATTATGCTGAGTGGATTTAACCATCTGACCCTGGCGGTCAGCGACCTGACGCCAAGCGTCGCTTTTTATCACCAGTTGCTGGGGATGCGCCTGCACGCCCGCTGGGATGGCGGGGCATATTTGTCGTGTGGAGATTTGTGGCTTTGCCTGTCGCTGGACCACCAGTGTCGCAAAACGCCGCCCGAGGAGAGTGATTATACCCACTATGCCTTTAGCGTGGCGGAAGCTGATTTTGCAACGTTGGCCGAACGGTTGTCGCAGGCCGGAACGGTGGTGTGGAAGGATAACCGTAGCGAAGGGGCGTCTTACTATTTTCTCGACCCGGACGGGCATAAACTGGAACTGCACGTGGGGAGTCTTGCCCAGCGGCTGGCCGCCTGCCGCGAGCGTCCCTATCAAGGCATGGTCTTTTATGAGGACGGTGAGGTTTAGTTCAGCGCGCTACCGGATTTCAGCGTACAGATCCACAGCGGTGAGTTGATGGAGCTCAGCAGGATCGCCTTGTCGTTAAGCTTCTGGGCGTTGAGAAATAGCCCGTCGTGGCTGTCGGACATCTCGCGCATAAAGTAGGCGAAAATCACGTCCGGCGACTCATCAATTGACGAGGCGCTCGACTCCCACTGGTTAATACGGTAGTGGCGTTCCGTCGCTGAAATGCGTTTGCTGCTGTAGCTGAATTTAACGTAGCGCTGCAGATAGAGCCAGCCGGCGGCCGAATCGGTATAGCCCTCGACCACCATTGAGCCCTTGCCGTGGCTGCCAAAGTTGAAGTGAATGTTACCGTTCACGTTCTCTTTTTCCATATTTTCAAAACGCATGATCCCTTTTGTGGAGCAGCTCATCACCCCGGCGTTTTCATCGGGCAGCAGGCGCCAGGCGCTAAACCCGGCGACCACGATAAACATGAGCAGAGAAAGGGCAAAGAACGTACGCGGCGCGAGTTTCATCACGGCTTCCAGGAGTAGTAAAAGTAATTGTCGCAGTAGCTAAACGGGTTATCTTCATGCATGGCACAGTGGGCGAGGAACACACGCCCCAGACCGTTGGTCTCCAGCCTGTCGCCGTAGAAGAAGAGGAAGCGTTCGCCGGGTTTGCACTCGACTTTCAGTCGCTCACGCACCTCATCGAAATTTTTCACGTAGGCGTCGGCGCTGACCGAACGCAGCATCTCATCGCTGGCCAGCAGTTCGCACTGGCTATGGGTGATTTGACTCAGGGTGATGAGGCGCGACTCTCGCACCCCTACCAGGCTAAGAATAAGTAGCAGCAGCGCAATGGTTAGCAGGCAGGCACCCGCGATATACCAGCAGGTACCGCGCGCATGCGCCCTGGCGGGTGGGGTTTCCAGCGGTGTCTCTGGCGCGATTTCGTCGACGATGACCGGAGGTTCTGGCGTGGGGGCGGGCGGCGGGGTGTCATCCAGCGCCTCAATGACCACGTCCGGGTTGAGCTGCAAGTAGCCGCGCGACACGGTGACGATAATGTTATCGATTCCGTAATGGCGGAAGGTTTTGCGCAGCATGCTCAGATATTGATTCAGGTTGCTGTTCGACGAGGTTAAGCCGTTGTCATCCCAGACTTTTTTCAGCACCTCTTCCCGGCTGACGATGCCGGTGTGATGCAAAAAGAAGAACAGCAGGGCGCTGGCGGTGATAGACAGCTGGCTGTCCGGCTCATCGCTTTGCGGCAGCGTTATCGTGCCATCCGTTGCGTCATAAATAAAACGGGCATTGATGTTGTAGCGCATCGCGGCCTCAGCCTGTGTGCTTCACGCGGGAAGCGTCATCTTATTAAGAGATTCGACCAACGTTCGTCGGTGCTCGGCGCACATGGTGATCCCTTCCGTGAGTTCAGATAACCAGATGCCGTCCGCCGCGTAGCGCACCAGCGTACCGGTGGGGCTATTATCCAGCGCGTCGCCATGCGCAAGGTGATCCAGCATCCAGTCGCGCCAGCATTTTCGCAGCACCGGTTCATCCGGCATGGCCAGCGACAGCACCATCAACTGGCGGCTTTCGTGCGTATCCGTCAGGTCGGCAAGGTAGTTCAGATAGGCGCGGGTAAAGCGGCCATAGCTGACGCCATCCTGTTGCATCAACGCGACAATCGCCTCTTCCATAATCGCCAGCAGCCGGGTAAACAGCGCGTAAATCAGCGCCTGTTTATTGGGAAAATGGTGGATTAACCCGCCTTTACTGACGCCAGCTTCCCGGGCGACAGCGTTCAGCGACAGCGCGGCGATGCCGTCTCGTCCGGCAATCATCGCCGCCGACTCCAGCAGCAGCTGATATAAACGGACCGGATCTTTCTTGCGGTGTTGGGCTTCCATATTCATGGCCCGAATCATACCGACCAGACGGTATGATTATTTTTGACAGCGATCAAAGCGAAGGGAATGTCCGCATAGGGATTGTGGGTAATGCGTGAGAGGTCACAATTCGTGGTAGAAATCAGCCTTTTACCATGGGCTTTACCTGTTAGGTATGTAAAAACGCGGAGAGTAGTCCCTCCGCGTTATTTATTTCACTACCTTCGCTTACTTCTGCACAGCGCTTTTGGCTTTCGCTTTAGCGTTATCGCAGGCCGTCTGGTTTTTCGCACAGGCGTCTTTTGCGGCTTTAGCTTCTTTCTGCGCATTCGCTTTCGCCGTGCTTTTTGCCTGAGCGCACTGAGTTGGATTGTTCTGGCAGGCGGTTTTTGCGTTGGCGACGGCCTGACCGTTGGCCGCATTCGCCGCACCCATTGCCAGCAGTGCGCAGGCGCCTAACATCATTGCGATTTTTTTCATGTTGCTTACTCCGCTGCTGCCTGAGCCAGATCGTTTTGGACCTGCTTGCGCTGTTCAGCGGTCAGCACCTGGCTTAAGTCAAAGTAGTATTTCACTTTGTAGTAGCGAACCTGCTGGTCAACCTTGCTGAACGCCGCCAGCTGTTTGTTCACGCCCGCTTCATCCCATTTGCCGGACTGGATCATGTCGATGATCATGCCGTCTTTAACATCCTTCATGGAGATAGCCTGAACGTTTTTCTCCAGCTGCTGGTGCAGGGTTTTCATTTTGGACACCTGAGCATCGGTTAGCTTCAGATGCTGAACGATAGGGTCCTGAGCTGGCGCTGGGGCAGCGGTGGTATCAGCAGCCTGAGCGGCGAAGGTCGCGCCAGCAAGGGTGGCAACCAGTAAAGCGGTGCGGGTAAATTTTTTCATTGTAGTCATCCATAAAGCATTCAAATTGACGCCGAAGCGCCAGGCAACGGAGGAGAAACCCCCTGATTTTTGTCGGGGTAATGATAGGTTGCCAGTCAGCCTTGATGCTCGCGGATTGTTGTGTCTGTTGGTAACGATGGGAAACAATGACTCTATGAAATCATAACTGTTTACGTATTAAGACCTTCTTAATGTTGCGGTTTTTTTTCCGACCATTTCAGCAGTGAAACCACGCCAATGGAAAGATGAAATTATGCAAAGCATTTGCGATATCTGGCGTTACTCATCAAATTTTACCTTTAGATAACAATTACTTTCGCCAAATGATATTTGGTTATAAAGCATAGCGAATCGTTATTTGTTCCGCTGAGGGCAGTGTGGGAGCGTAAAAAGACAATACAAAAACAGGGGTATCCAGAAAGATTATGGCAAAGACAAAACAGACAGTTGCACAGCTCGCACTTATCACTGGCCTGGTGGCTACCGGCTTGACCACTTTCACCGCGCAGGCCGATCAGTTGGCGGATATCAAAGCGAAAGGCGTGGTCAAAGTGGCGACCTTTGATGCCAACCCGCCGTTTGGTTCCGTGGATGCAAAAACGCACGAACTGGTGGGCTACGATGTGGATTTCGCCAAAGCGCTGGCCAAATCGCTGGGCGTAAAGCTGGAACTGGTGGCGACCAACCCGGCTAACCGAATTCCACTTCTGCAATCCGGCAAGGCGGATTTGATTGTCGCTGACATCACCATTACTCCAGAACGCGCACAGGTTATCGACTTCTCTACCCCATACTTCGTTACCGGCCAGCAGTTCCTGGTGCCAGCGACCGGCGGCGATAAGCTCGACGATTACAGCAAAGCGCGCATCGGCGCGGTGAAAGGCACTACCGGCGAGCAGACGCTGCATCAGCGCTTCCCGCAGGCGCGCGTGCTCTCCTATGATGATATTCCGCTGGCGCTGACCGCATTGCGTAACGGCAACGTGCAGGCGATTACCCAGGACAGCACCATTCTGGCAGGCCTGCTAGGTGAAGCGCCGGATAAAGCCAAATTCAAAATCCTGCCGGACTTGCTCAGTAAAGAAGAGATCGGCGTGGGTGTGAAAAAAGGTGAACCGGCGCTGCTGAAAGCGGTGAACGATGAGCTGGTGGCGCTGGAGAAATCGGGCGATGCGGCAAAAATCTACGATGTCTGGTTTGGCCCTTCCACCAAAGCGCCGCAGCCGCGTTCCTTCACCATAGAAGCAAAATAATATGTTGTCGGCTTTACTTTCTCGTTCCGCGGCGAAGTCCGCGGATTTTTCACATCTGCAGAATGCCAGCGTGACGTTCCGACAGGCAGTGAAAGAATATGGCAGTCATCGGGTGCTGAACGGCATCGATTTGACGATTAATCCCGGCGAAGTGGTGGCGATTCTTGGGCCTTCGGGTTCGGGGAAATCAACGCTGATTCGCCTGATAAACCAGCTGGAAAGTCTCAGCGGCGGTGAAATCCTGATTGACGATAAGCCAACCAGCCAGCTAAGCGGCCGGGCGCTGCGCCAGCTGCGCAGCCGAATCGGCTTCGTCTTCCAGCAGTTCAATCTTTATGCCCATCTGACGGCGGCGCAAAACATTATGCTAGCGCTGGAGTCGGTTCACGGCTGGAAGCGTAACGAGGCCCAGCAGCGCGCGCTGGAGTTGCTGCAAAAGGTTGGGCTTGCGGAAAAGGCAGATGCAATGCCTTCACAGCTCTCCGGCGGCCAACAGCAACGCGTGGCGATTGCCCGTGCGCTGGCCTCCTCGCCGCAAATCATCCTGTTTGACGAACCGACCTCGGCGCTGGATCCGGAGATGATCGGCGAAGTGCTGCACGTCATGCAGTCGCTGGCGCACAGCGGGATCACCATGATTGTGGTGACCCACGAAATGCAGTTTGCCCGCGAAATTGCTGACCGGGTGGTGTTTATCGACGGCGGTGATGTGCTGGAGGTGGCGCCTCCGGCGGCGTTCTTTGGTCGCCCACAGCATCCGCGTGCACGACGTTTTCTGCAGA
This sequence comes from Kluyvera sp. CHPC 1.251, assembly GCF_036759945.1. Classification (NCBI taxonomy): domain Bacteria; kingdom Pseudomonadati; phylum Pseudomonadota; class Gammaproteobacteria; order Enterobacterales; family Enterobacteriaceae; genus Kluyvera; species Kluyvera sp. CHPC 1.251. The sequence continues at coordinate 149,728 of NZ_JAPKIC010000004.1, read as the reverse complement.
AGGTGCTGGACCCGCTGCATCAGGAGCAGACGGCGTGATGGTGAATTTTGACTGGCAGGGGGTGCTCAGCGGGCAGCCTCTGCAATGGATTATCTCGGGCTTTCTCACCACGCTGTGGGTATCGCTTGCCGGAATTGTGCTGGCAAGCGCGCTGGCGGCGCTGTTCTTATTGCTGCGCCTCGCCGGAGGGCGTCTGGGGCAGGGGATCACCGCCTGCTGGGTGTCGCTGTTTCGCAATACGCCGCTGCTGGTGCAGTTGCTGTTCTGGTACTTTGCGGCGTGGAACTTTCTGCCGCAGGGGCTGCGGGATTTTGTCAACGACCCGCACGACTGGTCGATTCTCCCCGGTAACGTCTGGTGGCTGACGCCGGAGTTTCTGTGCTCGGCCTGGGGTCTTGGCGTCTTTACTTCGGCATTTTTAATTGAGGAAGTGGCGGCGGGGCTGCAAAGCGTGCCGAACGGTCAGCGTGAAGCGGCGCTGGCTCAGGGGTTTTCCACCGCTGGATTGCTGCGACATATTTTGCTGCCGCAGGGGCTGGCTAACGCCTGGCAGCCGGTGGTGGGGCAGTATCTGAACCTGATGAAGCTCTCGTCGCTGGCGAGCGGCATTGGTTTTGCCGAGCTGACTTACCAGGTGCGGCAAATCGAAAGCTATAACGCCCATGCGCTGGAAGCTTTTGCGGTGGGCACCGTGCTCTATCTGCTGACCGGCGTGGCGCTGGGGCTAGCGTTGAGCCGTCTGGGACCCAAACCGGTAGGGCAGCCTAAGCGCGTGCGGAAAACGGCGGCGGGCGTCACGGGAGGGGTAGCAAATGAACGCTAATCTGGCGGTAATTTACGACAACCTCGACTATCTATTGTGGGGGCGGCTGGCCGACGGTGAACCCGGTGGCGTAGCGCTGACGCTGATGATGGCGATAGGCGCCGGCGCGCTGGCGTTGCCAGGCGGTATTCTGCTGGCCTGCGCGGCGTGGCGATTCTCCGGCATGACCCGGCGTTTGCTTTACCTGTGGGCGGAGGTGATACGTGGTATTCCGCTGATCTTCGTTATCTTCTGGCTGTGGTATCTGCTGCCCATGCTGACCGGGAGCGACCTGCCGGGCGCGGTGACGGTGACCCTGGCGCTGGCGTGGTTTACCGCCGCTTCGGTCATGCATTCGGTGCTGGCCGGGCTGCGCGCGCTGCCTGGCGGGCAGTATGAAGCGGCGCTGACCCAGGGCTTTAGCGCCGGACAGAGCCTGCGGTTGATTCTGCTGCCGCAGACGCTGCGTAACGTGCTGCCTTCTCTGGTGGGGATCTTTATCAGCCTGCTCAAGGACACCTCGCTGGCGTTTATCGTTAACGTGCCTGAGCTAACCACGGTGGCGGGTCAGGTAAATAACCGCGTACAGATCTACCCGACGGCGATATTTGTCTTTATCGGCGTGGTCTATTATCTGCTGTGCTTTGGACTGGAAAGGGTGGCGAAACGCTGGCAGCGGCGGGTGGCGATATAAAAAACAAACCCGGCGTCGCGATGCTCGGCCGGGCTACGAATGACAGGGTGTGGTAGCCCGGCCGAGGCATTTATGCCAACGCCGGGTTTAGCACATCACACGTTTTTACGTTCGATGGTTTGTTCGCCCCAGAAGAGCGCGTCTTTGTCCGTTTTGCTGAAGGCCAGTTCGAGAACGGCATCGCTGCCTTCTTCCCAGATTTTTTCTGCCGTCTTTTCATCATATTTCGCCAGCTCAAAAATCGCTTCGGCGATTTCGGGCGACGTGTTGCGCAGACTGGCCCATTCACCAATATGATGAGCCTTGCCTTCTTGTGTCGGCATATCGCTTCTCCCTTAAATCATTAGCCTTTCATTTTGACGGCCAGGCCTGCCACGTATTCACCCTGATAACGGGCGATGGACAGCTCTTCCTGGCTTGGCTGGCGTGAACCGTCTCCGCCAGCGATAGTGGTCGCACCGTATGGCGTGCCGCCGCGAACCTGAGAAACATCAAACAGCTCCTGGGCTGCGTAGCCAATCGGCACAATTAACATACCGTGGTGGGCGAGGGTCGTCCAGGTTGAGGTAATGGTCTGTTCCTGACCGCCGCCGGTGCCGGTTGAGCTAAAGACGCTGGCCAGTTTGCCGTACAGCGCGCCGGACGCCCATAGGCCGCCGGTCTGGTCGAGGAAGGTGCGCATTTGCCCGGCCATATTGCCGAATCGGGTAGGGGTACCGAAGATAATGGCGTCGTAATCAGCCAGTTCTTGTGGGGTGGCGACAGGAACCGCCTGCGCTTTGCCGCCTGCTTTGGCAAAGGCTTCTGCTTGCATTGTTTCTGGTACGCGCTTGATGGTGACGTCAACGCCGTCGACCTTATTGGCGCCTTCGGCTACCGCTTTAGCCATTGTTTCGATGTGTCCGTACATAGAATAATAGAGCACCAGAACACTTGCATTTCCACTCATCTTAACTCTCCTGTGTCAAATTCGTCGGTTACCTAACAAGCATGTTTAAGCATAGTCGCTAATGACGGATTCGCTGCAACGATTCGGCAATTTATCCGCGCCTTTGTGGCATGATTTTTTGCCGCCTCTGCGCGCTTTGACGTACGCTGACACACTTTTATCTGACCGGCTTTCCTCCACCATAAGAGTCAATTACGCAACCGTAAGACGTCCGCCCGGCAAAAACGGCAGGCAGATATGACAAAATGTGACCAATTCGCCTGCGCTGCCGCTGCGACGGCTAACCTTATTACTACCCGTGCAGTACGGCGGGTGAACGCGCTTTGAATTACGTAATGCACTATGTCGTTCTCTCAACCGGAGGTCAGTAATGGCAAACCATCGTGGCGGTTCCGGCAATTTTGCCGAAGACCGTGAAAGAGCATCAGAAGCAGGTCGTAAGGGCGGCCAACACAGCGGCGGGAACTTCAAGAACGATCCCCAACGCGCCTCGGAAGCGGGCAAAAAAGGCGGGAAAAACAGCCATGGCAGCCACCGCAACAGCTAGCGGTGCGTGAAATGTCTGCCTCTCTCCTAACCGCCGGATAATCCGGCGGTTTCTTTTTCTGGCCGTAACCCGCAAAATAGGCATTGATGCCGTAAATAACAAGGAGAGGGCGCATGGCTCAGGATGCAGTAAAGAAAGGTGGCAAACGTTCGCAGGCCGTGAGTGCGAAAAAGCAGGCCATCCTTACCGCCGCGCTAAATACCTTTTCACAATACGGGATCCACGGCACGCGCCTTGAACAGGTTGCGGAGCTGGCCGGGGTGTCGAAAACCAATCTGCTTTACTACTTCCCATCAAAAGAGGCGCTTTACGTGGCCGTGATGCAGCAGATCCTCGATATCTGGCTGGCGCCGCTGAAGGCATTTCGTGAAGATCTGGCGCCGCTGGTGGCGATTAAAGAGTATATCCGCCTCAAGCTGGAAGTCTCGCGCGACTACCCGCAGGCCTCTAAGCTGTTTTGTCTGGAGATGCTGCAAGGTGCGCCGCTGGTGATGGATGAGCTGACCGGTGACCTGAAAGCGCTGGTCGCGGATAAATCGGCGATTATTGCTGCCTGGGTTCAGGCTGGGAAGCTCGCGCCTATCGACCCGCATCATCTGATCTTTATGATCTGGGCGACGACCCAACACTACGCCGATTTCGCCACCCAGGTGGAAGCGGTGACCGGAAAAACCCTGCGCGATGAAACCTTCTTTCAGCAGACCGTCGATAACGTCCAGCGGATCATCATCGACGGTATTCGTGTGCGTTAGCTGGCGGGCGGTAGAGGGCAGCTCAGGTCGCCCTCTTCACACTGTAACAGCGACGAGAGAAACGCTTCGCGCTCGTTGGTTTTGTCGGTCAGGCACTGGCTGTTCACCATCGGTTGCGCGCTGCCGCCGTGGCTACTCGAGCTGATAAACGCGCAGTCTGCGTCCCGCAGCGTAATCCACGCCGACTGGGCTTTCTTCAGTAAATCTCGCTGCGCGGGCTCCGCGCGCTTTAGTACATCCTGCCAGGTTTGATTGAGCTTTTTATCGGCCGCCTGATACTGCGCGGCGGAGCAGGTATTCAAATCCGCCTGCGTGGTGGCATCGGCACATTCGTCCGCCAGGGCATAACCGCTGGTCAGCAGCAGGGCGAAGGCGGGTAAGAGACGTTTCATCGGTTGACTCTCCAGATTATTCATACGGCGCTTAGGCTCAGGATATAACACGATTTTACCCCCGAATCTCCTCCAACCACCGTTCGTTTTTCCGAATTTGAAAGGTGGCGCAACGATCGACTGGACGCCTTTGGTGTAGAAGGTTGATGATCGCGCATTCGCATGGGAGAGGAAAGGGAGATGACAGTGATGTCCGGCACCAACGTTCAGCCTCGGTTGAAGCTTTTCACGCTGGCGTGGCCGATTTTTGTGGAGCAACTGTTACGGCTGATGCTTGGATACGTTAGCGTTTTTATGCTGGGGCACTATTCCGACGAAGCCGTTGCCGCCACCGGGGTCGCCAACCAGATACTGGCGATTTCGGTTATCTTTTACGGTTTTTTGACCGTCGGCGTGCAGATTGTGGTAGCGCAACTGATTGGCGCGAAGCGGTTTAAGCGCGTTGAGCGGGTGATCACTAACGGGCTGGTGGTGGCTTTTCTCATTGGCGTGGCGATGAGCCTTATCTTTATCCTGTTCGGCGATGCGTTTCTGCGCATGCTGGGGCTCAGCGAGGCGCTGGTGGTCGTGGGGTCGCCGTTTATCCGCATTATTGGCGGTATTTCGGTGGTTATCGCCCTCTATTCGTCCATTTTGCCGATTCTGCGCACCCACGGCTATGTCCGCCAGGCGATGCTGGTGCCGATCACGGTCAGCGTAATTAACGTGGTGTTCAACTATCTCTTCCTCTACGGCAAGCTGAGCTTTCTCGACCTTGGGGTCACCGGCGTGGGGATTGCGGTGTGTATTGCCAACGTTATCGGCATGCTGATGTCGGCGTGGATGCTGAAAAAATACATCGGCTATGTATTCCGTTGGCAGAAGCTGAAGCAGTGCTCGCGTAAGATGCTAGGGGCCATTTTACGCTATGGCCTGCCGTCGGCGGGGGAGAACCTCTCCTACGCGGGGTCGCAGCTGGTGGTAACGGCGATTATCGCCTTTCTGGGCACCGAGGCGCTGACGACCAAGGTGTATGCCTCAACGATCAGCCAATTTGTTGCGCTGTTTGCCATGTCCATCGGCCAGGCCTCGCAGATTATTATCGGCCGCGCGGTGGGGGCGAGAGAGATAGACGCGGCGTACCGCCAGGGGATTAAAAGCTGGCGGCTGGGGCTGATGGTGGCCTTGTCCATCAGCGTGGTTATCTACCTGCTTGCCGAGCCGATTATGCAGCTCTTTACCCCTAATCAGGAGATTATCGCCCTGACCAAAAAGCTGTTTATGCTGTCGATTTTGCTCGAACTGGGGCGCGCGACCAATATCATCGTTATCAGCAGCCTGAACGCGACCGGCGACGTTCGCTTTCCGTTTATCTGCGGGATTATCGTGATGTGGATTGTCAGCCTGCCGTTTTCCTACCTGCTGGGTATTTCGTTCGGGATGGGGCTGGTGGGGGTTTGGGTGGCGTACATCATAGATGAAGGGCTGCGGGCGATGCTGATGTACCGGCGCTGGCGTAGTCGGGTGTGGACGACGAAATCTGTTTTTTAGTCGGTGGACTCCCCGGCGGGCGTATGCAACCCCGGGGCGGCACCCAAAGAAAAAACCCGGCAATCGCCGGGTTTGAACCTCTTAACCAATCGTCATCAGGCTAGCGTTCCCGCCCGCTGCGGCGGTGTTCACGCTGAGCGAACGCTCATGGTACAACCGCTCCAGCAGCAGATTGGTTTCGCCGCGGGCAAAGCCCTGCACCGAAACAATCGCCCCGTCGCGCGCCGCCACCTGCTCGCAGAGTTCGCGCAGCTGGTCGGAATCACCGTGGTAAATCACCGCATCGAAGAACGCGTTCATCAGCGTTTCCGGTTTCGCAAAGTGGATACGCTCGCTCACCGCTTTCGGCAGCGATTTCACCAGTTCACGCTGGAGCGGCGCATCCTGCCACAGCACTTCGCTGCCGACCGCCATCACCGCCGAGAGCTGCGTCAGCAGATCCGACTCATTATCGGCCACGCACAGCACCCGCTCACGCGGCACCAGCGTCCAGGTGTTGCGCTCGCCGGTTGGTCCCGGCAGTACGCGCTGGGTACCAGCCTGCGCCAGTTCACTATATCGCTTGCTCTGCGCCAGCTGTTCCGGACGACCAGCCATCCAGCTTTGCAGCTCGGTGAGCGGTTTTTCCAGCAGCGTTTTCAACTGAGTATCGACGACCTGACCGGCATCCTGACGCGCCAGCGTTTTCGCCAGCGCCGTTTCCGGGCGGCTTGCCAGCAGACGGTACAGGTACATCGGGCCGCCCGCTTTCGGACCGGTGCCGGAGAGGCCTTCACCGCCGAACGGCTGTACGCCCACGACCGCGCCGACCATATTACGGTTGACGTACAGGTTGCCGACCTTCGCACTGCCAGTCACCTGAGCGATGGTTTCATCAATACGGGTATGCACGCCGAGGGTCAGACCGTAGCCGGAGGCATTAATCTGTTCGACCAGCGAATCCAGCTGGTTACGGCTGTAGCGCACTACGTGCAGCACCGGGCCGAAGACCTCTTTTTTCAGTTCGTCAAAGCTGTCTAGCTCTATCAGCGTTGGCGGAATAAAGGTGCCGCTCTGCCATTCGCGGCTGTCTTCGGCGTTCTCGTGTGCGGCCTGGAAGACGGTACGGCCTTTGGCGCGCAGGGTCTGGATATGGTGTTCGATACCGGCTTTCGCTTCGGCATCAATCACCGGCCCGATATCGGTGGTCAGACGGCCAGGGTTGCCCATCCGGCACTCTGCCATGGCGCCGCGCAGCATGGTCAGCGTGTGGTCGGCGATATCGTCCTGCAGGCAGAGAACACGCAGCGCCGAGCAGCGCTGGCCCGCGCTATCGAAGGCCGAGGCCACCACGTCAACCACCACCTGCTCGGTGAGCGCGGAGGAGTCGACAATCATCGCGTTCATGCCGCCGGTTTCGGCGACCAGCGGCGTTGGGCGGCCCTGAGCATCAAGACGGGTGGCGATATTGCGTTGCAGCAGGGTCGCAACATCGGTAGACCCGGTAAACATTACGCCGCGCACGCGAGCATCACCGGTCAGCTGTGCGCCGACGGTTTCACCGCGGCCCGGCAGCAACTGCACCACGCCTGCCGGAACGCCCGCTTCCAGCAGCAGGGCGATACCCTGTGCGGCAATCAGCGGGGTCTGCTCGGCCGGTTTGGCCAGCACGCTGTTACCGGCAGCAAGGGCGGCGGCAACCTGACCCATAAAGATAGCCAGCGGGAAGTTCCACGGGCTGATACAAACTACCGGGCCCAGTGGGCGGTGGGTTTCGTTATCGAAATCGTCACGAACCTGACCGGCGTAGTAGTGGAGGAAGTCGACCGCTTCACGCACTTCGGCAATGGCATTGCTGAAGGTTTTCCCGGCTTCACGCACCAGGATCCCCATCAGCGGCTGCATCTGATCTTCCATCAGCACAGCGGCGCGTTCCAGAATCGCGGCACGTTCCTGCGGTGGGGTGGCGAACCAGATTGGCGCATTGTTCATCGCGCTGTCCAGCGCCTGTTCCACTTCGCTGGACGTCGCTTCACGGACATAGCCCACCACGTCTTTTGGCTCAGCCGGGTTAACCACCGGCACCATATCGCCATCGGCAACTGGATGCTCCAGCATCGGCTTCGCCGTCCACTTATGCAGCGCGCTGTTGAGCAGCGACGAGGAGAGGGAGGCCAGACGGTGTTCGTTGGCGATATCCAGACCGGCGGAGTTGACGCGGCCTTTACCATAGAGGTCACGCGGCAGTGGGATCTTCGGATGCGGCAGGCCGGATGCGCCTTCCTGCAGCGCCATCTTCTCAACCGCCAGCACCGGGTCGGCAACCAGCTCATCCAGCGGCAGGCTGCTGTCGGCGATACGGTTAACGAACGAGGTGTTGGCGCCGTTTTCCAGCAGACGACGCACCAGATAGGCCAGCAGCGTTTCGTGGGTGCCTACCGGCGCATAAATACGGCAAGGACGGTTTAGCTTGCCTTCCGCCACTTTACCTACCACCTGCTCGTACAGCGGTTCGCCCATGCCGTGCAGGCACTGGAACTCATATTGGCCCGGGTAGTAGTTATTGCCTGCCAGTTGATAAATCGCCGCCAGGGTGTGGGCGTTGTGGGTGGCGAACTGTGGGTAGATCAGGTTCGGCACACCGAGCAGTTTTTTCGCGCAGGCAAGATAAGAGACGTCGGTGTACACCTTGCGGGTGTACACCGGATAGCCTTCGAGGCCGTCCATCTGCGCGCGTTTGATTTCGCTATCCCAGTAGGCGCCTTTCACCAGACGGATCATCAGGCGGCGACGGCTGCGGGTGGCGAGGTCAATCAGGTAGTCGATAACGAACGGGCAGCGCTTCTGGTAGGCCTGAATCACGAAGCCAATCCCGTTCCAGCCCGCCAGCTCTGGCTCAAAGCACAGTTTTTCCAGCAGATCGAGGGAGATCTCTAAACGATCGGCCTCTTCGGCGTCGATGTTAATGCCGATGTCGTACTGGCGCGCCAGCAGGGTCAGTGATTTCAGGCGCGGATAGAGTTCGTCCATCACGCGGTCGTACTGCGCGCGGCTGTAGCGCGGGTGCAGGGCAGAGAGCTTGATGGAGATCCCCGGGCCTTCATAAATGCCGCGCCCGTTGGAGGCTTTGCCAATGGCGTGAATCGCCTGCTGATAAGAGACCATATAGGCCTGCGCATCGGCGGCGGTCAGCGCGGCTTCGCCGAGCATATCGTAGGAGTAGCGGAAGCCTTTTTCTTCGAGCTTACGGGCGTTGGCCAGCGCTTCGGCGATGGTTTCGCCGGTGACGAACTGCTCGCCCATCAGGCGCATCGCCATGTCCACGCCTTTACGCACCAGCGGCTCACCGCTCTTACCGATAATGCGGTTCAGCGAGCGCGACAGGCTGGTTTCATTGTGGGTAGAGACCAGTTTGCCGGTAAACAGCAGCCCCCAGGTGGCGGCGTTGACGAACAGTGACGGGCTGCGGCCAATGTGCGACTGCCAGTTACCGTTGCTGATTTTGTCGCGGATAAGGGCATCGCGGGTAGCTTTATCAGGAATACGCAGCAGCGCTTCCGCGAGGCACATCAGCGCCACGCCTTCCTGAGAAGAGAGGGAAAACTCCTGCAGCAGGCTCTGTACCATACCGGCACGGCCGCTGGCGGTTTTCTGGTTGCGCAGCTTTTCCGCCAGCTTCCAGGCCAGTTGATGCGCCTGTTCAGCAATCGGCTGCGGCAGGCGGGCCTGCTCCATCAGCATCGGCACGGCGTCGGTTTCGCTGCGGCGCCAGGCGGCGGTGATCGCCGCACGGGTTACGGATTGCGGCAGGATCTGCTCGGCGAATTCGAGGAACGGCTGGTGGATCTCTTCCGCTGGCTGGGCTGATTCATCGCTCTCGTTCGCGGCACCCGACAGCAGCGCAGGCAGCTCAGGCAGGACTTCATCGTTTTCCAGCTTTTCCAGATAGTTAAAAATCGCCTGCTTTATGAGCCAGTGAGGGGTGCGGTCGATCCGTGTCGCCGCACTCTTAATGCGCTCACGCGTTGCGTCATCCAGCTTAACCCCCATGGTGGTGGTGCCCATGCCATCTACTCCTGTTGCTCGGTTATCATCGTAATTGCGTAACAGGAATATCTATCATGTTGCAACTTTGTGCAACCGTGTTAAATGTGATGTCCGTTGCAGGCTTAAAAATGAATTAATTGTTAATGGTAAAACTTATGGTAAGCGGCCTGGAAAATGGCTATCGCGAGCTGATTTTATGCGCCACTTAACAGTTATTATCGGTGCAACCGTAAAAAGCGTGAGGGAGTGCAACCTATAGGAAAATGCTATCAGCGGGCTAATGCATTCAATGTAAATGCAGTGTTAAATCGTTTGTGAAAAAATTCCGCTTCCGTCAGGATACGGTCGCTTCAAATGATTGCCCCGTTCCGGCAATAATAAAGACGGCAAATTGGGATGTTGCCGACGTATAATTCTGGAGAATTTAATGACTATTAGCACCCCAATGCTGGTGACCTTTCTTGTCTATATTTTGGGCATGATATTCATTGGCTTTATGGCATGGCGCAACACCAAAAACTTCGACGACTATATTCTCGGCGGCCGCAGCCTGGGCCCGTTCGTGACCGCACTTTCTGCCGGCGCCTCTGATATGAGCGGCTGGTTGCTGATGGGCCTACCGGGCGCCATCTTCATCTCCGGTATCTCGGAAAGCTGGATCGCCATCGGCCTGACCGTCGGCGCATGGATCAACTGGAAGCTGGTAGCCGGGCGTTTACGCGTGCACACCGAGGCCAATAATAACGCCTTAACGCTGCCGGACTACTTCACCGGGCGCTTTGAAGATAACAGCCGCGTGCTGCGTATTATCTCCGCGCTGGTTATCCTGCTGTTCTTCACCATCTACTGTGCTTCCGGGATTGTTGCCGGTGCACGTCTGTTCGAAAGCACCTTCGGCATGAGCTACGAAACCGCACTGTGGGCGGGGGCGGCGGCGACCATCCTCTACACCTTTATCGGCGGTTTCCTTGCGGTGAGTTGGACCGATACCGTACAGGCCAGCCTGATGATTTTCGCGCTGATTCTTACCCCTGTGATCGTGATTTTCGCGGTGGGCGGGCTAGGCGATTCGCTGGAAGTTATCAAGCAGAAGAGCATTGAAAACATTGATATGCTCAAAGGGCTGAACTTCGTCGCCATCATTTCACTGATGGGCTGGGGTCTGGGCTACTTTGGTCAGCCGCATATTCTGGCGCGCTTTATGGCCGCCGACTCACACCACAGCATTGTGCACGCCCGCCGTATCAGCATGACCTGGATGATCCTGTGTCTGGCCGGTGCGGTTGCCGTGGGCTTCTTTGGCATTGCCTACTTCCAGAACAACCCGTCAGTCGCCGGGCCGGTAAGTCAGAACGCCGAGCGTGTGTTTATCGAGCTGGCACAAATTCTGTTTAACCCGTGGATTGCCGGGATCCTGCTGTCGGCGATTCTGGCGGCGGTGATGTCAACCCTGAGCTGCCAGCTGCTGGTCTGCTCAAGTGCGATTACCGAAGATTTGTACAAAGCGTTCCTGCGTAAAAACGCCAGCCAGAAAGAGCTGGTGTGGGTAGGGCGCTTTATGGTGCTGGTGGTGGCGCTGGTGGCTATCGCGCTGGCGGCAAATCCTGAAAACCGCGTGCTGGGTCTGGTGAGCTACGCGTGGGCAGGCTTCGGCGCCGCGTTTGGCCCGGTAGTACTGTTCTCGGTGATGTGGTCGCGTATGACCCGTAACGGCGCGTTGGCGGGGATGATTATCGGTGCTGTAACCGTGATCGTCTGGAAACAGTTCGGCTGGTTGGGGCTGTACGAAATCATCCCTGGCTTTATCTTTGGCAGTGCGGGTATCGTCCTGTTCAGCCTGCTGGATAAAGTACCGTCAGCCAGCATGCAGGAACGCTTTGCGAAAGCGGATGCGCATTATCACTCTGCACCCCCGTCCCGCTTAAGTAGCCCGGACGAGGTTCGGTAGGCCGGATAAGGCGTTACGCCGCCATCCGGCAATATGCACCGAACTGCCTGATGGCGCTACGCTTATCAGACCTACATAAACCCGCGGCTTCGCGGGTTTTTTTATGCCCATTGCCATCACGCCCTGGTGATAATCAACGCAACTATATCGTCGCTATTCTTTTACATCTCGTCATTATTTCCCTCACATTTCGCTTGTGTTTATTTTTGGCTTAATGATAATCACTATCACTCACATTTACCTGTCTTTGCAAAAGTTGACGGCGTTACACATTTAAGGATGTCCACATGTTTGTGCCTTTTCTCATTATGCTGCGCGAAGGGTTGGAAGCAGCGCTGATTGTCAGCCTGATTGCCAGCTATCTGAAGCGCACGCAGCGCGGCCGCTGGATTGGCGTCATGTGGATTGGCGTGATTCTGGCCGCCGCGCTGTGCTTAGGTTTGGGCATCTTTATCAACGAAACCACCGGTGAGTTCCCGCAAAAAGAGCAGGAGCTGTTTGAAGGGCTGGTGGCCGTGGTGGCGGTGGTTATTCTGACGTGGATGGTGTTCTGGATGCGTAAGGTGTCCCGCAACGTCAAGCAACAGCTCGAGCAAGCGGTGGATAACGCGCTGCAAAAGGGCAATAACCACGGCTGGGCGCTGATTATGATGGTCTTTTTCGCCGTGGCGCGTGAAGGGCTGGAGTCGGTCTTCTTCCTGCTGGCAGCATTCCAGCAGGATCTCGGTATCTGGCCGCCGCTGGGGGCGATATTGGGTTTGGCAACGGCTGTCGTGCTGGGCTTCCTGCTTTACTGGGGCGGCATTCGCCTCAACCTCGGCGTGTTCTTCCGCTGGACGAGCCTGTTTATTCTGCTGGTCGCGGCTGGGCTGGCGGCCGGGGCGATTCGCGCCTTCCACGAAGCGGGCCTGTGGAACGCTTTCCAGGATGTGGCCTTCGACCTGAGCGGCACGCTGACCACACATTCGCTTTTCGGCACGCTGCTGGAAGGCATCTTTGGTTATCAGGAAGCGCCGAGCGTTAGCGAAGTGGCGGTCTATTTCCTGTATCTGATTCCCGCACTGGCGCTGTTCTTCTGGCCGCCACGCGCCGCTACATCAACATCACGTATCGCCCCATAAGGCAGAAAACGGCTGTTTAGTGACTACTACTTATTGAAAGGGATGGACCATGACCAAGAACTTCCGCCGCAGCGCGTTGCAGACGGGCATCGCTGCACTCTTCTCTACGGCGTTTATGGCACATGCTGCCGATATTCCGCAGGTTAAAGTGACGGTAAACGACAAACAGTGTGAACCGATGTCCATCACTGTGAACGCCGGTAAAACCCAGTTTATCATCCAGAACCACAGCCAGAAGGCGCTGGAGTGGGAGATCCTGAAAGGGGTGATGGTAGTGGAAGAGCGTGAAAACATCGCGCCTGGCTTCACCCAGAAGATGACCGCTAACCTGCAGCCGGGCGAATACGACATGACCTGCGGCCTGCTGACCAACCCGAAAGGCAAGTTGATCGTCAAAGGCGAAGCGACCAAAGACGCGGCGAAAGCCAACGCGCTGCTGGGCCTGAACGATGCGATTACCGCCTATAAAGCGTATGTAACCGCTGAAACGGCAGAGCTGGTGAAAGGCACCAAAGCCTTTACCGATGCGGTGAAAGCGGGCGATATCGCTAAAGCGAAATCCCTGTATGCCTCTACCCGTCAGCACTACGAGCGTATTGAGCCGATTGCCGAGCTGTTCTCCGACCTCGACGGCAGCATCGATGCTCGTGAAGACGACTACGAACAGAAAGCGGCGGATCCGAAATTCACCGGCTTCCACCGTCTGGAAAAAGCGCTGTTTGGCGACAACAGCGTCAAAGGTATGGAGCACTACGCTGACCAGCTGAACACCGACGTGCTGGAGCTGCAAAAACGTATCTCCGAGCTGGCCTTCCCACCGTCTAAAGTGGTGGGTGGCGCCGCGGGTCTGATTGAAGAAGTGGCGGCGAGCAAAATCAGCGGCGAAGAAGATCGTTACAGCCACACTGACCTGTGGGACTTCCAGGCTAACATTGACGGCGCGCAAAAAATTGTAGACCTGCTGCGTCCTCAGCTGCAGAAAGAGAACAGCGCGCTGCTGGCGAAGGTTGACGCTAACTTCAAGAAAGTGGACACCATTCTCAGCAAATACCGCACCAAAGACGGCTACGAAACTTATGACAAGCTGACCGATGCGGACCGCAATGCGTTGAAAGGGCCGATCACCACTCTGGCGGAAGATCTGGCGCAGCTTCGTGGGATCCTGGGTCTGGACTAAGCAAGATGGCAAAGCAGCACTCTGACGACCTGAACGAACCGTCACGTCGTCGTTTATTAAAAGGGATCGGCGCGCTGGGAGGCGCGCTGGCAATTTCCGGCGGTTGCCCGGTGGCCCACGCGGCGAAAGCCAGCGAGACGCCGACGGCGAACAGTCGGATGGAAACCCAGCCGTTTTACGGCGAGCATCAGGCAGGCGTCCTGACGCCGCAGCAGGCCGCGATGATGCTAGTGGCATTTGACGTGCTGGCGGCGGATAAAGCAGACCTTGAGCGTCTGTTCCGTCTGCTGACCGACCGCATTGCCTTTCTCACCAAGGGCGGCCCGGCGCCGGATACACCGAATCCACGCTTGCCGCCGATGGACTCGGGCATTCTGGGGGCGTTTATCGCCCCGGATAATCTGACGATGACGGTATCGGTCGGCCAGTCGCTGTTCGACAGCCGTTTTGGCCTGACGGATAAAGCGCCGAAAAAGCTACAGAAGATGACGCGCTTTCCGAATGATGCACTGGACGCGGCCCTGTGCCACGGCGATCTGCTGTTGCAGATTTGCGCCAACACGCAGGACACGGTGATCCACGCGCTGCGCGATATTATCAAGCACACGCCGGACTTGCTCAGCGTGCGCTGGAAGCGGGAAGGGTTTATCTCTGACCACGCGGCGCGCAGCAAGGGGAAAGAGACGCCAATTAACCTGCTCGGTTTTAAAGACGGCACCGCCAACCCGGACGGCAGCGATAAACCGCTGATGGACGAGGTGGTGTGGGTGACCGGCGATCAGGGGGAACCGGCGTGGACGAAGGGCGGTTCGTATCAGGCCGTGCGTATTATTCAGTTCCACGTTGAGTCCTGGGATCGTACGCCGCTCAAGGAGCAGCAGACGATTTTCGGGCGCGACAAGCACAGCGGCGCGCCGCTGGGAATGAAGAACGAGCACGATGCGCCGGACTACACCCGCGACCCGAACGGCGACGTGATTGCGCTGGATAGCCACATTCGTCTGGCAAACCCGCGGACCAAAGAGACGCAGTCGAGCCTGATGATGCGCCGGGGATACAGCTACTCGCTGGGCATTTCCAACTCTGGTCAGCTCGATATGGGGCTGCTGTTTGTTTGTTATCAGCACGACCTTGAAAAAGGGTTCCTGACGGTGCAAAAGCGCCTGAACGGTGAAGCGCTGGAGGAGTACGTGAAGCCGATTGGCGGCGGGTATTTCTTTGTGCTGCCGGGGGTGGCATCGGATAAGCACTATCTGGGGAGTACGCTACTCAGTGCGTGATATTCCCTCGCCCCTTTGGGGAGAGGGCTAGGGTGAGGGGACAAACAATGCGATATCCATTGATGTGAGCCAAACCGTTTTTAGCTTTTGTACATCAACCCTCACCCCAACCCTCTCCCTTGAAAAGGGAGAGGGGGCTGTCCGTACCCCTGTTTTGTAGCCCGGGCGAGCGCAAGCGACCCCGGGATTTCTCCCAAATGCCAGAATATCGCCAAAAATCAGTCCTTTTTTTTCATTTCCCCCCTGATTGATATAAAACTGTCACATAAATGTCAGATGCTATCTCTGTAAGATATCGTTATGTTTATGTAAAAATTATGTTGCATCTTTTGTTGATTTGGATGTAATAATAAATATAGCGGTAGTTTCCGTTTCACTATGGAGATCGCGAATGGTAGCGTCCTTGACTGGACTAAGCAGAATCTCAACCCGCACCATCCAGCGCGGAGGCCCTCTCTCCGGCAGCGATTTCGTCACCTCAATTTTTCATCCAATTCGAATTCAACCCGTTGTTCCCGACGTATTGCGCGGTGCGCGTAGCCGCGCGTATTCGTCATTTCGACAGGCAGTTGCTATGGCTTACAAGGAAGCCAAACCTCAGACGTTCGTGCGCATAATCGTGCTGATATCAGCGCGTGTGATGTAAACCTACAACTCAAGGTGCTATCCATGGGAAGACAGAAAGCAGTGATCAAAGCTCATCGCGAAGCAAAACGTGTGCTGAGACGTGACTCACGCAGCCACAAACAACGTGAAGAAGAATCGGTCACCTCGCTTGTGCAAATGAGTGGTGGAGTGGAAGCAATTGGTATGGCGCGCGACAGTCGCGACACCTCGCCGATTGCCGCCCGCAATGACGCTCAGGCCCACTACCTGCATGCTATCGAGAGTAAGCAGCTGATCTTCGCCACCGGCGAAGCGGGCTGCGGCAAGACCTGGATCAGCGCAGCGAAAGCTGCGGAGGCGCTCATTCATAAGGATGTGAATAAGATTATTGTGACGCGTCCCGTCCTTCAGGCCGATGAAGACCTGGGGTTCCTGCCCGGAGACATTTCGGAGAAATTCGCCCCTTACTTCCGCCCCGTCTATGACGTGCTGGTGAAACGACTGGGCGCCTCCTTTATGCAATATTGCCTGCGCCCGGAAATTGGTAAGGTAGAGATCGCGCCGTTCGCCTACATGCGCGGACGTACATTTGAAAATGCGGTGGTGATTCTTGATGAGGCTCAGAACGTCACCGCGGCGCAGATGAAGATGTTTTTAACTCGCCTCGGGGAGAACGTCACGGTTATCGTGAACGGGGACATCACTCAGTGTGACCTGCCGCGCGGTGTTCAGTCCGGGCTTAGCGATGCGCTGGCTCGCTTTGAAGAAGATGAAATGATAGGTATTGTGCGCTTCACTAAAGATGACTGCGTACGCTCGGCGCTCTGCCAGCGCACGCTGAAAGCCTACTACTAACCGCTGTAACGTCTGCAAAGCCCGGGAAACCGGGCTTTGTTATTTGTGTCTGTTGCAAATACAACACCTGCAGCAACGGCGTGTTGCAAATCCCACTCTCTGGTATCCATGGTTAAGCATAATTGCCTGAAATACGGGGCTGTTAAAGCTGGCATAAACATTGGTATCAACACATATAACCTAAAAGGTAAAAGATGTAATCATTCATTCCTTAATGGGATATGTATGAATATCAATTAGATATTGCATTTTTACCGTGCTGATAACACCACCCGAGACCATGCTATGCCAGAGACTCAAGCAACCCCCGACTACACCCGCGCGGCACCCCATGCGCACGTGATTACCCGCGATGAAGAGGCGATTAGCATCGCTCACGAGATTGCCGCCTTCCTGCAACCCGGCGCGTCCGAGCGCGACCTCAGCGGCGTGGTGCCACCGGAGGTGGTTAATGTCTATTCAAACAGCGGACTGTGGGGCATTACCGTGCCGCGCCGTTTTGGCGGGGCGGAAGTGTCGGCCGCGACGCTCGCGGCGGTGATTGCCATTATTTCCGCCGCTGACCCGGCGCTGGGGCAAATTCCGCAGAACCACTACTGCCTGCTTGAGGATATTCGCCTGCAGGGGGATGAAGAGCAGCAGCGCTATTTCTTTGACCTGGCGCTGAAGGGCTATCGCTTTGCCAACGCGCTGTCAGAGACCGGTGGCAAAACGGTGCAGGACATCCAGACGCGGATTAGCCATACCGCCGATGGCTTGCGTATCAACGGCCGTAAAGGTTATTGCACCGGCTCGCTGTACGCCCATTGGCTCGGGGTGCTAGCGCTGGACGATGACGGACACGCGCAGCTGGCTTTTGTGCCGCGCGGAACAAAGGGGCTGACGGTGGTGAACGACTGGGCGTGCCTGGGGCAACGTACCACCTCAAGCGGTACGGTGCTGGCTGAAAACCTTCGCGTGGAGCCGTTTAACCTGATACCGACCTGGAAATCCTACGACACGCCAACGCTCGCTGGGCCGTTTGCGCAGCTGACCACCGCAGCGATAGATACCGGGATCGCCCGCGCGGCGTTGAACGATACCGTCAGTTTTGTGAATCAGTTTGCCCGACCGTGGATTGATGCTGGCGTCGAACGGGCTGGGGATGACCCGCTGACCGTCTACCAGATTGGTGCGCTCGATAGCCGTCTGGCCGCCGCCGATGCGCTGCTGGAGCAGGCCGGTAAGGTGCTGGATCGCTATAAACACGATCTTTCGGAGGAGACGGTGGCGCTGGCATCGATTGCCGTGGCGCGTGCCAAGATTTTCACCACCGAAGCCGCGATTGAGGCCGCCTCGCGGCTGTTTGAACTGGGAGGTACCCGCTCAACGCACCCTCGCTACAACTACGACCGCCACTGGCGTAACGGACGCGTGCATACGCTGCATGACCCGGTGCGCTGGAAGTATCACCTGCTGGGCAACTGGGTGTTGAACGGCAAACGCCCCGCGCGTCACGACTGGAACTGAGGAGAGAGCATGCTCGCTTTTCTGGCCGGAATTGACTGGAACGATGTAGCGCAGGCGGGGCTGGATACGCTGGTGATGCTCGCCTGCGCGCTGGGATTTACGGTGCTGATTGGGCTGCCGCTGGGCGTCATCCTCTATCTGACCGGGCAGCCCCGACTGCTCTACGCACCGCTGCTGCACCGCGTGTTGTCGCTGCTGGTGAACGTAATGCGTTCGCTGCCGTTCATCATTCTGCTGATTGTGATGATCCCGCTGACCACGTTAATTACCGGTACTTCGCTGGGCGTGCAGGGCACTATTCCGCCGCTGGTGGCGGGCTGTGCGCCGTTCTTTGCTCGTCTGGTCGAGACGTCGCTGCGTGAAGTGGACCACGGGCTGGTGGAGGCCAGTTGGGCGATGGGTGGCAATACCTGGCAGCTTATCTGGCACACCCTGCTGCCGGAGTCGCGCGGCGGGTTAATAGCAGCGGTAACGGTAACCGCCATTGTACTGGTCGATTACACCTCGATGGCCGGGGTAATTGGCGGTGGTGGTTTAGGCGACCTGGCGATTCGCTTTGGTTACCAGCGTTTTCAGACCGACGTGATGGCGGTGACGGTCGTACTGCTGATTGCGCTGGTACAAATTCTTCAAATGAGCGGCGACCGCCTGGTGCGCCGCATGAGCCGTAAATAAGATAATAGACAGGATGAAATGATGAAAAAAACCGTGATAGCCGGGCTGATGGCGCTGTTCTCTTTATCTGCGGCGGCCAATGAAACCCTGGTGGTGGGCGCGACGCCGGTGCCGCATGCTGAAATTCTGAATTTTGTGAAGCCGCAGCTGGAAAAAGAAGGGGTGGACCTGAAGATTAAAGTCTTTAATGATTTTATTCAGCCAAACCAGCAGCTTGCTGAAAAGAATCTGGATGCGAACTACTACCAGTATCGCCCGTTCCTCGATGATTACAACAAGACGCGCCATACCAATCTGCTGCCGGTGGTGGGCGTGCATATCGAGCCATTTGGTGCGTACTCGACCAAATACAGCAGCATTAAGGATCTGCCTGATGGCGCGAGCATCGCTATCCCTAACGATCCGGTGAATACCGGCAGGGCACTGGTGCTGCTCAGCGAGGCTGGGCTTATTACGCTCAAGAACCCGGAAGATCCTCAGTCGACGGAGAAAGATATCACCGCCAACCCGCACCATTTCAAAATTCGTCCGCTGGAAGGGGCGATGCTGGCGCGGGCGGTAAGCCAGGTGGATCTGGCGTTTATCTTTGCTAACTATGCGCTGGAGGCGGGTATTGATACCGATAAAGCGCTGATTGTGGAAAAGGGCAAAAGTCTGTACGTCGAATATCTGGTCGCTCGCCCGGATAACATCAACGATCCCGGTATTCAGAAACTGGCGAAGGCGCTGAATTCCGACGCGGTGCGCCAGTTTATCCTGACCCGGTACAAAGGAAAAATCGCGCCTGGATTTTAGGAGTGACGGCCATGACACAACATATCCGCCTGCGCGGGATGAGCAAGGTATACCCGAACGGGGTGCAGGCGCTTGACGATATCAACCTGGAGATTCAGGCCGGGGAGATCTTTGGCATTATCGGGCGCAGCGGCGCGGGGAAATCGACGTTGCTGCGGCTGTTTAACCGCCTGGAGAACGCCGACCGGGGGGAGATGACGATAAGCGGTGTGCCCATTGGTGAAGGCGCACGCGGGCAACTGCGGGATTTGCGTCGCCGGGTGGCGATGATTTTTCAGCACTTCAATCTTCACGCTACCAAAACGGTGGCGGAGAACGTTGAATTGCCGCTGCGTATGGCGGGTATCCCTACTGCCGAACGTCGGCGCCGCGTTGACGAGATGCTTCGGCTGGTGGGGCTGGAGCCGCTGCGCGATAGCTTCCCCGGCCAGCTTTCCGGTGGGCAAAAGCAGCGCACCGGGATAGCGAGGGCGCTGGTCACGCAGCCGGAGATTTTGCTGTGCGATGAGGCGACCTCGGCGCTCGACCCGGAAAACACGCTGGCGGTACTTAGCCTGCTCAAAGAGATTAATCAACGGCTGGGGCTGACGATTATCCTGATTACCCACGAGATGGATGTGATTCGTACGCTCTGCGATCGGGTCGCGGTACTGGAAAAGGGACGGATCATTGAGCAGGGCGAAGTGTGGCAGGTTTTTGGTGACCCGCAGCATGAAGTGACGCGCGGGATGTTAGGCACGTTGCATCATGGGCGCGAGGAAAATCGCTGTCTGTTAGCCGAAGGAGAGCAACTGATCACGCTGCATTTTAACGGCGTTAACGGGCGAGAGCCGGATTTACAGCAGATTGCGCGGGCGCTCGGCGGCAACCCGCAACTGGTGTACAGCAGCTGCGAGCCGATTCAGGGGCGGATTGTTGGGCAGCTACGGATTCGCGTCGATTCGCCGTTGACGGCGGAGTCTTTGCGGCTGGCGGCGCAGGTGGCGGATAGGGTGGCGGTGAGGTAGAGCGAGCGATTCCCGGCGGCGCTGCGCTTGCCCGGGCTACAACCTGCATAACCCGTAGCCCGGGCGAGGCGTTTACGCCGACCCTGGGGAAACAGGTAGCTTTGGTGCTGGATGGGCGAGGGAGCAGAATCCCCCAAGTGCAATAGACGAAAAAAAAGCCCGTACTTTCGTACGAGCTCTTTCTTAAAGATGGCGGTGAGGCGGGGATTCGAACCCCGGATACGTTGCCGTATACACACTTTCCAGGCGTGCTCCTTCAGCCACTCGGACACCTCACCATATTGTTTTGCTGCTCACCGTAGGTGGTCAACGGGGCGCTACTATAGGGAGTTGACCTGAAACGGTCAAGCATAAATTCAGATTTATTTATCGTTCGGTTAAGCAATGAACACCGCCCCGCCGAAAAGCGGCAGGGCGGGTGGGTTAACGCTGAGAATCAAGCTGTTCGTTGTTTTTCACGACGTCCTGCGCCTTTGCGTAGCTTTCGATCAGCAACTGGTACGCCGGGAAGATTTTGGTATACACCTCGGCCCATTCGGCGGCATCCGGGCGGTTCCAGGTACGCTGCAGTTCAGAGGCTACCGCAGCGGTATCCATTGGCACCACGCCTGCCTGCGTTACGCGGGCCAGCGTCACTTCCTGCGCCATCTTGCTGTAGGTGCCGGAAGCATCAATGACTGCAAACACTTTATAACCATCGGCGACGGCGGCAATGGCTGGGAAGGCCATGCAGACGCTGGTGATCGTCCCGGCGATAATTAACGTTTTGCGACCCGTGGCCTTCACCGCAGCCACGAACTCCGGGTTATCCCAGGCGTTAATCTCGCCTTTACGCGCAATATAGTGCGCATGCGGTGCATTTTCGTGAATCTCCGGGATCAGCGGACCGTTCGGACCTTGCGGCACTGAGGCGGTGGTGATCACTGGCAGACCGGCAAGCGTCGCCATTTTCGCCAGTGCCGCAGCGCGAGCGCGCAGCTCTGGCATCGGCATATCGCCCACCGTCTGGAACAGACCGCTTTGATGGTCGATTAACAGCATCACCGCATCGTTAACATCAATCACTGGACGTGCGCCGTTGAAATTTGCTGGAGTAGACATGTTATTCACCTCTGTAGTGTCAGATCTGACCAAAGCGGCCGGAGTTAAAATCGCGAATGGCTTCGTCGATTTCGGTTTTACTGTTCATCACGAAGGGGCCATAGCCCACAATCGGTTCGTTGAGCGGCGCGCCTGCCAGCACCAGCACTTTGGCGTCGCTGCCGGCGTGCAGATGAACGCGCTTACCTTCCTGGCTGAGTACCACTAGCTGCGCTTCCTGGGCGTGGGTTTCGCCGTTTACCGTGACGCTACCTTCCAGCACCACCAGGGCGGTGCTCCAGCCGTCAGGCTGCTCGAAAGAGACCTCTTTACCTTCCTGAAGCTGCATATCCCAGACGTTCAGCGGTGAGAAGGTGCTGGCTGGGCCCGTCGCCTCCTGGTAGTGACCGGCAATCACCCGCAGCGACCCGCTGTTATCCGGCAGTTCCACCGTTGGGATAGCTGCCGCCTCAATACTCTGGTAGCCCGGTGCGGTCATCTTGTCCTTCGCTGGCAGATTGACCCACAGCTGGATCATCTTCAGTTCGCCGCCGCGACGGGCAAACTCTGCCGAGTGAAACTCCTGGTGCAGAATGCCGGAACCTGCGGTCATCCACTGCACATCCCCCGGGCCAATCACACCGCCTTTACCGGTGGAATCCCGATGTTCTACTTCCCCGGCGTAGACGATAGTGACTGTCTCAAACCCACGGTGTGGATGTTCACCCACCCCGCGCTTCGCGCCGTCTGCCGGGAAGCTGTATGGCCCGGCATAGTCGAGCAGCAGGAAAGGGCTCAGGCTTTCACCGTGTGACTGATAGGAAAATAACGAACGAACCGGGAAGCCATCACCCACCCAGTGCGGACGTGGCGCGGTATAAACACCCGTAATCTGTTTCATTTGTTTCTCCTGTGTAGTGAGCTTTGATGTGGATTAGCTTATATTTTGATGTAATGGTCCGGTAGATAGTGAAAATGACCTACACTGTTGCAAAAATAGAACGATGAGGTGGTGATGCAGGATCTCAATGACTTCGCGTGGTTTGTTCACGTGGTGGATAACGGCGGTTTTGCCGCGGCGGGACGTGCGCTGGACATTCCAAAGTCAAAGCTCAGCCGACGCATTGCGCAGCTGGAAGAGCAGCTTGGGGTGCGGTTGATTCATCGCACCACCCGGCAGTTCACGGTGACGGAAGTCGGGCAGACGTTTTATCAACACTGTAAGGCGATGCTGATTGAGGCGGAGGCGGCGCAGGAGGCGATTGCCGTGCTCCAGGCAGAGCCGCGAGGCTGCGTGAAGCTGACCTGTCCGGTCACGCTGTTGCATGTGCACGTTGGGCCAATGCTGGCGCGCTTTATGGTGCGTTATCCGGGCGTGCAGATTCAGCTTGAAGCCACCAATCGGCGAGTGGATTTGGTGGCGGAGGGGATTGATGTGGCGATTCGTGTCAGACCGCGTCCTTTTGATGACAGCGACCTGGTGATGCGCGTACTGGCGGATCGCGGTCATTGTCTCGTCGCCAGTCCGTCGCTGGTGGCGAAGATGGGCAAGCCGCAGGTGCCGGATGAACTTAGCCGCTGGCCGGGGTTAAGCATGTCGGCAGGCAAGCATGTCCATCGTTGGTCGCTAAATGGCCCGGATGGCGCAAAGGCGGAGGTGCACTTTACGCCACGGCTGATAACTAGCGATATGCTGGCGCTGCGTGAGGCGGCGGTGGCGGGTGTCGGGGTGGTGCAGCTGCCGATCCTGATGGCGAGAGAACAGTTGGTCGACGGATCGCTGGTGCGTGTGCTCGATGAGTGGGAGCCGAAGCGGGAGGTGATTCACGCTGTCTTCCCCTCACGTCGAGGGCTGCTGCCTGCGGTGCGCGCGCTGGTGGATTTTCTCAGCGAGGAGTATGCGTTGATGATCGAGGAGTGAGTTTACATTTCATTTACAATTGCGTGCGGGTTGTGCTATTGATGCTCCGTTGCTCTTTTTCGACGGTCTGAGACACGCCGCAGGTAAATGATGAATTCGCATAATATTCCTATGGATATCCCGCCAGCGCTTGCCGAACAGGCGCTTGAAAAAATGGGTTTTCGCGCTTATCCCGCGGTCAGTGAGTCTGGGTTGGGGCAGGTTTACCAGGCATGGTGCCGTTCCGTACCGTTCGACAATATTCGTAAGCGAATTCAGGTCGCTCAGGGTATTCAGGGCGACCTGCCGGGCTTTACGCCGGAGGATTTTTTTTCGCACTGGCTGCGATTTGGCACTGGCGGCACCTGCTGGGCGAGCCACGGCGCGCTATATGCGCTGCTGAAAGCTGTAGGGTTCCCCGTGCAGTTTGGCCTGTCAACGATGCGCTCGCCGCGCCCGGTTAGTACGGAATCCCCTGGGCACGGCACGTTGTTTGTTCGTCTGGGCGATGTCCTTTTTATTGTCGACACTACAATGCTTCACGGTCAGCCGTTACCGTTGCAGGCCTGGCACTCCACGCACCCGGTATGGGGGACACGGGTGCACCGTGATGAAGGCTTCTGGTGTGTGAACTGGAAACCGCTGGGCCGTTCACGCGTAGACTGCCAACTGCTGGAGATGGATGCCGCCGCAACGGAATATCCGCTGCGACATGAACGCAGTCGCCACAGCAGCCGCTTTGACGGTGCGTTGTTGATTCGTCTGGCGGGGCATGATTCGATTACCGGGATAGTAAAAGGTGAAAAGGTTTTCAGAGAAGCCAGAGGCAAGGAGACGTTCGAGACGTTGTCGCACCGTCAGCAAAAGGCTCTGCTGGTGGAGCGGTTTGGTATTGCGGAAGAGATTGCGGCACAGGTACCGGCGGATGAGGTGCCGCGGTAACCAGGACGCGGAAAATATTAAAAGAGATATTCGACGTTATTCTGTTTGTACTATTACATCTAACAAATTGTGACTAATTATTTTGATGATATATTTTAAAATGTGTCATCCGGATAACGTTGTTATTTTTACTATTTCAGTGGGTCATAAATAAGCATCTCATTGAATCTCTGTTTATACTTTTTTATGAGGGATAACTCTAAGCTCGATAGGTTGAATATCTGCCCGGTAAACATAATGAATTTACGGTTGGTTATAATCTGGGCATCGCTGTATGCCGTACTGTGGACTATCGCGACGGTAGCGCTCGACCCTGCGGTTCCCTATGATGCCGTAGAGGCGTTAAATTGGGCGCGAAACGCCGAATGGGGCTCGCCAAAAAATCCGTGGCTGGTCGGTTTGGTCATGCGGCCTGCACTCCATCTACCCGCGCATATTTACTGGTATGCTGCGCATTTTTTCGCTATCGCAATAGGTATGGTCGGCAGTTGGGTATTTGCACACAGGCTTACTGGCAGCGAAAAGCTGGCCTGGGTGGCATTGTTAACCCTTAATTTATCAGGGTTAATTAACTTTGATATCATTAGCTACAACGATAATTATCTGTTGGTGATGCTATGGCCGTGGATGATGTATTGCTATCTACAGGCTATTAGTCGAAGCCTGTATTGGTGGCTTGCCTTTGCTCTGTTGGCCGGGCTGGCAACCATGTCAAAATATTCCACGTTGATTCTGGTCGGGTCTGTTTTTCTCTCAACGCTTGTCGTGGCGGATATTCGTCGCTGCTATCGACATGTTGTCTGGTATTGTGCGCTAGCATTAGGCGTACTGTTAATTACCCCTAATATCCTGTGGCTACAGGAGCATAACTTTGCCGCGCTACATTGGGTAAATTCAGAAATGCACCCAGGTATTAATCCGGGGCTTTTTACCTGCTTGATCTCCATTTTTTATCCACTGCTTATTTCTGGCGCTTTTCTCTATTTTTGTGGCGTGCGCTTACGCTGGCCTGTGTCATGGGAAGGTCGGGTAGTGCTGGGAGTCTACTTGATTCCGCTGATAGCGCTTTGCTGTTGGTTTTTCTTCTTCAACAGCGGCAGATTAACTGAATGGCTGCAGCCTTTTTTCATTCTGGCACCGGCGCTGATGGTTAGCTGCGTCAACCAAACTTCCGTCATCGTTCCACGCGCCGCGTTTGTGACCTTATTCAGTGCTGCACTGCTGGTCCTCGTGGGTTACTGTGGTGTGATGTACGCCAACGTGGCTAATGCGGGGCAGAAGATGAGCGGTGTTATCCCGTTCAGCGATACGGTAAACCGCCTCTGGTTTCAACGCTACGGTACTCCGCTGAAGTATGTCGGTGGGGAGCGTCTGGCAGAATGGTTAACGTTTTACGTTCCTTCCCGGCCCAAAATCATCACTAAATGGAATAACACCACGCAGCCAAATATCTACAGTGCGGATATTCGTCGCGAGCAGCTGTTGCATGATGGTGTTGCGCTGATTGGTCGCGTGGGGGGCTCATGTTCCACGGAACATTTTGGTACGGCTCTACAGGAATGGCCGCATATGCAAATTGATATGAAGAGACCGATCGGTTTTCAGACGGACCCGTCTCATGGCGTTCAGAGTGTTTGTATTGCCTTTGTGCGTCCGGTGAGGTGATGAACGATTCCCGGCAGCGCTGCGCTTGGCCGGGCTACGATTTGAATGTAGCCCGGGCGAGGCGTTTACCCCGACCCCGGGAAACAGGTAGTTTTGGTGCTGGATGGGGGAGGAAGCAGAATCCCCCCAAGTGCAACAGGCGAAAAAAAAGCCCGTACTTTCGTACGAGCTCTTTCTTAAATATGGCGGTGAGGCGGGGATTCGAACCCCGGATACGTTGCCGTATACACACTTTCCAGGCGTGCTCCTTCAGCCACTCGGACACCTCACCATATTGTTGTCCCGTGTTGCTGGGACGAGCGCTAATGTAGGGGAAAGGCTCTTCACCGTCAATAAACTTTTTTAAAAAATCGTGCGTTTACACAAACTTCAACCAACATGCTTCTTAAACAGACATAAATCGTCTTTTTTGCGATCGCCTCCGCATTTTCCGGGACAGGCAAAAGAAATTTGTTATTCTGTTAAACCACAAAAATAATCAAAAACAGCGCCGATCCGTTCCGGTAACGGTGCACTAAGCAGGAGTCATTATGGAGATCATCTTTTATCACCCCACGTTTGATACCCCTTATTGGATTGCCGAGCTAAGCAAATTGCTGCCGAATGCCCGTATTCGCGGCTGGCAGCGTGGCGATGATGCGCCTGCCGACTACGCGTTGGTGTGGCATCCGCCGGTGGAAATGCTGCAAGGCCGCAGTCTTAAAGCCGTGTTCGCTCTGGGGGCTGGCGTTGACTCGATCCTCAGCAAGCTTAAGGCGCATCCGGAAATGCTGCCGGAATCTATCCCGCTCTTCCGCCTGGAAGATACCGGTATGGGCATTCAAATGCAGGAGTACGCGGTTAGCCAGGTGCTGCACTGGTTCCGTCGCTTTGATGACTATCAGGCGCTGCAGCGTCAGTCCAGCTGGCAGCCATTGCCGGATTACACCCACGACGAATTTACCGTCGGTATTATGGGCGCGGGCGTGCTGGGTTCAAAAGTCGCTGAGAGCCTGCTGGCGTGGGGCTTTCCGGTACGCTGCTGGAGCCGTAGCCGTAAGGAATGGCCGCAGGTGACGAGCTTTGCCGGGGAAGCCGAGCTGAATGCCTTTTTACAAGGGACGCGGGTGCTGATTAATCTGCTGCCTAACACTGCGGAGACGGTGGGGATTATTAACCGTCAGAATCTGTCCCAACTCCCGGATAATAGCTATGTGCTGAACCTGGCGCGCGGCGTTCACGTTGTGGAAGAGGATCTGCTGGCAGCGCTCGACAGCGGCAAGCTGAAGGCTGCAATGCTGGACGTCTTTAGCCGTGAACCGCTGCCGCAGGAAAGCCCGCTCTGGCAGCACCCGCGTGTGACGATGACGCCTCATGTTGCCGCCGTGACTCGCCCTAAAGAGGCGATTGCCTATATTGCCCGGACTATCACGCAGCTTGAGCACGGGGAACAGCCTGGCGGGCAGGTCGATCGCGTGCGTGGCTATTGATGCCTGAGGCTAATAAATACGAGGGTTTCCTGCTATCCTTGGCTTACCACGACAAAGGAGAATGTGATGTATCCTGTTGACCTGCATATGCACACCGTTGCCAGCACGCATGCCTATAGTACGCTGCACGACTATATCGCCGAGGCGAAGCGCAAGGGGATTAAACTCTTCGCCATCACCGATCACGGCCCGGATATGGCTGATGCCCCGCACTACTGGCACTTCGTGAACATGCGCATCTGGCCGCGCATTGTTGATGGGGTCGGGATCCTTCGCGGTATCGAGTCGAATATCAAAAACACGGCGGGCGAGATCGACTGCACCGGACCGATGCTGACATCGTTGGATTTTATCATTGCTGGTTTTCATGAGCCGGTTTTTGCGCCGCAGGATCAAGCGACGCATACCGAGGCGATGATTGCGGCAATGGCCAGCGGCCATGTTCATATGATTAGCCACCCGGGTAACCCGAAATTCCCGGTTGATATTCCGGCTATCGCAGCAGCAGCGGCGAAGTATCATGTGGCGCTAGAAATCAATAACTCTTCCTTTGTGAGCTCGCGCATCGGCAGTGAGAGCAACTGCCGTGCTATTGCTGCGGCCGTGCGCGATGCGGGTGGGTGGCTGGCGTTGGGCTCTGATTCACACACCGCCTTTACGCTGGGTGAATTTACCGAATGCCAGAAGATCCTCGATGCCGTGGAATTCCCACAGGATAGGATCCTTAATGTCACCCCACGACGTTTCCTGAATTTCCTTGAATCGCGCGGTATGCCACCGATTCCTGAATTTGCTGAATTTTAATGACTGAATGGATTAACCAATGAACGAGTTTTCAATCATCTGCCGCGTGCTTGGCTCGCTGTACTATCGTCAACCGCAGGACCCACTGCTAGTGCCGCTGTTTACCGTGATTCGTGACGGTAAACTGGCCGCGGACTGGCCACTGGAGCAGAATGAACTGCTGGCTCGTCTGCAAAAAAGCTGTGATATCCAGCAGATTGCCGCTGACTATAATGCGCTGTTCGTGGGGGATGACTGCAGCGTTTCACCGTGCCGTAGCGCGTGGGTAGAAGGGGCTACGGAAGCGGAAGTTCGCGCTTTTCTGACCGAGTGGGGAATGCCATTAGGGGACAGCCCAGCTGACCAGATCGGTACGTTGCTGCTGGCGGCTTCCTGGCTGGAAGATAAAGCGGAAGATGACGATACCGAAGCACTGGAAACCTTGTTTGGTGAGTTTATTCTGCCGTGGTTTGAAAGTTTCCTTGGCAAGGTTGAAGCCCACGCCACCACCGCGTTCTGGCGTACGATGGCACCGCTAACGCGTGAAGCCATTGCTGCGATGTGGGACGAACTGCAGGAAAGTGAAGAAGAGTGATTTAGATCACATATTCTATGCAACTGAAATAAAGATCATGAGCAATGTGTGCTCATGATCTCATCAAAAAGCCAGGCATCTGCTAAGATGCTAGCCATGAACGTTATCTTCGCTATTGCAATCACAACAGGCATTCTCTCCGGTCTTTGGGGATGGGTTGCCGTGTCTCTGGGTTTACTGAGCTGGGCTGGATTCTTAGGCTGTACGGCTTATTTCGCCTGCCCGCATGATGGGCTGAAAGCGTTGGCTATTTCTGCCTGTACGACAATGAGCGGTGTCATCTGGGCACTGGTTATTATCTATGGCAGCGCGTTGGCTCCCCATCTGGAAATTTTGGGTTACGTCGTGACGGGTATTGTCGCGTTCCTGATGTGTATCCAGGCGAAGCAGCTGCTGCTCTCGTTTGTTCCGGGTACTTTTATTGGTGCCTGTGCCACTTTCGCGGGGCAGGGGAACTGGCGTCTGGTCGTTTCGTCACTGGCTGTGGGTTTGATCTTCGGCTATGCGATGAAAAACAGCGGGCTGTGGCTGGCGAATCGTAAAGCTAAAGCGGAACCGTCGAAAGAATCGGCGCTGTAGTAGGCCTATCACATGTGAAAAGCGGCGGCAGGGGAATATCCTGTCGCCGCTTTTTTATTGCTGTGGTAGTGCATTAGTTCTTAAAATTATCATTCGCCCAGGACACTGCCTGGGTACGGTTCTTGACCGAGATCTTCTTAAATAGATGATATAGATGTGTTTTCACCGTGCTTTCGCTAATAAATAGCGACTGTGCAATTTCGATGTTGGAAGCGCCAATGCGCAGCTTGTTCAGGATCTCTTTCTCCCGGAATGTCAGGATCGTACTCTCCTGATTATCGTAACGATAATTACCGGAATGCATAATCAGGTAGCTCGCAAGCTTACGCGAAAAGTAGCATTCTCCCTCCATCACTTTCTGTAACCCTTTGACCAGAAAATGTTCTTCATCATGCGCATAAAAGATGCCGTTAATATGCGGCCAGCTTTCAATCTCCTGAAAAGCATAATCTTCTGGGGTATTGAAAAGTAAGAGCTTTATACCGCTATTAATTTTACAGAGTTCTTCCTGCCAGGCCTTCACCAGCTTTTTATCGATTTCGATCATGTCAAAAAGCACGATACCATCCGATAAATTATCCAGGCTAACCATATGAATATTAATGATTTTACTATTCATCCTTAACGTCTTTTTCAGGCTCTGAGACAGGGCACAGGACTGAAGTGACGGCCTGGTGATGAGTGAAAGAGTCTGGTTCGTTAAAGTGAGCTCTTTTTGCATGATGAGACCCCTAATATTTTTACAGCAGGCAAAATTATAAAGGTATCTTGTTAAGCATTACTGAAATGTGGCTGCTGTTTTGACAAATGTTAAGAATTAATAATTAAAAGACATGTCTGCTTAATTTAAAATTTAGACGCTACCAATTCTAAAGCAAGAAATAATCGTGAAACAAGATGTAAAAATAAATTGCAAAATGTAAATTTAAC
This sequence comes from Kluyvera sp. CHPC 1.251, assembly GCF_036759945.1. Classification (NCBI taxonomy): domain Bacteria; kingdom Pseudomonadati; phylum Pseudomonadota; class Gammaproteobacteria; order Enterobacterales; family Enterobacteriaceae; genus Kluyvera; species Kluyvera sp. CHPC 1.251. Next base: position 119,120 of record NZ_JAPKIC010000004.1, on the reverse strand, counting down.
GTATTTCTTAAGCTTTTAACATCATATCTTAATGATCATACATAATCTCTTTGTTTGTTCTTAATTTGCTGTTATTTAAGGTTTTTATGTCTTATTGAAATTGTCTATCAGCCTTCTCTTATCAATATTGTATGATGAATTTCCGTGATATTTGTCGTTTTTAACACTTTCGTTGTGCCCGCGATTTTTTAACGCTTTGTTTTCTGGTTAAGTTATCCGAATGCAGGTGATAGTGAGCTGTTAATACTAAAGGTTGATACTATGAAAATTAAATCAAACTTTATTATGAGATCCTCATGCTTATCAAATATGCATACTCATCCATATAGCATCGAGACCAGCATTATATCGATGTAAGAACTTTACATATTTCTATGACGATACCATTGACATGGTGAGGCGGTATATCTTCACGATATTTTATAGAGCGACACATCCCGTCTAAATGCAGAATAACGAACCCGCAAGTAATTGTGATAATTACTCATGGCTCTGACACTGGCATTTATTAATAAACACAATCTTTTTGATTGTTTGTGGATGGCTGTTTGTTTTATTCGCCCGCATGTCGTTTGTTTTTCATTATGTTTGCAACCTCTTGATTAAATGATCATTCGACTTCTTGAATGTTGATTTCTATCGCCTGGAAAATTTGTAATTTATGAACGGGTGTCGTGATGAATACCGACCTGAATTTATTGATTAGCGAGCGATCGGTTATTACGGCAATAGCACACAGCAACTAATAACGCGTGAAAGGGCTTATCATGAAAATGAAGCAAATCGCCATAATAGTGGCGCTCACCGTTTTATACCCGGCAACCACAATATATGCCGTAGCGGCGAATGGTAACGGCGGTGGTAATAGCGGTCAGAGCGGTAACGGCAACGGTAACAACGGCAATGGAAATGGCAATGGAGGCGGTGGCAACGGAAGCGGGAATAATGGTAACGGGAACGCGAATGGCAACGGTGGCGGCGGCGATAACGGTGGCAGTGGTCACGGTAACGGCGGCGGCAACGGCGGTGGTAACGGCGGTGGCAACGGAGGCGGTAACGGCGGTGGCAACGGAGGCGGCAACGGCGGCGGTAACGGAGGCGGCAACGGAGGCGGTAACGGAGGCGGCAACGGAGGCGGCAACGGAGGCGGCAACGGCGGTGGTAACGGAGGCGGCAGCGGAGGCGGTAACGGAGGCGGTAACGGCGGTGGCAACGGAGGCGGTAACGGCGGTGGTAACAGCGGCGGTGGCAGCGGAGGCGGCAACGGCGGTGGCAGCGGAGGCGGTAACGGCGGTGGCAGCGGAGGCGGTAACGGCGGCGGCAGCGGAGGCGGCAACGGCGGTGGCAGCGGAGGCGGCAACGGAGGCGGTAGCGGCGGTGGCAGCGGAGGCGGTAACGGCGGTGGCAGCGGAGGCGGTAGCGGCGGTGGCAGCGGAGGCGGTAACAGCGGCGGCCACGGCGGTGGCATTGGTGGCGGTATCGGCGGTGGCATTGGTGGCGGTATCGGTGGTGGTATTGGTGGCGGCATCGGCGGTGGTCACGGTGGTGGCATAGGCGGCGGTGTCGGTGGTGGTATTGGTGGCGGCATCGGCGGTGGTCACGGTGGTGGCATAGGTGGCGGTGTCGGTGGTGGTATTGGTGGCGGCAACGGCGGTGGTCACGGTGGTGGCATAGGCGGCGGTGTCGGTGGTGGTATTGGCGGTGGTCACGGTGGCGGTGTCGGTGGTGGTATTGGCGGTGGTCACGGTGGTGGTATTGGTGGCGGCAATGGCGGTGGTCACGGTGGTGGCATAGGCGGCGGCAACGGCGGTGGTCACGGTGGTGGCATGGGCGGCGGTAACGGCGGCGATCACGGTGGCGGCATGGGCGGCGGTATCGGCGGCGGTCACGGAGGTGGCATGGGCGGCGGTAACGGCGGCGGTCACGGTGGTGGCATGGGCGGCGGTAACGGCGGCGGTCACGGAGGTGGCATGGGCGGCGGTAACGGCGGCGGTCATGGTGGTGGCATAGGCGGCGGTAACGGCGGCGGTGAAGGTGGCGGACACGGTGGTCACGGTCACGGGCATGGAGGCGGTAACGGCGGCGGCCATGGTGGTGGCATAGGCGGCGGCAATGGCGGTGGCAATGGCGGTGGCAATGGCGGTGGTAACGGCGGTGGTAACGGCGGCGGCAATGGCGGCGGCAACGTAGGTGGCAACGGTGGTGGCAATGGAGGCGGCAACGGCGGTGGCAATGGAGGCGGTCGGACAAGCGGAAGTCCTGGCGCAACGACAGGTTCATCAGATAGCTTTGTGAGCCTGAGTTCGACAGTAACGCCTTGTAACCAACCGGGTCCATACGGTTGTAATTACCGTTAACGAAAAGTTTATGGGGCCGCAACGTTATCCGTTGCGGCCTTTTTATGTTTCTTTTCCACTACTAGAGTAGGGGATTGCTGATAGTATTATTTCTAAACATACAAAATATCTATATAAAAGATGCTTGAAATCAACGAGTAAGGACACTAATGTTAGTGTAATGTTTACAAAATGTGTATTCAGCGCGGATTTCAGATCAGGAAGTATTGATTCACGGACGATCTTGAATGAGGGGCGTTGTCATGCAAACATTCGGTCACTATTTCAGCCTATCTCTTCCGCTGCTGACTCTGCTGTGCAGCGTTCAATCACATGCGGCGTCTGACGGCATCATCCATTTCACTGGACAAATTGTCGAGTCTCCTTGTGACTACCAGGCCAATGCTCGGCAGGTCAGCGTAAGCTGTTTTGAAGCAGGAAAGTCGCGCGTAGAGACAATAAATGTCAAAGATTTATTTCAAGGTCGTAAAATGACCAATGCGAAAACAACCGCCAGCTTACGTTGGGTGAACCCTGAAAAAAATCTGGCAATATTGACAGTAGAGTATCAATAACCTGAAACGAAGTTGCGGTCAGCGTTGTCTATGGTAGACAATATTTTCGTTTTAGTCAGAGGATAGTTAGCATGACCGTACGAATTCAGGTGCAGCAAGGAGATATTACCCACCTCGAGGTGGATGTTATCGTCAATGCCGCCAATCCCTCATTAATGGGCGGTGGTGGCGTAGATGGCGCCATCCATCGTGCTGCGGGCCCAACGTTGCAGGAAGCCTGCGCGGTTGTCCGTCAGCAGCAGGGAACCTGTCCACCAGGGCATGCGGTAATCACCCATGCGGGAAACCTGAAGGCAAAAGCGGTGATTCATACCGTAGGTCCGGTCTGGCAGGGCGGGGGAGAACACGAAGCCTCATTGTTACAAGAGGCTTACCGCAATAGCCTTCAGCTGGCGCTGGATAATGGTTATCGCACTATCGCTTTCCCGGCTATCTCAACGGGAGCCTACGGATATCCAGCAGAAGCGGCGGCTGACATTGCCGTTAGTACGGTGGCGGCATTTCTAACCCGTCGCAGCCTGCCGGAAATTGTCTATTTTGTCTGTTTTGATGCAGCAACAACACATTTGTATCAGCACTTACTCAGCCAGACCCGGATCCCAGGCCTGGCTAATGATGCCAACACTTAGTGACTGGCCACCTGTGTTTTCGCTGCTTTTTGCTGCGACTTCCCGGAAAAGAGGAAACGCAGCAGGGGGATCCGCAGGTGGATCTCGTAGAGAATTAACGCGCAGCCCACCACGAATACCAGGCCGGTCAGGAAGCCCAACGTATTTGAGCTAATGGTCGGCATGATCCAGGCACCGAAGAACAGCGTCAGTGGGTGGTGCACCAGGTAGATAAATAAAGAAGCATTGACGAAATAGGTCACGCGGGCGGACTGGAAGTTCAACATACGATGCCCAAACGAAAACACTACGTTGACCATCCATACTCCCAGCACCATCGTAATCACATATTCCGTTTCATACATCCATGCATCACCGGAGCCAAAGTGCTGGTTCAGGCGGTAGGCAATAAACCCGAACAGCGCCGCGACAATGCACCATGGTGATGGGGTAGTAAACAGCGTTTTCAGCTTCGGATGAATAAAGGCCAGCGCCCCAAGAATAAAGAAAGGCACATAAAACAGCGTCTGCATGACTACAAAGTTGAATAAGCCATCGCTGAGAATCGGTGGGTAAAGCAGGAAGATAGTCCGGCGAATGGCACCATAAACAATCCCCAATGCTAAAAACATCAGAGTAAGCTTCGCCATCGACATATTATCAAACAGGTCTTCACGCCGGCGGATCTGACGCCGACGCATCAGGCGAAACGCCAGAATGCCGAGGGATGTCAGCACCACCAGAACTAATAGGAACCATAGATGCGACACCAGCTCCCACGCCAACGTATTATATTTGTCGTAGAAAGAGAGCGTATGCCAGCTTTCCGTCTTACCCTTAACGTACTGCAGCATTAGAAATTGCGGTAACGTCAGAAGAGGGATGGCGGTGAGCATCGGAATACCGACGCGCTCCACGCGTACTTTCCACCATTTTTTGATCGGATAACGCAAATACAGCATATAGGAAAAGTAGCCGGAGATAACAAAGAACACCTGCATGCGGAAAGCATGAACAAAATCATTGAATAACGTCAACCACCAGGAGGGGGTAGCGCTGTTCATATGCCAGGTGTGGCTGGAGTAGAGTAGGGAGATGTGAAAGGGTATCCCCAGGAGCATCAGCCAGGCTCGAATGGAGTCGAGGAAATATTCACGCTGTGCGGGTTTGTTATTCATAGGGTTAGGTACGATTCTCAGACTAATCGCCTTACCGGATAAGACGATAAAGTTTACATTCGTTGGCAACCCTACACTAACTCTGGTTACCTGTCTCCAGGATAAGCACTCAAAGTGCAAGCAGCGGTTAACAGTTGTTTACTCCATAAGCCACTGCGCTGAAGAATACGGGGATTATGTTGTCGGATTGCTTGAATTTCCAGTAAAATGGATCGGATCGATTTAAGCACACAAAGGGGGAAGTGCTTAGTTATATGAAACATAAACCACAGATGATGAAACTGCGCTGGTTAGGCGCAGCCGTAATGTTGTCCCTGTGTACTTCATCTGCATGGGCATTCACTATTGATGACGTTGCAAAGCAGGCAAAATCGCTGGCTGATAAGAGCTATGAAGCACCAAAAAGCAACCTGCCTTCCGTCTTCCGCGATATGAAATATGCGGACTACCAGCAAATCCAGTTTAACCACGATAAGGCGTACTGGAATAAGATAAAGACCCCATTCAAGCTCGAGTTCTACCATCAGGGTATGTACTTCGACACGCCGGTGACCATTAACGAAGTCACGGCGACTTCCGTGCGTAAAATTAAGTACAGCCCGGATTACTTCACCTTCGGTGACGTTCAGCACGACAAAGACACCGTGAAGGATCTGGGTTTCGCTGGTTTTAAAGTGCTGTACCCAATTAACAGCAAAGATAAAAACGACGAAATCGTCAGTATGCTGGGTGCCAGCTATTTCCGTGTTCTGGGTCAGGGCCAGGTTTATGGTCTGTCCGCTCGCGGTCTGGCCATCGATACCGCATTGCCGTCCGGTGAGGAGTTCCCTCGCTTCCGTGAATACTGGATTGAGCGTCCAAAAGCCACCGACAAACGTCTGACTATCTATGCGCTGCTGGATTCTCCACGTGCAACCGGGGCTTATCGCTTCGTTATTATGCCAGGCCGTGACACCGTGGTTGACGTGCAGACCAAAATTTACCTGCGCGATAAAGTGGGTAAGTTGGGCGTGGCGCCGTTGACTAGTATGTTCCTGTTCGGGCCAAACCAGCCATCCGCGACGACCAACTATCGTCCAGAACTGCATGACTCCAACGGTCTGTCTATTCACGCCGGTAATGACGAATGGATCTGGCGTCCGCTGAACAATCCTAAGCACCTTGCCGTCAGCAGCTTCGCGACCGAAAACCCACAGGGCTTTGGTCTGCTGCAGCGTGGCCGCCAGTTCTCTCACTTTGAAGATCTGGACGACCGCTACGATCTGCGCCCAAGCGCGTGGATCACGCCGAAAGGTGACTGGGGTAAAGGGACCGTTGAGCTGGTTGAAATTCCGACCAACGACGAAACCAACGATAACATCGTCGCTTACTGGACGCCGGACAAGCTGCCGGAAGCTGGTAAAGAGATGAACTACAAGTACACCATCACCTTTACCCGTGACGAAGAGAAATTGCACCCGACCGATAACGCGTACGTGATGCAGACTCGCCGCTCTACCGGTGATGTGAAGCAGTCCAACCTGATTCGTCAGCCGGACGGCACGCTGGCCTTCGTGGTTGATTTTACCGGCGCAGATATGCGCAAGATGCCGCAGGATACGCCAGTTACGGCGCAAACCAGCATTGGTGACAACGGTGAAATCGTCGAAAACAGCGTACGTTACAACCCGGTAACGAAAGGCTGGCGTCTGATGCTGCGCGTGAAGGTGAAAGATCCGAAGAAAACCACTGAAATGCGCGCTGCGCTGGTCAACGCTGACCAGACGCTGAGTGAAACCTGGAGCTATCAGCTGCCTGCAAATGAATAACACAACGAAGTATATCGACGCATTGTCGCTTACGGATGCAGAAAAAGCGGCGCTCCCGAACAGTTCGCTTCGTGCCGTGCACGAAGCGCTGGACGATGAGCACCAGGCATTTGCCCGTGATGATGACACGCCGCTGGCCTCGGTCAAGGCGCGTCTTGAAGAGAGCTGGCCAGATTCTCTGGGCGGCGATCAGCTCATCAAAGACGATGAAGGGCGCACCCAGCTGCAGGCCATGCCGAAGGCGACGCGCTCCTCAATGTTCCCGGATCCGTGGCGTACCAACCCGGTAGGCCGCTTCTGGGATCGTCTGCGTGGCCGCGACGTCACGCCGCGCTACCTGTCTCGTCTGACGAAAGAAGAGCAGGAGCGCGAACAGAAATGGCGTATGGTGGGCTCGCTTCGCCGCTATACCCTGCTGATTCTGACGATTGCGCAGACCGTCGTGGCGACCTGGTACATGAAGACTATTCTGCCGTATCAGGGCTGGGCGCTGATCAACCCGGCAGATATGGTAGGGCAGAACCTGTGGGTCTCCTTTATGCAGCTGTTACCATACCTGCTGCAAACCGGGATCCTGATTCTGTTTGCCGTGCTCTTCTGTTGGGTCTCAGCCGGTTTCTGGACGGCCTTAATGGGCTTCCTGCAACTGCTGATTGGCCGCGACAAGTACAGCATTTCGGCCTCAACGGTCGGTGATGAGCCGCTGAACCCGGAGCACCGGACGGCGCTGATTATGCCTATCTGTAACGAAGACGTGTCTCGCGTATTCGCCGGTCTGCGTGCCACCTGGGAGTCGGTGAAAGCCACCGGCCAACAGAAGCACTTTGACGTTTACATCCTGAGTGACAGCTACAACCCGGATATCTGCGTGGCAGAGCAAAAAGCCTGGATGGAACTGATTGCTGAGGTGCAGGGCGAAGGGCAGATCTTCTACCGTCGTCGTCGTCGTCGTATGAAGCGTAAAAGCGGTAACATCGATGACTTCTGCCGTCGTTGGGGTAATCAGTACAGCTACATGGTCGTACTGGATGCCGACTCCGTCATGTCCGGCGACTGCCTGACCAACCTGGTGCGTCTGATGGAAGCGAACCCGAACGCGGGTATCATTCAGTCTTCCCCACGCGCTTCCGGGATGGACACGCTGTACGCACGCTGCCAGCAGTTTGCCACACGCGTTTACGGGCCGCTGTTTACCGCGGGGCTGCACTTCTGGCAGTTGGGTGAATCCCACTACTGGGGTCACAACGCCATTATCCGCGTGAAGCCGTTTATTGAGCACTGTGCGCTGGCACCGCTGCCGGGCGAAGGTAACTTTGCCGGCTCGATCCTGTCGCACGACTTCGTAGAAGCGGCGTTGATGCGTCGTGCAGGGTGGGGCGTCTGGATTGCCTACGACCTGCCGGGTTCTTATGAAGAGCTGCCGCCGAACCTGCTGGATGAGCTAAAACGTGACCGTCGCTGGTGTCAGGGTAACCTGATGAACTTCCGCCTGTTCCTGGTGAAAGGGATGCACCCTGTTCACCGTGCGGTGTTCCTGACTGGCGTCATGTCCTACCTCTCCGCGCCGCTGTGGTTTATGTTCCTGGCCCTGTCGACCGCACTGCAGGTGGTACACGCATTGACCGAGCCTCAGTACTTCCTGCAGCCGCGTCAGCTGTTCCCGGTCTGGCCGCAGTGGCGTCCTGAGCTAGCGATTGCGCTGTTCGCCTCGACGATGGTACTGCTGTTCCTGCCGAAACTGCTGAGCATCATTCTGGTGTGGTGCAAAGGGTCGAAAGAGTACGGCGGTTTTGTCCGCGTAACGCTCTCCCTGCTGCTGGAAGTACTGTTCTCCGTGCTGCTGGCACCGGTTCGTATGCTGTTCCATACCGTTTTCGTGGTCAGTGCGTTCCTGGGCTGGGAAGTCGTATGGAACTCGCCGCAACGTGACGATGACTCCACGCCGTGGAGCGAAGCCTTTATGCGCCATGGTTCCCAGCTGCTGTTGGGTCTGGTGTGGGCAGTAGGTATGGCATGGCTCGACCTGCGCTTCCTGTTCTGGCTGGCGCCGATCGTCTTCTCGCTGATCTTGTCACCGTTCGTTTCGGTGGTCTCCAGCCGTTCAACTAACGGCCTGCGTACCAAGCGCTGGAAGCTGTTCCTGATCCCGGAAGAGTACAACACGCCGAAGGTGCTGGCCGATACCGAAACGTATCTGGAGCAGAACCGCGCTCGCGTGCTGGACGATGGCTTTATGCATGCGGTATTTAACCCATCGTTGAATGCTCTGGCAACGGCAATGGCTACCGCGCGTCACCGTGCGAGCCACGTGCTGGAGATTGCGCGCGATCGTCACGTCGAGCAGGCGCTGAACGAAACGCCGGACAAGCTGAACCGCGATCGTCGTCTGGTGCTGTTGAGCGACCCGGTAACGTTGTCGCGCATGCACTATCGCGTGTGGGCGGCTCCGGAGAAATACTCGTCGTGGGTAGCAGAGTACGATAAGCTGCAGCTAAACCCGCTGGCGCTGAAAGCCAAATAGTGCGGTGCGTCCCCGGCGGCGCTTCGCTTGGCCGGGCTACGTAACCTGTAGCCCGGACGAGGTGCGAAGCACCGACTCCGGGGAAATCTCAGCACCAATATTTGCCGTAAGGAAATACCGGCCATCAAGCCGGTATTTTTTTGTCTGTTTAATGAGGTAAACGACGTGATAAGAATGATACTGGTCGCCGCCATGGCGATAATGCTTACCGGATGCGGCAGCATTATCAGCCGGACGATCCCGGGCCAGGGCCACGGAAATCAGTACTATTCGGGTGTGAAGTGGGATCTGCGCGACTCTGCCTGGCGCTACGTCACCATTCTCGATCTACCGTTCTCGCTGGTCTTCGACACGCTGCTGCTGCCGATTGACGCGAGCCATGGTCCTTACGAATAATTAACGCTCGTCCCACTCATCGGCGGCGGTCTGGCCCTCTTCGGTATCCTGCGAGGGCTCAAGCTGATATTCCCCTTCATCCCATTCGTGCAGCGTATTTTCTTCCAGCCATTCCTGACGCAGTTCTATCTCGTCAAAATCACCGTCAAATACGCTTTGTGCTGCCTCACCGCTGAGCATCGGCACGCACTCGCCTTCTTCATCCTCTTCAGCGAAGAACTCGGCCTGCCACATGATGTCACCATCCTGTAGTATGTACTTTTGCATATTGAACTGCTCTACGTCCGCTTCATCTTCCTCAAGTCCGGGGTTATCGGCGAGGAACGTTTCACGTGCCGCATCAATAGCTTCTTCGAGCGTGGCGTATAAAGTCATCTCAACTCCCTGCAATGTGATGAGGTATTCAGGGAAATAATAGCTGAACTTTTGAGTTGTACACGCCCGGCGATTTGATTTAACGCAAACCGCCGGACGATACGTTTAAGATCGAGAAGGGACAGGGCTGCGACGCAGGCTAAAACCGGTGTAAATGGCGTTGAACAGCACGACGGCGGCGGTTACGCAGAAGACCGCGCGGAAGCCGTAGTTTGCCGATACCGCAGCGCCGATCAGCGGCCCGGTGACGTTACCAATATCGCGGAACGACTGGTTATAGCTGAAAATACGGCCAGCAATCTGGTTGCTGGAGTTATAGACCAGCAGCGTTTGCAACGCAGGCAGCAGCGCGCCGTCGGCGGCACCCAGCAGGAAGCGCAGGATACCGAGCTGCAGTGGGTTCTGCACAAACGACATCGGGATCAGCAGCAGCACGGAGACTACCAGCGCCACGATAAGAATTTTTTCCGGGCCAATACGGTCACCGAGCTTACCTAAACGCGGCGCACAAATTAGCGCCGCCACGCCGGGCACCGAGGCTATCATACCGCTGACAAAGGCAATATTGCTGATATTCCCGGCAAGGTCGCGTACATAGAGCGTCAGAATAGGGGCAATAGAGCCGGTGGCGACCTGGATAATCAGCGTGGTGACGAACAGGCTCAGCACCAGTTCGCGGTTTTTCAGCGAGCCAAACACCTCTTTGACGTGCAGCATCTCTTTTTTCGATACCGGCGTGAACTGCTCGCGGATAAAGAACAGCGTCATCACGAAGCAGACAAACAGCACCGCGGCGGTCATAAAGAACACCGGACGCAGGCCGTAGTTATCGGCAAGAAAACCGCCAGCAAGCGGCCCCAGCAGCGCGCCGCTCACGGCACCAGTCGACAGCGTGCCCAGCGCCCAACCGCTCTTGTGACGCGGAATTTGGGTGGCAATCAGCGCGTTGGCGTTAGGAATAAATCCCCCCAGCAGCCCAAGCAGTGCGCGCAGAATCAGAAACTGCCAGATATTCTGCGCCAGCCCCATGAACAGCATGACGATTGCCATACCTAGCGCCGAGCGCAGCAGCATGATTTTACGCCCTTTGCGGTCGGCCAGGCCGCCCCATAGCGGTGACGCGATGGCAGAGAACAGGAAGGTGATACTGAAGACCAGACCGGACCACATATTCAGCGAGCTGTGGCCGGTGACGCCGAGCGATTCAACGTAAAGCGGCAGGAAAGGCATGACCAGGCTGAATGCCGCACCGGTTAAAAAACAGCCGAGCCAAACGACAGCGAGGTTACGCTTCCAGTTAATGGGGGCTTCTGAGGGTTGCATAGGGTTCCGCAGGCGAAATGTCGCCAAAAGAGAATGTATTTATAAGCCTGCTAATTATGCTCCTGTGTTCATATCACTGCAATGTGGTCCGCTTTTAAAGCTTAAACAAAAACGCGCAGCCGGCGCTGCGCGTGAAAACATTAGTACAGTGAAGGTGCCCCTTCCGGGCGCGTTTTAAAGCGCCGATGCAGCCACATGTATTGCTCTGGGGCCATCATGATGCATTTTTCGACGATGGTGTTCATCCACGCGGCGGTGGCTTCGGCATTTTCCAGCGGCGGGTCGCATTCCGGTTCGAGGATAATCAGTTCGTAGCCTTTGCCGTTCGGTTTACGGCGCGGTACAAAGGGGACCACGCACGCTTTTGACATTTTTGCCAGCATCCAGGTGCCGGAAGTCGTGGCGGCATCTTTCACGGCGAACAGCGGTGCGAAGACGCTGGCGCGCGGGCCGTAGTCGTGGTCTGGCGCATACCAGATAATTTCGCCGTTTTTCAGTGCGCGGACCATGCCTTTCAGGTCTTTACGGTCAATCATATCTTTGTTTGACCGCATACGACCCCAGGTTTGCAGCCAGTCGATAACCGGATTATCGTTAGGCCGGTAGACGCCAATTCCCGGGTTATGAATACCGAACATGCGGGCGCCCATTTCCAGCGTCAGGAAGTGAATGCCGATCAGCAAAACGCCGCGGCCGGAATCCTGCACGGCGCGGATATGCTCAAGGCCGCTGGCATCCATCCAGCGGTTGACGCGCTTAGTCGGCCAGAACCAGGCGATCCCGGTCTCCATCACGCCCATCCCTACCGACTCAAAATTCTTAACCACCATCTGATGGCGTTCAGCTTCGCTCTTTTCCGGGAAGCAGAGCTCAAGATTGCGGTACGCAATTTGGGCTCGACGCTTCATCAGTCGCAGGGCCAGTCGGCCGATAGCGTTCCCGAGGCGATAAATAACCGGATACGGCAGTTGAACAACTAACCAGAGCACACCGACACCCAGCCAGGACGGCCAGTAGCGGGGGTGCAGCAACGCTGTGGTGAATTTAGGTAACTGGGTCATGTCTTTCCTGTTATTACGAGCAACTGGCTCTATTGTCGCACTATTTTTCCGTCAGCCAAAACGACCACGTCACGACTGTTGTCTATTCATACAACTATTTTGCAGAGCATTAGTAATGGTGAAGAGAATGTAGCGCAAAATGTGGGGATGTAAATTAACGATGATTGCTATATCATGCGCCCCGATTATTCCCATCCATTCTATTTTGCAGGATAAGAACACCATGCCAGTGTTACATAACCGCATTTCGAATGAGACGCTGAAAGCGAAGATGCTGGCAGAAACTGAGCCACGCACCACCATCTCATTCTATAAGTACTTCACCATTGTTGATCCAAAAGCGACGCGTGATGCGCTGTATGTCGCGCTTTCCGCGCTAAATGTCTTTGGTCGCGTTTACCTGGCTCGCGAGGGGATTAACGCGCAGATTAGCGTACCGGAGAGCCAGGTTGAGGCGCTGCGTGACTGCCTGAACCGCTTTGACCCGGCGCTAAAAGACCTGCGTCTGAACATTGCGCTTGATGATGACGGGAAATCGTTCTGGGTGCTGCGCATGAAAGTTCGTGAGCGTATCGTGGCCGATGGGATCGACGATCCGACGTTTGATGCCAGCAACGTGGGTGAGTACCTGAAAGCGGCGGAAGTGAACGCCATGCTCGATGACCCCGACACGCTGTTTATCGATATGCGTAACCACTACGAGTACGAAGTAGGACATTTTGAACAGGCGATGGAGATCCCGGCCGACACTTTCCGCGAGCAGTTGCCGAAAGCGGTTGAGATGATGCAGGAGCATAAAGACAAGAAAATTGTCATGTACTGCACCGGCGGCATTCGCTGTGAAAAAGCCAGTGCCTGGATGAAGCACAACGGCTTTAATCAGGTCTGGCATATCGAAGGCGGCATTATTGAGTACGCCCGTCGCGCTCGCGAACAGGGGTTACCGGTACGCTTTGTGGGTAAAAACTTCGTCTTTGACGAGCGCATGGGCGAACGGATTTCCGACGATATCATTGCCCACTGCCATCAGTGCGGTACGCCGTGCGATAGCCACACCAACTGTCTGAACGATGGCTGCCACCTGCTGTTTATTCAGTGCCCGACCTGTGCGGAGAAATACGAAGGCTGCTGTAGTGAAAGCTGCCAGGAAGAGCACAAGCTTCCTGAAGAGGAGCAGCGTCTGCGTCGTGCCGGGCGTGAAAACGGCAATAAGATCTTTAATAAATCGCGCGGTCGCCTGAATACCCATTTAGGTATCCCGGATCCGCAGACCCAGAACGATTAATTGAAGTAGAGCCAGGCGATGTCGAGCAGCGCTAGCAGCAGCCAGAGCATCAGATACAGCATCAGGTGTTCGCGGACGTTGTTGAGCAGAAAGTAGAACAGGCGACGCATAGCATTCTCGATATAACGGCCCTGATGATTCAGGGCCGTTTTTTTTAGGCTTTCGTTAGCCGTTAAAGCGGGACAGCGCAAACGGCGATAAATCATATTCCGGCGTTTTCTGCTGTGCGAACTGCGCGGCAATTTCCCCCAGAACGGTGGCGAACTTAAAGCCGTGACCGCTCAGGCCACCGATAAACAGCACATCGGGCTGGCCGGGCAGGGTGTCGATAATAAAATCTTCATCCGGCGTGTTGTCATAGGTACAGGCCGCGCCGTACAGACAGCCGCCAATGCCTGGCAGTATCTGCCGTAGGAAACTGAACGCTTCGGAACCGTCGGTGGCGACGCTCCCAAACGCTTTACGCTCTTCCGGGCTGTTGATGACCTGACCGCCGTTGTGTTTACCGATCTTCAGCTCATTCTCCACCGCCGGGAAACCGTAGAACTGGTCGCCGTTTGGCAGCTCGCCGGTAAACGCCGGGAAGTTGTTTTTGCGGCTGTAGCGACCGTCGGCCTGGAACCAGGCAAACACTTTGCGCACTGGTTGGATAGGCAGGTCAGGATAGAGTTGTTTGACCCAGGTTCCTGCCGTCAGCAGCAGTTTTTTGCCGCGCCAGCTTCCCTCGGAGGTCTCAATGGTTACGCCGTTCTCATCGCGATGAATAGCGGTAACCGGGCAGTTGAAAAGCTGCGCGCAGCCAGCGTCTTTCGCCATTGCAATCAGCGTTTTCACCGCCAGTTCGCTTTTCAGCACCCCTGAGCCAGGCTCAAAGATGGCCCGGTAGTCTGCGGGGACGCGAATTTCGGGCCAGCGGGACATGACCGCCGCGGCATCAAGATGTTCAACGGGCAGAGAGAACTGTTCAGCGCTCTGGGCGACGGTGTTCAGAAAGGTGGAGTTAGCGGGGCCAAGGTTAACGACGCCGCTCTGTTCAAACAGCGCTTCGCCGCTGGTTGCGGCAAGTTCGTCCCATAGCGCCTGGGCGCGAAGGACCAGCGGGACGTATTTCTCACCTTCACCGTAGGCGTGGCGCATCAGACGGGTATCGCCGTGATGACTTCCTTGCTGATGAGGTGGCATATGGGCATCGGTCATCAGTACATTTAAACCCGCTTTACGGGCGTAATAACCTGCCGCAGCGCCTACGGAGCCGCTGCCAATAATAATAAGATCGTATTCCATAGTGATTCCCGACACGATGATAAAGCGCGAAGCCAGAGACTGGTAGAGTAATTAACCGACAGTTGTTATACAAGGGTGAAAATAATTAAGGCACCCGTAGGTGCCTGTTGGTCGTTAATACGACGAAAGTATCAGCGTTAATGCCTGCGATACTCATTGACCTGGTAATCGCCAGACTCAATCTTGGCAATCCCGGCTTCCAGTATGGAAATAAACTGACGTGCGACATCGGTGGTTAGCCACAGGGTCTGGCCAACTTCAGCTTCTTTATTGCTCGATTGATTGGGGTCTTGGTAGTGCAGGCGCAGCATCATGGCATCGTAGCTATCAACGGTGCTGATGTCCCATCCGACGAGGGGATGGGTCTGGATGACTTCATTATTCTTTTCCATCATAACCCCTTCTTCATGTGTTAAAAGGCAACAACTCTCGAGGTTCAATGCAATTTTTTGTGAAGCTTTATCAGTATACAACAATTCAATAAATACTCGAGAATTGAAATCAAAAGCAACATAAATTCCTGAATAGACCGGTCGTTCGCGCAATAAACAACCATATTGTTCATTGTTTTTGCGGCTAATCTAAAAGATGGGGATAAATGAGGAAATAACAAGCAGAAAAGAACGAAAAAAAGCCGGGGCGACCCGGCAAAAACACAATGAGGGAGCAAATCTTAATCGGTGATGAACCAGTCGTCCGCGCTCTCCCAGGTTTCCTGGAGGATCTCGCTGATGCGGTCTTTATCTTCTTTAATGCCGCCGATGACGGAGAGGTTGTTGTTGGCCGCGTAGCGCACGCTGACGGTGCCTCCGCTGTCCGGGAATTGGTCGTTAATACGGCGGGAAAGTTCGTCTGCCAGCGCGTCTAGCGCCCCTGCAGGCAGTGCAGTGGTTTTTGCAACGGTAACTTCAATACGCATAATTGCCCCCTGTGTAATATACTGTATATTTATACAGTTACCTTGCGAGTTTTACAACAGGGGGCGCGAAATTATTTTTTCACCGTCCAGCGCAGCGTTTCACCGGCCAGGAATGGCACCAGCGTATCGTCGCTGAGCGCGATGGTTTCGGCAACCTGGCTCTCTTCGCGTACCAGTTCGACAAAATCCTCGTTTACTGGCAGGCCGTAGAAGCGCGGGCCGTTCAGAGAGCAGAAGGCTTCAAAGTGCTGCAGCGCGTTCATCTCTTCAAATACGGTCGCGTAGCTTCCCAGCGCCGTCGGGGCGTTGAAGCAGCCTGCGCAGCCGCAGCTTGCCTCTTTGCGGTGACGTGCGTGTGGGGCGGAATCGGTGCCGAGGAAGGCGCGGGTAAAACCGCTGGCAACCAGTTCACGCAGCGCCTGCTGGTGGATATTGCGCTTAAGGATTGGCAGGCAGTAAAGGTGAGGGCGTACGCCGCCTACCAGCATATGGTTACGGTTGAACATCAGGTGCTGAGGGGTAATGGTGGCGGCAATCAGTTCGTTGCCGTCGCGCACGTACTCCGCGGCATCTTTGGTGGTGATGTGCTCGAAGACGACCTTCAGGCCCGGCAGGCGTTGGCGCAGCGGCTCCATCACGGTGTCAATAAATCGCGCTTCGCGGTCGAAAATATCAATATCTGCGTGGGTGACTTCACCGTGCACCAGCAGCGGCATTCCCAGTTTTTCCATGCGCTCAAGCACTGGCATAATCGCATCGGTGCTGGTGACGCCGTGGCTGGAGTTGGTGGTGGCATTCGCCGGATACAGTTTCGCTGCGGTGAATACGCCTTCGTTAAAACCGCGCTCCAGCTCGTTCGGATCGAGGGTGTCGGTTAAGTAGCAGGTCATCAGTGGCGTGAAGTTGTGCCCGGCCGGCACAGCGTCAAGGATGCGCTGGCGGTAGGCGATAGCTGCATCCACAGTCGTAATTGGCGGAACCAGGTTCGGCATGATAATTGCGCGGCCATACAGTTCACTGGTATACGGGACAACCGTTTTTAGCATCTCGCCATCGCGAAGATGGATATGCCAGTCGTCTGGGCGGCGAATTTTCAGAACTTGCGGTAATGCGGTCATTTGAGGCTCCGGCTGGTGGGATATCAGTCATTTTTTGCCGGGCACTAAGGATAAGCGGAAACGTTTTCCTTTGCATCCTTTTCCGTGAAATTTGTTTGCAAAAGAAGAAAACCCTCTCCTTGAGGGGAGAGGGTTTAAAGGGGGCGTTCCGGGAAATTAGTCCGTGAACGGGATAATGATCTCGCCCGGTTTCACCTCAATACCCTTGGCAAATTTCTTCGCCAACGCTTCACCCTGGCTGGCATCTTCTTTCAGCACGTAGGCCGGCTGTTTGTTGAAGTAGGTGCGCAGCGACTGGTTGAGGTAAGGGATCAGCGTCTGTACCACCGTCTGCATCTTCTCCGGCGTTACTTTTGCATCCTGGATCTCCATCTCCTGAAGGTAGATGGCGCCTTGCTCTTTGTTGAACACCGGCAGCGCTTTCAGCGTCAGGGCGATATTCGCTTTCTGGCTGCCAAAGAGGGAGTTCATATCCAGTTTGGCATCGCCGCTCAGTGTCACTTTGTTCGGCTCTTCACGACCAATTGCGCTGGAGAGGTTGCTCAGGACGATATGGGCATCGGCGACGCCGGGCACCCCAATATCTTTCGAGAAATTATTCCGCTTCTGTAACGCCTGGTTAATCTCCTGCTCGCTAACGGAGTATTGCGTGAGTTGATTACAGCCAACTACCAGGCCGCTAACGATCAGTGCGGCAATAACAAACAATTTTTTCATGAGGTTCCTCAAGGTAAAGCGTTCGGTGCATCCTGACATAAAGCAGCATACCCTGTTAGTAGAACTCTGACAGCGGAAAATGCTGAAAGTGCCGTAGCGAAGGCGCTGGAGGCCATGCCATGGGCGGATTTTACGACGGAACGTTTACCTGTAGTTTCATTCAGCGGTCTTTATGCGGTGCAATATCAGCCTCGTTTTTGTTTGGTGTCAGTGGCCTCAGCATTGCCCTGTGTGGTTTTCTCATTGAGAAAATCGGCATCATTTTCAGCATGATTGTCATCGTTCATCGCTTTTTTAAACCCTTTCAGCGCCGCACCAAAATCGGAGCCCAAAGAGGCAAGTTTTTTGGTACCGAATAACAGAACAACAAGAACGACAATCACTAACAGTTTGGTGACGCTAATTTCGCCCATCATGGCACCTTAAATAGAAAAAGCAGAGAGAATAACCGTCGGCGTAATGAACAGGCCGCCTGAGTATTTGGGATGCGAATTTTCGCAAATCCGAGATTAATTTATTTGTCTCTTAATGGCATTGATTTCGCAACGTTCGTCTTTATGCATGAGGGCGCGTAATGTCACGGCTCGTGATAAAGAGAGAAGCGCGGTAACATCTTCATTTTGCCGGACTATCTCACTTTTTCACGTATTGCCAGCGATGGGGCTTTTTTATCACAATGCATCATGACAGATTGTTGTTTTCATTGACCGCCGTGGGCAGGTAGAGTGAGACGACCAGGGTATATGTTGGGTACAGGAGTAGTGAGATGTTTGGCTATCGCAGTAATGTGCCGAAAGTTAGGTTGACCACCGACCGGTTGGTGGTGCGTCTGATTCACGACCGGGACGCCTGGCGTCTGGCCGACTATTACGCCGAGAATCGGCAATTTTTAAAGCCCTGGGAACCGATTCGTGACGACAGTCATTGCTATCCTTCCGGCTGGCAGGCGCGTTTGTCGATGATTAATGAGTTTCATAAGCAGGGAACGGCGTTCTATTTCGCGTTGCTTGACCCGGAAGAGAAAGAGATTATCGGCGTGGCGAACTTCTCCAACGTAGTGCGCGGCTCGTTTCATGCCTGTTATCTCGGCTACTCCATCGGCCAGAAATGGCAGGGGCAGGGGATGATGTATGAAGCGCTGACCAGCGCGATTCGCTATATGCAGCGCACTCAACATATTCACCGTATTATGGCCAACTACATGCCGCATAATAAGCGCAGCGGCGACCTGCTAGCGCGACTGGGCTTTGAAAAAGAAGGCTACGCAAAAGACTATCTACTGATTGACGGTGAATGGCGCGATCACGTGCTGACGGCGTTGACCACCCCACAATGGACTGCAGGTCGATAAGGAGACCCGAATGAAATATCAACTGAGCCCGCTGGAAGCCCGCGTCATTGGCTGTTTACTGGAAAAGCAGGTCACGACGCCGGAGCAATATCCGCTATCGATAAACGGCGTGGTCACGGCCTGTAATCAAAAAACTAACCGCGAGCCGGTGATGACCCTCAGCGAAGCGGAAGTGCAGGATCAGCTGGATACGCTGGTGAAGCGTCATTACCTGCGCACGGTGAGCGGGTTTGGCAACCGCGTCACTAAGTACGAGCAGCGCTTCTGCAACTCCGAATTTGGCGATCTGAAGCTGTCGACGGCGGAAGTGGCGCTGGTCACCACGCTCTTGCTGCGCGGTGACCAGACGCCTGGCGAGCTGCGCGGTCGTGCGCAGCGCATGCATGAATTTGCTGATATGGCGGAAGTGGAGAATACGCTGGAACGTCTGGCAAACCGCGAAGATGGCCCATTTGTGGTGCGTCTGCCGCGTGAGCCGGGTAAGCGGGAAAGCCGCTATATGCATCTGTTCAGCGGTGAGGTTGATCTTCAGGCGGTAGCGACCGAGAGCGATGCGCCAGCGGCGGACGATAGCCTGCTGGCCCGCGTCGAGATGCTCGAAGGGGAAGTTGCCGAACTTAAACAGCGTCTGGATTCACTGCTGGCGCACCTCGGGGAGTAAGTCTTATGGCGAAGATTCGCATTGGTGTGGTGGGGCTTGGCGGTATTGCGCAGAAAGCCTGGCTGCCGGTATTAAGCGCCGCCACGGACTGGACGCTGCAGGCTGCGTGGTCACCGGGTAAAGAGAAAGCGCTGAAGGTGTGCGAAACCTATCGCCTGCCTTATGCCGACTCATTGAGCGCATTAGCCGCCCAGTGCGATGCGGTCTTCGTGCACAGTTCTACTGCATCGCACTATGCGGTGGTGAGTGAGCTGCTGAACGCTGGCGTCCACGTCTGCGTGGATAAACCGCTGGCCGATAAGCTTGACGACGCGGAACGGCTGGTGGCGCTGGCTGCGCGGAAAAACCTGACGCTGATGGTCGGCTTCAATCGCCGCTTTGCCCCGCTTTACCGCGAGCTGAAAAAGCGCGCCGCAGAGATGTCGTCGTTACGGATGGATAAACACCGTGCCGACAGCGTTGGCCCGCACGACCTGCGCTTTACGCTGCTCGACGATTATCTGCACGTGGTCGATACCGCACTGTGGCTGGCGGACGGGAAAGCGACGCTGCGCGATGGGGTACTGCAAACCACTGACGAAGGGCATATGTTTTATGCCGAGCACCATTTCAGCCAGCCGGGGCTGCAAATTACCACCAGCATGCACCGCCGGGCAGGCAGCCAGCGCGAGTGGGTGCAGGCGGTGGCCGACGGCGGGCTGTTTGAGGTGTCGGATATGCGCGAGTGGCGCGAGGAACGCGGGTCCGGCATTGTAACCCGGCCGATTCCTGGCTGGCAGACGACCCTTGAACAGCGCGGCTTTACCGGCTGTGCGCATCATTTTATTCAGTGCGTGCAGAATCAGACGGTTCCAGAGACGGCGGGAGAGCAGGCGATAGCGGCGCAGCGGGTAGTTGAAGGACTGTGGCGTGAGGCGATCCGCGAATAGGTCACGCATAATGCCGGATGGCGCTGCGCTTATCCGGCCTACGGCTTCCCAGAGCAACCTGCTGTAACATCTGGCAGTAGCAATTCATCCCGAACCCGGTAGACTAACGCCACTTTTTTAGCGCTCATCCATCGGGCGCTTTGATCCGGGTTGTGGAATCACAAGTTAATGAATCTATTAAAATCGCTGGCTGCCGTCAGCTCGATGACGATGTTTTCGCGCGTACTGGGATTTGCGCGTGACGCTCTGGTAGCGCGAGTCTTTGGTGCCGGGATGGCGACCGATGCCTTTTTTGTGGCCTTTAAGCTGCCGAACCTGCTGCGCCGTATCTTTGCCGAAGGCGCGTTTTCGCAGGCGTTCGTGCCGATTCTGGCCGAATACAAAAGCAAGCAGGGCGAAGAAGCGACGCGCGTCTTCGTCTCTTACGTCTCGGGCCTGCTGACGCTGGTATTGGCGCTGGTTACCGTTCTGGGCATGTTGGCGGCGCCGTGGGTGATCACCATTACCGCACCGGGTTTTGCCGACACCGCAGATAAATTTGCGCTGACGACCCAGCTGCTGCGCATTACCTTCCCCTATATTCTGCTGATTTCCCTGGCCTCGCTGGTCGGAGCGATTCTCAACACCTGGAACCGTTTCTCGGTGCCAGCGTTTGCGCCGACGTTCCTTAACGTCAGCATGATTGGCTTTGCGCTGTTTGCCGCGCCGCACTTCCATCCGCCGGTTCTGGCGCTGGCGTGGGCGGTAACCGTCGGCGGCGTGCTGCAGCTGGCTTATCAGCTGCCGCACCTGAAAAAAATTGGCATGCTGGTGCTGCCGCGCGTCAATTTCAAAGATGCTGGCGCGGTACGTGTGGTGAAACAGATGGGCCCGGCGATTCTTGGCGTTTCCGTTAGCCAGGTCTCGATGATCATCAACACCATTTTTGCCTCCTTCCTCGCTTCCGGTTCTGTGTCGTGGATGTACTATGCCGACCGTCTGATGGAGTTCCCATCCGGCGTACTGGGCGTGGCGCTGGGGACCATTCTGCTGCCGTCGCTGTCGAAAAGCTTTGCCAACGGCAACCACGATGAATACTGCCGTCTGATGGACTGGGGTCTGCGCCTGTGCTTCCTGCTGGCGCTACCGAGCGCCGTTGCGCTGGGTATTCTGGCCAAGCCGCTGACCGTCGCGCTGTTCCAGTACGGTAAATTCACCGCCTTTGATGCCGCCATGACCCAGCGTGCGCTGGTGGCCTACTCTGCGGGGCTTATCGGCCTGATTATCGTGAAGGTGCTGGCACCGGGCTTCTATTCGCGTCAGGACATTAAAACGCCGGTCAAGATTGCTATCGTTACCCTGATTATGACTCAGCTGATGAACCTCGCGTTTATCGGCCCGCTGAAGCATGCGGGGCTGTCGCTGTCGATTGGTCTGGCGGCCTGCCTGAACGCCGCGCTGCTCTACTGGCAGCTGCGTAAACAAAAAATCTTTACCCCACAGCCGGGCTGGAGATCGTTCCTGATCCGTCTGATTTTTGCCGTGCTGGTGATGGCAGGGGCGCTGCTTGGCCTGCTGCACGTAATGCCGGAATGGTCACAGGGCGGGATGCCAATTCGCCTGCTGCGTCTTATGGGAGTGGTTGTGGTCGGTATCGTTGCTTACTTCGCCGCGCTGGCGCTGGTAGGCTTTAAGATTAAAGAGTTTGCACGCCGTACGGCGTAATAGAAAGGCACTGCGCGGGGCACATTCTGTGGCCCCGCCGCAATTCAGACGGAATATTTCTTCGCGCTGCGCGCCACCGGGGCACCCGCTGCCTGACCATCCTTGCCGTAAAGTCCGGTTTCCTGGAAAGGCTTAAGCACATCAATCGCCTGCTGGTTACGAAGGATCTGTCCTTCCAGCAGCCAGCCGTTATGCTGATTAAGACGACGCAGATGCTGCGTGGTCTCGGTAATCACCTGCCAGCGGTCGCTATATGTTTCGCGCGTTTCACGCTGGGCGTCCTGTTCGACGCGACGCTGCTTCTCCAGATAGTCTAACGTTGCCAGCAGAGAGCTTTTCTCTTCGGTGATGCTGGCAAGCTGCAGGCCGTTAACGCTGCCTGCGGAGAGCTGCAGTTGTTCAGCATCCATCACCGCTTTCAGCGAGTTCAGAATGCTGGTCATTTGGTCCAGTATGGCTGACAAACCGCTCATCTCTTATTTACTCTGCAGATAATCTTGTGTGTCCTGGATCAGCGCGTCGGCGATTTTGCCGGTGTCCATTTTTAACTCGCCGTTGCGAATAGCCGTTTTCAACTCTTCAACGCGCGCCATATTAATATCGCCGGCAGAGGAGCGGGTTAACGCCGTCTGGGCGTTACTTAACGTGACGCTGGCGCTGGTTGCCGTCGCCGTTTTTTCCGCACGCACTTTCGGAGCGCTGGTCTCAGGGGTTTCGCGTTGCTGGACGCTGGTCACCGCTTTCAGAGAAGATGTACGATCGATGCTCATGGTTCTTTCCTCATTGAGGCTCTTGTATGGCGCAGGCGCCGACTCTCTTAAATGTTAATTATCTATCGGCAAGCGACACATATTCTTTATAACGTTTATAGATTAATCAGAATATTCCCATCAGTATCGACCTGACCGCTCACAACCTGACCTGACGGCATGCGCACCCGCGCGTTCTGCGTGACGGCGGCGTTGTTTAATGCCTGACCTTCACCATTGATGCTAAAACCTTCACCCTGGGCAATCACCATCACCTTCTGTCCGGCCTTGACGCGCCACGACTGGCGCACCATCGACAGCTGCAGCGGCTGGCCGATGGCGACATCGCGCAGGCTCACGGCATCCTGCGCCTGTGACAGGTTGAGCATGGTCCGCGGCGGCAGCTGATCGAGTCTCCCGCGCTTTAATGTCACGTTCTGCGCCGCAATGGGCGTGCCGCGCACGATAGGCGCGGCGGCAACCACATAGTCGCCAATTGCCTGCACGTTGACCTGTAAATACTGTTTTGCGTTCCCGCACTGCGCCACCACCGTCAGATTTCCCCACAGTCGCGAATTGCCCGGCGTACTCAGCGCAGGTGCGTCGCAGGCAAGCTGAAGGTTTTGCGTGTTCCGTAACTTCACGCTGACCTCATTGCTAAAGCCGGTCAGACGCTGGGTGAAAAAATCGGTGAGCTGTGCCTGGAGATCGGCTGCCAGAGCCAATGGGCTAAAGACCAGTGCCGCAGCGGTGAGAGGGGCAATGAGCTGACGCATGGAACGCTCCAGTGAGTAAAGAATGCATGCATTTTACCCATCTTGTCGCGACATCAACGCAATAAATAGCGACGCATATTGCGTTTATTCCGGCGATGACGCGCGCGTAAGGGGATTTAAGCTGTCGGCTGAAACTTTGTCATTAGCGGAGGAGACATGCTCGACAAACTCGACGCCGCCTTACGTTTTCAGCAAGAAGCGCTCAACCTGCGCGCAGAACGTCAGGAAATTCTGGCGGCCAATATCGCGAATGCGGATACCCCCGGGTTTCAGGCGCGCGATATTGATTTTGCCAGTGAACTCAAAAAAGTGATGGCGCGCGGGCGGCCGGAAAGCAGCGGCGTATCGCTGACGCTGACCTCCGAACGTCATATTCCCGCCCAGACGCTCTCTACGCCAGAGACCGATCTGCTGTACCGCATTCCCGATCAGCCTGCGATGGATGGCAACACCGTCGATATGGACCGGGAACGCACGCAGTTCGCCGATAACAGCCTCCAGTACCAGACCGGTCTTACGGTTCTGGGTGGACAAATCAAGGGCATGATGAGTGTCCTGCAGGGGAACTAATCCATGGCATTACTCAATATCTTCGACGTTGCCGGGTCGGCGCTGACCGCGCAGTCCAAACGTCTCAACGTCGCGGCCAGTAACCTCGCCAACGCCGACAGCGTCGCCGGGCCGGATGGTCAGCCTTATCGCGCCAAGCAGGTGGTGTTTCAGGTGGATGCGCCGATGGGCGCGGCGACCGGCGGCGTAAAGGTGGCCGACGTGGTGGAAAGTCAGGAGCCGGACAAACTGGTCTATCAGCCGGGTAACCCGCTGGCGGATGCCAAAGGGTATGTCCGCATGCCTAACGTGGACGTGGTTGGCGAGATGGTGAACACCATGTCGGCATCGCGCAGCTATCAGGCCAACGTCGAAGTACTGAACACCGTCAAAAGCATGATGCTGAAAACGTTGACGCTTGGACAATAAGGGAGATAACCGATGTCTGTCGTATCCAATATTAATGATACCTCCAGCAGCAGCTCCGCCTCTTCGGCGCTGAGCAGCACCGGGACCAACAGTTCATCTGACCTGCAGAGCAGCTTTCTGACGCTGCTCGTGGCTCAGCTGAAAAACCAGGACCCGACCAATCCGCTGCAAAACAACGAATTAACCTCACAGCTGGCGCAGATCAGCACCCTGAGCGGCATTGAGAAACTCAATACCACGCTCGGTTCCATCTCCGGACAGATTGACAGCAGCCAGTCGTTGCAGGCCAGTTCGCTGGTCGGCCACGGTGTGATGATCCCCGGCAGCACCATTCTGGCGGGGAAAAGTGCGGGCAGCGAAAACGAGAGCGTGGACACCACGCCATTCGGCATTGAGCTGACGCAGGCGGCCGATAAGGTCACCGCGACCATCACCGATGGGAACGGCAAAGTGATCCGGACATTAAATATGGGCGCACAGACCGCGGGCGTTCATACCTTTACCTGGGACGGCAAGCTGGACGATGGCACGGCAGCACCGGACGGTGCTTACAACATCAGCTTTGCAGCCAGTCAGGGCACCACGCAGTTGGTGGTTCAACCGCTGCAGTTTGCGCTGGTACAGGGCGTTACCTTGGGCAAAGACGGCAACAAACTGGATTTGGGAACCTACGGCACCACCACGATGGACCAGGTTCGCCAGATTATCTAAGCCTTTAACAATTTCAGGAGAGACGTTATGGCCTTTTCACAAGCGGTCAGCGGTTTAAACGCGGCTGCCACCAACCTCGATGTTATCGGCAACAACATCGCCAACTCCGCCACCTACGGGTTTAAATCCGGGTCGGCTTCGTTTGCTGATATGTTCGCTGGTTCCAAAGTCGGGCTGGGCGTTAAAGTTGCGGGGATCACCCAGGACTTTACCGACGGCACCACCACCAGTACCGGCCGCGCGCTTGACGTGGCGATTAGCCAGAACGGCTTCTTCCGTCTGGTCGATACCAATGGTGCGGTCTACTACAGCCGTAACGGTCAGTTCTCACTCGATGAGAACCGCAACCTGGTGAACTCGCAGGGGCTGAACCTGACGGGCTATCCGGCAAGCGGCACGCCGCCGACCATCCAGCAGGGGGCAAACCCGGTAGCGCTGTCGATTCCGAACACGCTGATGTCAGCGAAAGCGTCGACTACTGGCACCATGCAGATGAACCTGAACTCGACGGATACGGCGATTCCGACGACTAAAACGTTCAACCCAAGCGATCCGGATACCTATAACAAAAAGGGTACCGTCACCGTTTATGACAGCCTGGGCAACTCGCACGATCTGAACGTTTACTACGTAAAAACGGCGCCGAACAAGTGGGATGTCTGGACACAGGATACTAGCGTCAGTGGTGCCACCCCGGTGAAAGCGGCGCAGATGGCGTTCACCGATAACGGTACTCTGGATACCGTGACAAATTACACCCTAAATGCCGGCAATAATCCGGCAACCTGGGATCTCAATGCTACAGAGAATGCAACGCCTGAAATCGCTATTCAGGTTGCCTCACTGAATGGCTCACTGGCAGGGACCTTCAACCTCAGCTTCCTCAACTCCATGCAGCAAAACACCGGCTCCAGCGATGTGGTGGCCACCACCCAGAACGGCTATGCGCCGGGCAGCCTGGTGAGCTATCAGGTCAACGATGATGGCTCGGTAGTGGGTAACTACTCCAACCGTCAAAGCCAACTGCTGGGGCAGATTGTGCTCGCTAACTTCTCCAACACCGGCGGCCTGCAATCTGAAGGCGATAACGTCTGGTCTGCGACCCAGTCTTCTGGCGTCGCGCTGCTGGGTACGGCGGGGACCGGTAACTTTGGCTCGCTGACCAACGGCGCGCTGGAAGCTTCCAACGTCGACCTGAGTAAAGAGCTGGTGAATATGATCGTGGCGCAGCGTAACTATCAGTCGAATGCCCAGACCATTAAAACCCAGGATCAGATCCTCAACACGCTGGTTAACCTGCGTTAATCGTCTAATAGGGTGACCTCATGGATCACGCGATATATACGGCAATGGGCGCCGCCAGTCAGACCATGCAGCAGCAGGCGGTCACGGCGAGCAACCTTGCCAATACATCAACGCCGGGCTTTCGTGCCCAGCTCACCGCCATGCGTGCGGTGCCGGTCGTGGGGCCGTCCGTTGAGACGCGTACTCTGGTGGCTGCCACCACGCCGGGCGCGGATATGACGCCAGGCCAACTGGACTACACCGCGCGTCCGCTGGACGTGGCGATTCAGCAGGACGGTTGGCTGGCAGTACAGTCGGCGGACGGGAGCGAAGGCTATACCCGTAACGGTAATATCCAGGTCAGCTCCACCGGGCAACTCACGATTCAGGGCAACCCGGTGATCGGTGAGACCGGGCCGCTGAGCGTGCCGGAAGGTTCGCAGGTGACTATCGCTTCGGACGGCACCATTTCCGCACTGACGCCGGGGGATCCGCCAAACACGGTTTCCCCGGTCGGTAAGCTGAAGGTCGTCAAAGCCACGGCAACGGAAGTGGCGCGCGGCGATGATGGACTGTTCCACCTCACGCCGTCGGCGGTGGCGACGCGTGGGCCAACCTTACAGGCTGACCCAACGCTGCGCCTGCAGTCCGGCGTGCTGGAAGGCAGCAACGTAAAACCCGTGGCGGCAATGGCGGACATGATAGCCAGCTCGCGCCGCTTTGAAATGCAGATGAAGGTTATCAGCAGCGTGGATGAAAACACGCAGAAAGCTAACCAGTTGCTGTCAATGAGCTAAGGAAAACTATGATCAGTTCATTATGGATCGCGAAAACCGGTCTCGACGCGCAGCAAACCAATATGGACGTTATCGCCAACAACCTGGCGAACGTCAGTACCAATGGTTTTAAGCGCCAGCGCGCGGTATTTGAAGACTTGCTCTATCAAACCGTTCGCCAGCCGGGTGCACAGTCATCCGAACAAACGACGCTGCCGTCAGGCCTGCAGATCGGTACCGGGGTGCGTCCCGTGGCGACCGAGCGTCTGCACAGCCAGGGCAACCTGTCGCAAACCAACAACAGTAAAGACGTGGCGATCAAAGGCGACGGGTTCTTCCAGATCCTGCTGCCGGACGGCTCCTCGGCCTATACCCGTGACGGTTCGTTCCAGGTTGACCAGAACGGTCAACTGGTGACTGCCAGCGGCTATCAGGTGCAGCCGGCGATCACCATTCCGGCGAACGCCATCAGCATCACCATCGGCCGTGACGGTATCGTCAGCGTGACCCAGCAGGGGCAGACGAACCCGGTGCAGGTGGGGCAGTTGAATCTGTCGACTTTTATGAACGACACCGGGCTCGAAAGTATTGGTGAAAACCTGTACATCGAAACCCAGGCTTCCGGGGCGCCAAACGACACCACGCCGGGTCTGAACGGTGCGGGTCTGCTGTATCAGGGCTATGTCGAAACCTCTAACGTCAACGTGGCGGAAGAGTTAGTCAACATGATTCAGGTGCAGCGCGCGTACGAAATCAACAGTAAAGCGGTATCGACGACCGACCAGATGCTGCAAAAACTGACGCAGCTGTAAGGCGTAGCCGGGTATTTCCCCGGACGAGGCGTTTTAACGCCGACTCCGGGATCTCTCGGGGCAAACATTGAGATTCAGAAGAAGAAAGCAATGCAAAAATCAGCAGCGTTTCGTTATCCGCTTTTAACCGTTGTCGCACTCAGCGTGGCAGGGTGCGCCCTCGTGCCGTCCAAGCCGCTGGTGGAAGGGGCGACAACCGCCCAGCCAATTCCCGGCCCGGTTCCGGTGGCGAATGGTTCTATTTTCCAGACCGCGCAGCCGATTAACTACGGCTATCAACCGCTGTTTGAAGACCGCCGTCCGCGCAATATTGGCGATACGCTGACTATCGTGCTGCAGGAAAACGTCAGCGCGAGCAAAAGCTCGTCGGCAAACGCCAGCCGCGATGGCAAAACGAATTTCGGCTTCGACACCGTGCCGCGCTACCTGCAGGGCCTGTTTGGCAATGCGCGCGCCGATGTGGACGCCTCCGGTGGCAACACCTTTAACGGCAAGGGCGGCGCTAACGCCAGCAACACCTTTAGCGGCACGCTGACGGTGACCGTCGATCAGGTGCTGGTCAACGGCAACCTGCACGTGGTGGGCGAAAAACAGATTGCCATCAACCAGGGCACCGAATTTATCCGCTTCTCTGGGGTGGTTAACCCGCGCACTATCAGCGGCAGCAACACCGTACCGTCCACCCAGGTGGCGGATGCGCGCATCGAATATGTCGGCAACGGCTATATCAACGAAGCGCAGAATATGGGCTGGCTGCAGCGTTTCTTCCTTAACTTATCGCCGATGTAACGAGGTGAACCATGTTTAAAACTCTGCTAACCCTGACGCTGGTGCTGATGACCAGCCTGGCGCACGCCGAACGCATCCGCGACCTCACCAGCGTGCAGGGGGTGAGGGAAAACTCGCTGATTGGCTATGGCCTGGTGGTGGGGCTTGATGGCACGGGTGACCAGACGACGCAAACGCCGTTTACCACCCAGAGCCTGAACAACATGCTCTCTCAGTTGGGTATCACCGTGCCAGCGGGCACCAATATGCAGCTGAAAAACGTGGCGGCGGTGATGGTTACCGCGCAGCTTCCGGCATTCGGTCGTCAGGGGCAGAACATCGACGTGGTGGTCTCCTCAATGGGTAACGCCAAAAGCCTGCGCGGCGGTACGCTGCTGATGACCCCGCTGAAAGGCGTGGACAGCCAGGTGTATGCGCTGGCGCAGGGCAACATTCTGGTGGGCGGTGCCGGTGCGGCCGCTGGTGGCAGTAGCGTGCAGGTGAACCAGCTGAACGGCGGGCGTATTACCGGCGGGGCGACCATCGAGCGTGAACTGCCAACGCAGTTTGGTGCAGGTAATACCATCAACCTGCAGTTGAACGATGATGACTTCACCATGGCTCAGCAGATTGCCGATACCATTAACCGTCGCAGCAGCCTCGGCAATGCTACCGCGCTGGATGCGCGTACCGTGCAGGTGCGTGCGCCGGTGGGCGGCAGTGGTCAGGTTCGTCTGTTGGCGGATATCCAGAACCTGGAAGTGGGTACCACGCCGCAGGACGCGAAGATCATTATCAACTCTCGTACCGGATCGGTGGTCATGAACCGTGAAGTGACGCTGGATAGCTGTGCCGTCGCGCAAGGTAACCTGTCCGTTACCGTTAACCGCTCCGCGCAGGTGAGCCAGCCGGATACGCCGTTTGCTGGCGGCCGTACCGTGGTCACGCCGCAAACGCAAATTGACCTTCGCCAGAGCGGCGGTTCGCTGCAGAGCATTCGCGCCAGCGCCAACCTCAACAACGTGGTGCGTGCATTGAATGCGCTGGGGGCAACGCCAATCGACCTGATGTCGATTATTCAGGCGATGCAGAGCGCAGGTTGCCTGCGCGCCAAGGTGGAGATTGTCTAATGCTGACCGACAGCAAATTACTGGCAAGCGCCGCCTGGGATGCGCAGTCACTGAATGAACTGAAAACCAAGGCCGGGCAGGACCCGCAGGCCAACCTGCGGCCGGTGGCGCGTCAGGTGGAAGGGATGTTCGTGCAGATGATGCTGAAAAGCATGCGTGAAACGCTGCCGAAAGACGGTCTTTTCAGCAGCGACCAGACGCGGCTCTACACCAGTATGTATGACCAGCAAATAGCCCAGCAGATGACCGCAGGAAAAGGTCTGGGCCTGGCGGAAGAGATGGTCAAACAGCTGTCGACGCAGCAGCAGGAACCGGCCGACAACGTCGGCCAGGTACCGATGAAGTTCGATATGCAGACGGTGACCAGCTACCAGAATGCCGCGCTGACGCAGATGGTGCGTAAGGCGCTGCCGAAGGCGCCGGACAGCAGCGATACGCCGCTCTCCGGCGACAGCAAAGACTTCCTCGCCCAGCTGTCGCTTCCGGCGCGGCTGGCGAGCGAACAGAGCGGTATTCCTCACCACCTGATTCTGGCGCAGGCCGCGCTGGAGTCCGGCTGGGGGCAGCGGCAGATCCGCCGGGAAAACGGCGAGCCAAGCTTTAACCTGTTCGGCGTGAAGGCGTCCGGTGACTGGAAGGGCAAGGTGACGGAAATCACCACCACTGAATTTGAAAACGGCGAAGCGAAGAAGGTGAAAGCCAAATTCCGCGTCTACAGCTCGTATCTGGAAGCGCTGTCGGACTACGTGAGTCTGCTAACTCGCAACCCGCGCTATGCGGCGGTGACCTCCGCATCTACGGCAGAGCAGGGCGCACAGGCGTTACAGAACGCTGGCTACGCCACCGACCCGCAGTATGCGCGCAAATTGACCAGCATGATTCAGCAACTAAAAGCGATGAGCGACAAGGTCAGCAATACCTACCGTAACGATATCGAAAATCTGTTCTGATGAGCCTCAAGTTTGCCGTCCGATATCCGATAAGTAATACCATGGTCTTAAGAAGGAGCGTTCATGTCCAGTTTAATTAACAGCGCGATGAGCGGGCTGAGCGCCGCACAGTCGGCGCTGAATACCACCAGTAACAACATCTCCAGCTATAACGTAGCGGGATACACCCGTCAGACGACGGTGCTGGCTTCTGCCAACAGCACGCTGGGCGCGGGCGGTTGGGTGGGCAATGGCGTTAATGTCTCCAGCATTCAACGTGAGTACAACGCGTTTATCACCAACCAGCTGCGTTCTGCACAAAATCAGAGCAGCGGTCTGGCGACGCGCTACGAGCAGGTTTCTAAGCTCGACAATATGTTCGCGAGCACGACCAATAATATCTCGACCACCCTGCAGGACTTCTTCAGCAGCCTGCAAACGCTGGTCAGCAACGCCGAAGATCCGGCGGCACGTCAGACCGTGCTCGGCAAAGCCGATGGCGTGGTTAACCAGTTCAAGGTTGCCGATCAGTATCTGCGCGATCAGGACAAACAGGTCAACCTGAGCATCACCTCGACCGTTGAGCAGATCAACAACTACACCTCGCAGATTGCCAGCCTGAACGACAAAATCTCACGTCTGACCGGCGTGGGGGCGGGGGCATCGCCGAACGACCTGCTGGATCAGCGCGATCAGTTGGTGAGCGATCTGAACAAACTCGTGGGCGTTGAGGTCAACGTCCAGGACGGCAGCACCTATAACATCACCATGGCCAACGGTTACACGCTGGTGGCGGGCACAAAGTCGAACCAACTTGCTGCGGTACCGAGCAGCGCCGATCCAACGCGCACTACTGTGGCGTATGTGGATAACGTCGCGGGCAACGTTGAGATTCCGGAAAAGCTGCTGACCACCGGCTCGCTGGGCGGTATGTTGACCTTCCGCTCCCAGGATCTGGACCAGACGCGCAACACCCTCAACCAGATGGCGATGTCATTTGCGAAAGCGTTTAATGATATCCACAGCCAGGGGTTCGATGCTAACGGCAACCCGGGCAGCAAGACCTTCTTCCAGGTGGGCAACCCAGCGGTGGTGAGTAACACCAATAACAAAGGTACATCGATCGTGAGCGCCACCATCGATACCCCATCGAAGGTGCAAGCAACCGACTACAAAGTGGCCTACGTCAACGGTGACTGGCAGGTGACGCGTACGTCGGACAATACCTCTGTGACGCTGGACAACACCAGCACCGCCACGAGCCTGCAATTTGACGGTCTGACCGTCAACATAGCGCCAGGAACGAAGCCGCTGACGGAAGGGGACAGCTTTATTGTCAAACCGGTGAGCGATGCGATCGTCAATATGGGCGTTGGGGTTACGAGCGAATCAGAGCTTGCGGTCGCAGGCGCGAAAGACGGTGGCGAGAGCGATAACCGCAACGGTCAAAAGCTGCTTGACCTGCAAAACAGCAAAGTGGTGGGCGGCTCGAAGACCTTCAACGATGCCTATGCCTCGCTGGTGAGTACTATCGGGACCAAAACCGCCACGCTGAAGAGCAGCAACACTACGCAGGCAAGCGTGGTGACCGAGTTAACTCAGCAGCAGCAGTCAATCTCCGGGGTTAACCTCGATGAAGAGTATGGCAACCTGCAGCTTTATCAACAGTATTACCTGGCCAATGCGCAGGTGCTGCAAACCGCAAGCACCATCTTCGACGCATTAATTAATATTCGCTAAGAAGAGGGACCATCATGCGCGTTAGTACCCTAATGATGTATCAGCAGAACATGAGAGGCATTACCGATTCTCAGTCTGCTTGGATGAAGTACGGTGAACAGATGTCGACCGGCAAGCGGGTTAACCGCGCGTCGGACGACCCGGTCGCCGCCTCTCAGGCCGTCGTGCTGTCGCAGGCGCAGGCGCAGAACAGTCAGTATGCGAGCGCGAGAACCTTTGCTACTCAGCGTGTAACGATTGAAGAGAAAACGCTGGCTCAGGTCACGACGGCTATCCAGTCGGCACAGGAGAAGATTGTCTACGCTGGGAACGGCACGCTGAGCGATGATGACCGCGCCTCTCTGGCTACCGATCTGCAGGGCATCCGCGATCAGATCCTCAACCTGGCCAACAGCACCGACGGTAACGGGCGCTATATTTTCGCCGGTTATAAAACGGATACGGCACCGTTTGACGATCAGGGCGTCTATAACGGCGGGACACTCAACGTTGAACAACAGGTTGATTCATCGCGCACCATGGTTATTGGTCATACCGGCAACCTCGTGTTTGACAGTGCGACCAGCAATGCTAAACCGGATGCGGATACGAATATCTTCACGGCGTTAGACACGGCGATTGCGGCGCTTAAAGCTCCGGTTGGTGACGACGACACCAAAAAAGACGCGGCGGCGGCGGTGATTGACCGCACCAACCGTAGCCTCAGCAACTCGCTGAACAACGTGTTGACCGTACGCGCCGAACTGGGTACCCAGCTTAACGAACTCGATAAGCTCGATTCGCTGGGCGATGACCGTGCGCTGGCGCAAACCCAGCAGATGAGCAACCTGGTCGACGTAGACTGGAACGAAACGATTTCGAATTACACCATGCAGCAAACCGCACTACAGGCAGCGTACAAAGCGTTTACGGATATGCAGGGAATGTCGCTGTTCCAACTGAATAAATAAAACATGTAAGTTTTGACATATCTGGAAACTGGATATGTTTTTATCGCCCGCGTCACTACCCCGTCGCGGGCTTTTTTTCATCGCTTACTGCGCGTTCAGCGCGGCGTTACGCAGACGCCAGGTCTCGCTGATGCGAATGGCGAGCGCCACCAGACCAGCAATCGTCGCCAGGACGACCACGCCTTCCCAACCGGCCATCGCATAAACCTGCGTACCCAGCACTGAACCCACGGACATCCCGATAAACACCCCGGTGAACAGCAGCGCGTTCAGGCGACCACGAGCCTGCGGCTCAAGGCTATAGACCAGGTTCTGATGCGCCACCAGGCTCGACTGCAGACCCAGATCGAAGCCCACGGCAGAAATGGCAATCAGCGCCAGCTGCGCCATCGGCGGCAGAACGGGGAGCAGCAGCATCAGGGCAAATGAGATGCTGACCAGCAAAGCGCCCAATTGAGTGACCTTTTCGGCACCGACTTTATCTGCCAGACCCCCTGCCAGCGGTGCGGCTAATGCCCCGGCGGCACCGGCGATACCGAACCCACCGGCAACGGCGCTGCCCATGTGGTAGTGCTCGGCCAGCATCACGGCAAGGGTAGACCAGAAGGCACTAAAGGCGATAGAGAGAAAACCCTGCGCCATGGCGGCACGACGCAGCGTCGGGTAGCGACGCCACAGGTGCGCCATTGAAGCCATCAGCGCCGGATAATGCAGCTCTGAGTGGGCGGTAAAATTCGGCAGCACGCGCCACAGCAGGGCACCAATCAGCGCAATGCTGACGGCGGCGGCCTGGTACATAATGCGCCAGCCAAATACTTCACCCACCACACCGCTCACGGTACGTGACAGCAGGATACCCAGCAGCAGGCCGGTCATCACCGTACCCACAATTTTTCCCTGCTTGCCAGCCGGAGCGAGGATCGCCGCCGCCGGGACAATATCCTGCGCCATGGTGGCTGCCATCCCGATAAGCAAACTCACCGCCAGCAGCGAGTGAAACTGCTGGGTCAGGCTGTAAACCAGCAGCAGTACCGCCAGCGACAGGCTTTTCAGCAGAATGAGCGTCCGGCGGTCGTAGCGGTCACCCAGCGGCAGCAGAAACAGAATCCCCAACGCGTAGCCGGCCTGGGTCAGGGTAGGAATCAGCCCCATGCCTTCCACGCTCAGGTTTAAGGTCGCGCCCATCAGCGGAAGCAGCGGCTGGGCGTAATAAATGGCGGCGACGCTAAACCCAGCACCCAGCGCCAGGATAAAAATAAGCAGGCCGTTTGCCTGTGTTGATGCGGCGTGATTGTTCATGATGTTGTTGTCCTCAACGGTGTATGAGGCGCATTTTCCGCGTCTTTTGGGTAGAGCGGTAGCCGGCAAGGTGGTAAAACAGTTATACGTTTGACGTATAGGCAAAACGATAATGAAAAGAAATGAGCGTATAGATCGCGTGGAGCTGATGCGAACCTTTATTCGCATTGTCGAGTCCGGCTCGCTCTCCGCTGCTGCTCGGCAGCTACAGACCACCCAGGCCACCGTCAGCCGCCGCCTGCAATCGCTGGAGGAGATGCTGGGCGCGAGGCTGCTGCAGCGCTCTACGCATGCCATGAAGCTGACGGACGACGGTGAGCGCTGCTATCAGCATGCCCGTCAGGTGGTGGAGTCCTGGCTGGCGCTGGAAGATGCCTTACAGTTTTCTGACGACCAGCCGGTCGGCACGCTGCGGGTACGCGCGCCGCATGCTTTTGGTCAGCAACAGCTGTTGACGCCGCTGGTGGGCTTTCTGGCGCGCTATCCGCAGCTGTCGGTGGAGTGGATGCTCCATGACAAAGCGGTGGACTTTATCAGCGATAATATTGATTGCGCGATCCGCGTGGGGGCCGATGTTGACCCGGCAACGGTATCCGTGCTGCTCGCGGAAGTGCCGCGCTGTATTGTGGCCTCGCCAGAACTGCTTGCGCGCTATCCGGCGGTGGACAGCCCTGAGTTGCTCTCCGCGCTGCCGTGGGTTGCTATCAGCACCTTCTATCAGCATGAGGTCTCGCTACGCCATACCGAGAGTGATGAGATGGTGAATGTCGCGGTGGCGGCACGGCTCAGCACTGACAGCCTGTACGTGGCGAAGAATGCAGCGCTGGCGCACGTGGGCGTGGCGATTGTTTCAAGCTGGACGGTGGAGGCGGAATTAGCGAGTGGGGAGCTAATTGAGCTATTGCCGCAGTGGCAGGCCGCACCGCTGCCGGTGCACCTGGTGTATCCGTGGGCGCGATACTACCCGACGCGGCTGCGCAAGTTTCTCGACCTGATGCGGGAAGTGATGCCGCAAATTGCCGGCATGCAGCAGCCAAAAAGAGGGTAAAAAAAATCGGCCACCAGGGCCGATTTTTTATTTTACGCGCGGCGGTTATTCAACCGGCTGCGGGCGGGTTGGACCTGAGGTCGCGGTATGCGTTGCGCTGTGACCACCGGCGGAACCTTTACCGTCGAAGTCAAAGGCAGGGCGAACCCAGTCGCTGTGACGCGGCGCTTCAGGCACGTAGGTTGGCGCAGGCGCGCGGGTCATTGGTGCCGTGGCATGGTGAGCGGCGGCAGGGGCTGGCTCGGCGACAACGGGCGCTTCGACAACCGGTGTCGGAGCAACCACTGGTGCTTCAACGACCGGAGCTGCTGCGACAACTGGCGCAACCACGTCAGGCGTTACTGCTACCGGAGCTTCAACCACTGGCTCTGCGGCAGCCGGTTCGGCTTCCACGTTGGCTTCTTCAACCGGCGCTGCGGTTTCGGCAACCGGCTGTACCGGCGCTTCTTCAACAACGACTGGCTCTTCAGCTACCGCTTCTGTAACGACCGGAGTAGGGGTCTCTTCCAGCGCAGGTGCCGCTGCTTCAGCAACGACCACAACAGGTTCAACGACAGCTTCTGGCTCAACCACTTCTGCAGGCTGTACCGGCGCTTCAACAGCTACTGGTGCAACTGGCTCAGCGGCAGCGATAGGCGCTACGGCTTGCTCAACGGTTTCTGCCACGATTGGCTGTGCAATCTCTTCCTGCTCAACCGGTGCATCAACGATAGCCTGATCCTGAACCTGTGCAACCGGGTAACGGATCCACACTTTACCGGATGCCAGTTCTGGCGACGCACAGGCGACGGTCAGCGGCATTGGTGACTGGGTCGGGTAACGCTCATCACGGTAGCGACGGCGACGCTGACCGCTGACGCGCAGGTGACGTGGAGAACGACGGGAGCGACGTGGCATACCGTTGTTATCACGACCTTCTGCGCTATCGTCCTGCTCGGCTTGCGCCGGAACATCAACGACGGCTGGCAGGTCAACTTTCGCCAGAGCGGTACGTGGTGCTTCTTCCTGCTGCGGTTCATCAGCAATCAGTTCACGTGCTGCGGTCTGCTCAGGGGTTTCGATACGCACTTTCTGCGACAGCTGGCGCGGCTTGCGACGCGGCATGTTCTGAACGCGCTCTTCCGCTGCGGTTTCCTCAGCAATGACCGGCTGCTCTTCGCGGCTCTGCGGCTTAGCTTCCTGCGGCTGCTGACGTTTTTCGTCGTTGCGGCGGCGGTTACGTTCGCGGCGGGACTGCTGCTGCTCGTCACGGGATTTCGCTTTCTCGCTGTCGTCTACGGCAGCGACCTGACGGTTTTCACGTGCTTCACCGGTCTGCTGTGGCTTCTCACGACGGTTGCGGCGGTTGTCCTCGCGGCCTTCACGGCTCTCGCGCGGCTCACGGCCTTCGGCGTTTTCACCACGGTCGTTACGTTCGTTACGCTCGTTGCGATCGCCACGGCGGTCGTTACGTTCGCCGCGGTCATTACGGTCGCGACGGTTGTTCTGACGCGGTTTGCGACGTTCCTGCTGACGTTCAGGCTTGGCTTCCTGCTTCTCAGGCTGAGCTTCAACTGGCGTTTCCGGGGTACCGGCAAACAGGTTTTTCAGTGCGCCGAAGAAACGGGAGATCAGGCCTGGTGCTGCAGGTGCGGCAGCAGCGGTCGCTGTAGCCTGTGGCGCAGCGGCAACAGCAGCAGTTTTGACAGCCGTAGGCTCTGGCACTTCAGGCATCACGAAGGTCGCCAGCGCTGGCTGTTCAGGCAGCTTACGCTCAACGAACTCTTCTTCTACCGGCAGCGCCATGGCTTCTTCATGCAGCTTCGGCAGCAGGTAGCTCAGGGTAGTGGTCTCTT
The DNA here is from genome assembly GCF_036759945.1 of Kluyvera sp. CHPC 1.251. Classification (NCBI taxonomy): domain Bacteria; kingdom Pseudomonadati; phylum Pseudomonadota; class Gammaproteobacteria; order Enterobacterales; family Enterobacteriaceae; genus Kluyvera; species Kluyvera sp. CHPC 1.251. Next base: position 81,186 of record NZ_JAPKIC010000004.1, on the reverse strand, counting down.
CACCTTTACGCACGCGCAGTACGGAGTAGTGCGGGGTTTCCATCTGATCGTTTGGCACGATGATGCAGCGAACATCGCCCTGACGGGATTCGATGGCGCTGATAGCGGCGCGCTTTTCGTTCAGCAGGTAAGAGGCAATTGGCACTGGGACAATTGCATGAACTTCTTTGGTGTTCTCTTTCAGCGCTTCTTCTTCAATCAGACGCAGAATGGAGAGCGACAGCGATTCGTTGTCACGCACGGTACCGGTGCCGGAGCAGCGTGGGCAGACGTGGTGGCTGGATTCACCCAGTGATGGGCTCAGACGCTGACGGGACATCTCCAGCAGGCCGAAGCGAGAAATGTGGCTGATCTGAATACGCGCACGATCCTGACGCACCGCTTCACGCAGACGGTTTTCAACCGCGCGCTGGTGGCGTACCGGGGTCATGTCGATAAAGTCGATAACGATCAGGCCGCCGAGGTCACGCAGGCGGAGCTGACGGGCGATTTCATCGGCCGCTTCCAGGTTGGTATTGAATGCGGTTTCTTCGATATCGCCGCCGCGAGTGGCGCGTGCGGAGTTGATATCGATAGCGGTCAGCGCTTCGGTGCTATCGATAACGATAGAACCGCCTGACGGCAGACGGACTTCACGCTGGAAAGCGGATTCAATCTGCGATTCGATTTGGTAGTGGCTGAACAGCGGGATTTCACCGGTGTACAGTTTGATTTTGCTGCTGAAATCCGGACGACCCAGCGCAGAAATGTGCTGACGCGCCATCTCCATCACTTTCGGGTTATCGATCAGGATTTCGCCGATGTCCTGGCGCAGATAGTCGCGGAAGGCGCGAACAATCACGTTGCTTTCCTGGTGAATCAGGAACGGGGCAGGGCGGCTGTCTGCGGCTTTCTGGATAGCTTCCCAGTGCTTCAGACGGAAGCTTAAATCCCACTGCAGCGCTTCGGCGGATTTACCTACGCCAGCGGTACGTACGATTAAGCCCATGCCGTCCGGCAGCTCGAGGCTTGCCAGCGCTTCTTTCAGCTCGGTGCGATCGTCACCTTCGATGCGACGGGAGATACCGCCAGCACGTGGGTTATTCGGCATCAGCACCAGGTAGCTGCCCGCAAGACTGATAAAGGTGGTCAGCGCAGCGCCTTTGTTGCCGCGCTCTTCTTTATCAATCTGAACGATAACTTCCTGACCTTCGCGCAGTACGTCTTTGATGTTCGGACGACCATGAGCGTTGTAATTAGCAGGGAAGTATTCGCGAGCAATTTCTTTGAGGGGGAGGAAACCATGACGTTCGGCGCCGTAATCAACAAATGCGGCTTCGAGACTTGGTTCAATACGGGTAATTTTGCCTTTGTAGATGTTCGCTTTTTTCTGTTCGTGTCCTGGGCTTTCAATATCCAGATCGTACAGACGCTGCCCATCAACGAGGGCGACACGCAACTCTTCCTGCTGAGTTGCGTTGATTAACATTCTTTTCATCGTAACTTACTCATTATTCTTACATTGACGACTAAGCTGCGAGCAGAGTGTTGCCTTTCCGGGGTAAACCGATGGCCTCGTGACTATTCACGTCGCCAACCTCACGGTTGTCGCTCGCTTAAGAGGCGCAGAGTGTCGGTAGCCTGTGTTTCAAGCGGAAACACAGCGCAATTATTTGGGGAACAGCCTGGGATAACTCTCCAGAGAAGATTCCATTTATACTCGTTATCTTTCAGAAGGTAGAGGTCTGCACGGATGTTTCCCGTTGCGTTTTCTGTCTGCCATCTAAAATTCATACAGTATATGTACCGGTAAGGACTGCAACTCGCAGCCCGCTAACTGTCTGAACGATCAATACGTCTTACGCCATTGCTGCGTGGATGATCGGACGGACAAAACTGGTCATTCCGTAAATATCCTTGTTATTCCAGGTTCAACACGGAAAACAGATTCATTATTCCTTGCTAACCTGGTTATAGCAAGATGACTTTCACCTTTTATCACCCGGTTACTCACAGTTTTTTCACCAGTCCGATGAGATTGTTCTAATAACAAACAACTCATAGGGTGAAGCAACGTCAGAAATGGGTAATGATAAATATAAGCATAGAAAAATGAGTGGCGCTATTGAGCCGGGATATTTAGAATCGCGCACCATGAAAACTGAGACTCCGACCGTAAAAATGATTGCCATTAGCGCTGATGAAGCCGGGCAACGAATTGACAACTTTTTGCGCACCCAGCTGAAGGGCGTGCCGAAGAGCATGATTTACCGCATCCTGCGTAAGGGCGAAGTGCGGGTAAACAAAAAACGCATCAAACCAGAATATAAGCTGGAAGCCGGTGATGAAGTGCGTATCCCACCGGTGCGCGTCGCTGAGCGTGAAGAAGAGGCGGTGTCGCCGCATCTGCAAAAAGTAGCGGCGCTGAGCGATGTGATCCTCTATGAAGACGATCATATCCTTGTGCTGAATAAGCCTTCTGGTACCGCCGTGCACGGCGGCAGCGGCCTGAGCTTTGGCGTGATTGAAGGGCTGCGCGCCTTACGCCCGGAAGCCCGTTTCCTTGAACTGGTGCACCGCCTGGACCGCGATACCTCCGGCGTCCTGCTGGTGGCGAAGAAGCGCTCTGCGCTGCGTTCGCTGCACGAACAGCTGCGCGAAAAAGGGATGCAAAAAGATTACCTGGCGCTGGTGCGCGGTCAGTGGCAGTCCCACGTTAAAGTGGTGCAGGCACCGCTGCTGAAAAATATTCTCCAAAGCGGCGAGCGTATTGTGCGCGTGAGCCAGGAAGGGAAGCCGTCTGAAACCCGCTTTAAGGTGGAAGAGCGCTATATCCACGCCACGCTGGTGCGCTGCAGCCCAGTGACCGGGCGTACGCACCAGATCCGCGTACACACGCTGCATGCCGGTCACCCGATTGCCTTCGATGACCGCTATGGCGATCGCGAGTTTGATAAACAGCTCGCAGGCACTGGCCTGAACCGTCTGTTCCTGCATGCTGCGGCACTGAAGTTTACTCACCCGGGTACGGGTGAAGTGCTGCGCATTGAAGCGCCGCTGGACGACCAGCTCAAGCGCTGCCTGCAGGTGCTACGTCATCAAAGCAAGCAGCAGTAACAGGTTGGTATAAAGTGAAAAGCGGGCTCTGATAGCCCGCTTTTTTTACGCCATGTCGCTGACGCGAACGGCGACGCTTTTTTCTTTAATCGGTAGATTCACCAGCGCGGCCAGCAGCGCCAGCGCAATATCCGCGTACCACACCCACGTCAAACTTCCTTCGTACTGCATCGCCACGCCGCCCAGCCAGGCACCGAAAAAGGCCCCCATCTGATGGGTAAACAGCGTAAAACCAAACAGCGTTGCCAGATAGCGGGTACCAAAGAGCTTGCCGATGATGCCTGCCGTCGGCGGCACGGTGGCAAGCCAGGTAAAGCCGATTGCGCAGGCGAAGAGATAAAAGGCTGCTTCTGATTTCGAAGAAACCAGAAACAGCGCAATCATCACCGCGCGGGAGGCATACAGCACCGCCAGAATGTACTTCATCGGATAACGCTTGCCGAGAAAACCCGCCATGATGCTGCCCGCAATGTTGCATAAGCCAATCAGCGACAGGCTGATAGCCGGGACGGTGGCATCGTGTCCGCAGAGCGCGGCTTCAGATGGCAGATGGGTGGTCAGAAATGCGACGTGAAAACCGCAGGTGAGAAAGCCTGCGTGCAGCAACAGATAGCTTGGGTTACGAAAGGCGAGGGCGATCTGCTGCTTAAGTCCTGGGTCGGCCACCGATGAGGCAGGCGCATGTGTCAGCTGACGTTTATCGCCACGACACAGCATCCAGGATGGAAAGATGGTCGCAAGGGCGGCAATCGCCAGAAACACCAGCCCGGAGGCCATACCGCGCAGGCCGATAATCAACTGCACCAGTGGGGCAAAGATAAACTGCCCAACCGAACCACCGGCGTTGATCAGCCCGCTTGCCATGGAACCCTTATCGGTAGGCAGACGGCTGGCCACGACGCCAATCAGTACCGAGAAGCTGCCTGCAGCGGCACCTGCTGGGCTGAGCAGACCTTGCGCCAGGGTTAAGGGCAGAAACGACGCAGCCCACAGCGTGCCAATCTGACCCAGTGCAATCATCAGCGCGCCAAGCACCAGTACGCTGAACGCGCCGCGTTTATCAGCCCATGCGCCAAACAGCGGCTGGAAGGCTCCCCACATCAATTGGCCAATCGCCAGCGCCATGCTGATTTCGGCGATACTCATCGACGTTTCCATCACGATAGGGTGCACAAATAGCCCCACGGTCTGACGGATACCCATCGTGATCATCAGGATCACGCTGGCGAGAGTGATAGGAAGCCAAAGCGAGGCAGAAGGTTGTGAAGATGGGGCGCTCACGGAGCACTCCTTGGGTCAGGAAAAAGAGTGGCGAGAGAGTACTGAGTCCGACCAGAAAAAGCTATGCCCCCAAGCCCGTTATTGTGCCGGATTGAGGGCGAAGGGTTAAGGTTTAAGCCATTTATCCAGCCACGGGAAAACTTCCTCCTGCTGTTGCTGGTAAAAGACGTGACCTAACGCTGGCCAGGTTTTGGTGACCAGCATGTTGTCGGCTTTTTGCGAAGACCAGACGCGGTGCACTTTGGCAAAGGCATCGTTGACTGCGCTGGCGGGGAAAAGCTTGTCCTGTCCGCCGCTAAAAATCAGCATCGGTTTCGGTGCGGCAAGGCTGGCGATATCCGGAATATCCATTTTGGCCGCCATGCCCGGATGCAGCATGTAAAAGGCCGACTGGCCGCGAAGGACGTTGTTGCCCGGGGTCATCAGGCCGTTATAGGTACCGAACCAGGAGATAACCGCCGTCGCGGCGACCTTATTGGAGAGCGCTGCTAGCTGCCAGGCGCGATACCCGCCCATTGAGAAGCCGAGCACGCCGATACGCTGGCTATCGACCCCTTTCAGCGAGGCGAGGAAGTCTACGGTGCGCATATCTTCATACGCCACTTCACCTGCCAGCGAGCGGCCCAGATTAAAGTAATTGCTGGCCAGTGCCTGCTGCTGCTCATACACCATCGGCCCGCGGTCGCCCCAGCCGGGACTGTCGATAGCGATCACCACATAGCCACGCTTTGCCAGTTCATCGCCGATAAAACGCCCGGTGAAGAACTTATCGGCCCAGGCCTGGGCGCTGGCAAGTTGCTCGGCATTACCCCACGGGCGGATGAGTTTCTCTTTGCCGATATCGAATTTCGAACCGTGGTCGTGGAGCAGGACGATTGCTGGATGTGGGCCGGGGGATTTTGGCGTCAGCATCAGCGCGGCGATGCGGTTATCGTCGGTGATGTTAAGGGCCAGCTTTTCGGCAGTGTAACTGCCCCGGTCTTCGCGGGCGATGTGTTGTGCGTTGAAAGGTTTGGTCGAGTCAGGAGTGAGAAGCGACTGACGCAATAACTGACGGGCATGCTGCTGCCACGTTTTAAAATTGGAGTAGTGCCCGGAAAGCCATGAGTCCGGGTACTGCATCTGGCTTTTCATCTGTTGCCAGCTGGCGGGAAGATTACCCTCGACAATGCCCTGTTGCTGCCAGTCATCAACGGCATTAGCCTGCATTGTGGTCAGCATTGCCAGCATAAATAACAGTTTAGGTGTGCCACGCATCCTCTCTCCTTAAATTAAAACAATGTTTCAATGTGGAGTCTGGATTGTAGTGGCGATGAAAAAATAAACTGTGATCGCGGGTGGGATTTCCCGGCGTCGCTGTGCTCGGCCGGGGATGCACTAATCTGCCAGTGGGTTAAAGCTCTCCCGACGCAGCATTTTGCACAGGGCAATCAGCGGTAAACCAATCAACGTGTTCGGATCGCGCCCTTCAAGACGGTCAAATAATGCGATCCCTAACCCTTCGCTTTTAAAGCTACCGGCGCAGTTGAGTGGGTTTTCTTTACGGATATAGGCGTTGATTTCTTGCTCACTTAAATGGCGGAAATGGACGTCGAACGGTTCACATTCCGTTTGTAACTGACCATTCGCGGAGTTATACAACGCCAGCCCGGTATAAAACGTCACCACATTGCCACTGGCCTTTTTTAATTGCAGGCGAGCATTCTCTTCGGTGTGCGGTTTACCGGTGATTTCGCCATCAAGCAAACAGACCTGGTCGGAGCCAATAATCAGATGGTCAGGAAAACGTGTTGCCAGCGCCTGGGCCTTGGCCTGCGCCAGTCGCAGTACCAGGCTGCGTGGGGTTTCGCCAGGTAACGGCAGTTCGTCAACCTCGGGGGCGGCGCACTCGAAGGGCAGGCCGAGTTTCTCCAGAAGCTGTTTGCGATAGGGGGATGTCGAAGCAAGAATCAATTCAGGCATAATTTTTTAAATAGACGGTAGCGAATTAGATTCCGACATTTTAAACTATAGGCCGCAATGTGTGCGAATTATTGGCAAAAGGCAACCTGAGGCTGCCTTTTTCTTTGACTCTATGACGTTACAAAGTTAATATGCGCGCCCTATGCAAAAGGTAAAATTACCCCTGACTCTCGATCCGGTTCGTACGGCTCAAAAACGCCTTGATTACCAGGGTATCTATACCCCCGATCAAGCGGAGCGCGTCGCCGCGTCCGTAGTCAGTGTGGACAGTGATGTAGAATGCGAAATGTCCTTCGAGATCGATAACCAACGCCTCGCGGTTCTGACCGGTGATGTGAAGGTGACGGTATCGTTAGAATGTCAGCGTTGCGGGAAACCGTTTACTCATCGTGTCTACACAAAGTATTGTTTCAGTCCGGTCAAAAATGATGATCAGGTTGAGGCACTCCCGGAAGCGTATGAGCCGATTGAGGTTAACGAATTCGGTGAAATCGATCTGCTGGCGTTGGTTGAAGATGAAATCATCCTCGCCTTGCCGGTAGTTCCGGTGCATGATTCTGAACACTGTGAAGTGTCCGAGGCGGACATGGTCTTTGGTGAATTGCCTGAAGAGGCACAGAAGCCAAACCCATTTGCCGTATTAGCCAGCTTAAAGCAAAAGTAATTGAGGAGTAAGGTCCATGGCCGTACAACAGAATAAACCAACCCGTTCCAAACGTGGCATGCGTCGTTCCCATGACGCTCTGACCGCAGTCACCAGCCTGTCTGTAGACAAAACTTCTGGTGAACAACACCTGCGTCACCACATCACTGCCGACGGTTTCTACCGTGGCCGTAAGGTAATCGCTAAGTAATCACGCGAAAGCGTGATGAAGCTTAGTGAGGAATTTCCCCGTTAACGCGGGGAAACCCAAACCAAGCGGCGACGATACCTTGACACGTCTAACCCTGGCGTTAGATGTCATGGGGGGCGATTTTGGCCCTTCCGTGACAGTGCCTGCAGCATTGCAGGCACTGAGTTCTAATCCGCAACTCTCACTTCTTTTAGTCGGTAATCCCGACGACATTACGCCATTACTTGCCAAAGCTGACTTTGAACAACGTTCACGTTTGCAGATTATCCCTGCCCAGTCGGTTATTGCCAGTGATGAACGGCCCTCGCATGCTATCCGCCATAGCCGCGGTAGTTCAATGCGCGTGGCGCTTGAGATGGTGAAAGAAGGGCGGGCTGAAGCCTGCGTCAGCGCTGGAAACACCGGTGCGCTGATGGGGCTGGCAAAATTATTGATCAAGCCCATTCAGGGGATTGAGCGCCCAGCGCTGGTGACGGTTCTACCGCATCAGCAAAAGGGCAAAACGGTGGTGCTGGATCTCGGTGCCAACGTGGATTGCGACAGTAACATGCTGGTGCAGTTTGCCGTCATGGGTTCGGTCATGGCCGAAGACGTGCTGGGAATTGAAAACCCGCGCGTTGCGCTACTGAACATTGGTGAAGAAGAGATTAAGGGTCATGATAGTATTCGTGACGCCTCATTAGTGTTAAAAACAATCTCTTCCCTCAACTATATCGGCTATCTTGAAGCCAATGAACTGTTGACGGGTAAAACCGATGTGCTGGTTTGCGATGGCTTCACAGGTAACGTCACCTTAAAGACGATGGAAGGGGTTGTCAGAGTCTTCCTCTCGCTGCTGAAATCTCAGAGCGAAGGGAAAAAACGGTCGTGGTGGCTGCTTTTATTAAAGCGTTGGTTACAAAAAAGCCTGACAAGGCGATTCAGTCACCTCAACCCCGACCAGTATAATGGCGCCTGTCTGTTAGGATTGCGCGGCACGGTGATTAAGAGTCATGGTGCAGCCAATCAGCGAGCCTTTGCGATCGCTATAGAACAGGCAGTGCAGGCGGTGCAGCGACAAGTTCCTCAGCGAATTGCCGCTCGCCTGGAATCCGTATACCCCGCAGGATTCGACACTCTGGAAGCTGGCAACCGATAGTGCCAGCGCCCCGATGGTTGAATAGGGCGGCTATATTAGCGAAAAGTGACTGAGCGTACATGTATACGAAGATTATTGGTACCGGCAGCTATCTGCCTGAGCAAGTGCGGACTAACGCCGATCTGGAAAAAATGGTTGATACGTCTGACGAGTGGATTGTCACCCGTACAGGTATCCGTGAGCGCCGTATTGCTGGCCCTGATGAAAACGTGTCTACGCTGGGTTACGAAGCGGCAAAACGCGCGCTGGAAATGGCGGGTATTGAAGCCAGCGAACTGGGGCTGATTGTGGTTGCTACCACTTCTGCTACCCACGCTTTCCCAAGTGCAGCTTGTCAGATTCAGGAAATGCTGGGCGTAAAAGGCGCACCGGCATTCGACGTCGCGGCAGCGTGCGCAGGTTTCACCTACGCGCTGAGCGTGGCCGATCTGTACGTCAAAACTGGCGCAGTGAAATATGCGCTGGTGGTCGGTGCCGATACGCTGGCACGTACCTGCGATCCTACCGATCGCGGCACGATCATTATCTTCGGTGACGGCGCGGGTGCCGTGGTGCTTGGCGCATCTGAAGAGCCGGGCATTATCTCTACCCATCTGCATGCAGACGGGAGCTACGGTAAGCTGCTGACGCTGCCGAACGCCGATCGCGTTAACCCGGAAAACTCTATCCATCTGACGATGGCGGGTAACGAAGTCTTTAAAGTCGCGGTAACTGAACTGGCGCACATCGTTGATGAAACGCTGGCGGCCAATAACCTCGACCGTTCTGAACTGGACTGGCTGGTGCCGCACCAGGCGAACTTACGTATTATCAGCGCGACGGCGAAGAAGCTCGGCATGTCGATGGACAACGTCGTAGTCACTCTCGACCGTCACGGCAACACCTCCGCTGCTTCTGTGCCGTGTGCCTTTGACGAAGCGGTACGCGACGGTCGCATTAAACGCGGTCAACTGGTGCTGCTCGAAGCCTTCGGTGGCGGGTTCACCTGGGGTTCTGCGCTGGTTCGTTTCTAAGTATAAGGATTATAAACATGACGCAATTCGCTTTCGTGTTCCCGGGTCAGGGTTCACAGGCGGTAGGCATGCTGTCTGAGCTGGCAGCAACCTATCCGGTTATTGAAGAAACTTTTCATGAAGCTTCCGCAGCGCTGGGCTACGATTTATGGGCGCTGACCCAACAGGGTCCTGCTGAAGAACTGAACAAAACCTGGCAGACTCAGCCTGCGCTGCTGACCGCTTCCGTTGCCCTGTATCGTCTGTGGCAGCAGCAGGGCGGTAAAGCACCGACCCTGATGGCCGGTCACAGCCTGGGCGAATACTCTGCGCTGGTGTGCGCGGGCGTTATCGCTTTCGCTGACGCGGTGCGTCTGGTTGAACTGCGCGGCAAATTCATGCAGGAAGCGGTACCGGAAGGCACCGGCGGCATGTCCGCCATTATCGGTCTTGACGATGCGTCTATCGCCAAAGCGTGCGAAGAGTCTGCGGAAGGCCAGGTGGTTTCTCCGGTGAACTTCAACTCACCGGGCCAGGTGGTTATCGCCGGTCACAAAGAAGCGGTTGAACGTGCGGGCGCAGCCTGCAAAGCAGCGGGCGCTAAGCGTGCTCTGCCGCTGCCGGTCAGCGTGCCATCCCACTGTGCGCTGATGAAGCCTGCTGCCGAGAAACTGGCCGTAGAACTGCAGAAAATTACCTTTAACGCGCCGACCGTTCCGGTTGTGAACAACGTCGACGTGAAGTGCGAAACTGATGCCGACGCGATTCGTGACGCGCTGGTTCGTCAGCTGTACAGCCCGGTTCAGTGGACCAAAACCGTTGAGTTTATGGCATCCCAGGGTGTAGAGCATCTGTATGAAGTTGGTCCGGGTAAAGTCCTCACCGGTCTGACCAAACGTATTGTAGATACCCTGACTGCATCGGCCATTAACGAGCCGGTTGCCCTGTCTGCGGCACTTGCGCAATAAAGAGGATAGCATGAGCTTTGAAGGAAAAATTGCACTGGTAACGGGTGCAAGCCGCGGTATTGGCCGCGCAATCGCTGAAACTCTCGTCGCTCGCGGCGCGAAAGTTATCGGTACTGCGACCAGCGAAAGCGGCGCGCAGGCGATTAGCGATTATTTGGGTGCGAACGGTAAAGGTCTGCTGTTGAATGTGACCGATCCAGCATCTATTGAATCTGTTCTCGGAAATATCCGCGCGGAATTTGGCGAAGTCGACATTCTGGTCAATAATGCCGGGATTACTCGTGATAACCTGTTAATGCGCATGAAAGATGACGAGTGGAACGATATCATCGAAACCAACCTGTCATCTGTTTTCCGTCTGTCAAAAGCGGTAATGCGCGCTATGATGAAAAAGCGTCATGGGCGTATCATCACTATCGGTTCTGTGGTTGGTACCATGGGAAATGCGGGTCAGGCTAACTACGCTGCGGCGAAAGCGGGTCTGATCGGCTTCAGTAAATCACTGGCGCGTGAAGTTGCGTCACGCGGTATTACTGTGAACGTTGTTGCTCCGGGCTTTATTGAAACGGACATGACGCGTGCGCTGACCGATGAGCAGCGTGCGGGTACACTGGCGGCAGTTCCTGCGGGGCGCCTCGGCACTCCAAATGAAATCGCTAGTGCGGTTGCATTTTTGGCCTCCGACGAAGCAAGTTACATCACTGGTGAAACGTTGCACGTAAACGGCGGGATGTACATGGTCTGATTGCGTTTTGCACAAAGTGCTCAGACAACGGGCAATCTACGTATGTCTGAGTATGATTAGTGCAAAATCATTTGCGTTATGAGGGCAAACACCCGCAAAATAGCGTAAAATCGTGGTACGACCTGCCGGGATTTAGTTGCAAATTTTTCAACATTTTATACACTACGAAAACCATCGCGAAAGCGAGTTTTGATAGGAAATTTAAGAGTATGAGCACTATCGAAGAACGCGTTAAGAAAATCATCGGCGAACAGCTGGGCGTTAAGCAGGAAGAAGTGACCAACAATGCTTCCTTCGTTGAAGACCTGGGCGCAGATTCTCTTGACACCGTTGAGCTGGTAATGGCTCTGGAAGAAGAGTTTGATACTGAGATTCCGGACGAAGAAGCTGAGAAAATCACCACCGTTCAGGCTGCCATTGATTACATCAACGGTCACCAGGCGTAAGTGAACATCTCCAGGCGGTCATTCGACCGCCTGAGTTTTATCTTTTTGTCCCACAAGTATCTATTTTATCCCTCCCTGGAGGACAAACGTGTCTAAGCGTCGTGTAGTTGTGACCGGACTGGGCATGTTGTCTCCTGTCGGCAATACCGTAGAGTCTACCTGGAAAGCTCTCCTTGCCGGTCAGAGTGGCATCAGCCTGATCGACCATTTCGATACTAGCGCCTATGCAACCAAATTTGCTGGCTTAGTAAAGGATTTTAACTGTGATGACATTATCTCGCGCAAAGAACAGCGCAAGATGGATGCCTTCATTCAATATGGAATTGTCGCTGGCGTTCAGGCCATGCAGGATTCTGGCCTTGAAATTACGGAAGAGAACGCCCACCGTATTGGCGCCGCTATCGGCTCCGGTATTGGCGGTCTCGGTCTTATCGAAGAAAACCACACCTCTCTGGTGAATGGTGGTCCTCGTAAGATCAGCCCGTTCTTCGTTCCGTCGACGATTGTTAACATGGTGGCAGGTCACCTGACCATCATGTTCGGTTTGCGTGGGCCAAGCATCTCCATCGCGACCGCCTGTACTTCCGGTGTGCACAACATCGGTCAGGCCGCGCGTATCATCGCTTACGGCGATGCGGATGCGATGGTTGCCGGTGGCGCTGAAAAAGCCAGTACCCCTCTGGGTGTTGGTGGTTTCGGTGCGGCGCGTGCGCTGTCTACGCGTAACGATAACCCGCAGGCGGCGAGCCGTCCGTGGGATAAAGAGCGTGATGGCTTTGTGCTGGGTGACGGCGCAGGTATGGTCGTACTGGAAGAGTACGAGCACGCGAAAAAACGTGGCGCGAAAATCTATGCTGAAGTCGTTGGCTTCGGTATGAGCAGCGATGCGTACCATATGACTTCACCGCCGGAAAACGGCGCAGGTGCAGCATTGGCGATGGTTAACGCCATTCGCGACGCCGGCATCGACGTGGGTCAGATTGGCTACGTGAATGCCCACGGGACCTCTACGCCAGCAGGCGATAAAGCAGAAGCACAGGCCGTTAAGTCTGTCTTTGGCGACGCTGCTAGCCGCGTAATGGTCAGCTCCACCAAGTCTATGACCGGCCACCTGCTGGGTGCTGCAGGCGCAGTAGAATCTATCTACTCCATCCTGGCGCTGCGCGATCAGGCTGTTCCGCCAACCATCAACCTGGATAACCCGGATGAAGGTTGCGACCTGGACTTCGTGCCTCACGAAGCGCGTCAGGTCAGCGGTATGGAGTACACGCTGTGTAACTCCTTCGGCTTTGGTGGTACCAACGGTTCACTGATCTTCAAAAAGGTCTGAGCCTGATTGTCTGATAGCGACGCGCTATCAGACAACGCATCGATGAAGGCCCGCCTGTCGGGCCTTTTTTTATTCAGCTTTCTCTGCTTGTTCAACGCGTTTCATCCTGCGACACTACCCGACCATCAATAAGGAGCCGCTATGTTCTTGATTAATGGCCTCGAACAGAACACGCTCGCGGTGAACGATCGCGCTACTCAGTTTGGCGACGGTTGCTTTTCTACCGCCAGAGTGGTCAACGGCCGGGTGCAGCTTCTGCCTGCGCACATCGCCCGCCTGCAGTCCGCCTGTCAACGGCTGGCTATTCCCTTCGAATCATGGTCAACGCTCAGCGATGAGATGATGCTGCTGGCGCAGCGCCTGCAAAATGGGGTGCTCAAAATCATCCTTAGCCGTGGCGCAGGTGGCCGTGGCTATAGCGGCAGCGCCTGCCAGACGCCGACACGGATACTCTCGACATCGGCCGCACCAGCCCATTACGCACGCTGGAAAGAGGAGGGGATCACCCTTGCGCTCAGCCCGGTAACGCTTGGACGTAACCCGTATCTCGCAGGACTTAAACACCTCAATCGCCTCGAGCAGGTGCTGATTCGTTCTCATCTTGAGCAGACGACGGCCGATGAGGCCCTTGTCCTTGACAGCGACGGGTGGCTTACGGAATGCTGTGCCGCCAACCTGTTCTGGCGCTGCGGGCAGGATGTGTTTACCCCGCGCCTCGACCAGGCTGGAGTGGATGGAATTATGCGCCAGTTTATTATTGCGCAGCTGGCACGCTCGGCGTTTCGTGTTGTCGAAGTGAATGCGCCGCAGACGGCGATAGCGGATGCGGATGAAGTGCTTATTTGTAACGCGCTGATGCCGCTTATCCCCGTTAAGCGCTATGCGGAGCAGCAGTGGTCTGCCCGCGAACTTTACCAATTTCTAGCCCCACTTTGTGAGTCGCCTGATTAGCATGAAGAAAATGTTACGCGTAGTTTTGTTACTGTTGGTTATTCTGGGCATTGCCGCCGGTATTGGCGTGTGGAAAGTCCGACAGCTCGCCAGCAGTACGCTCCTGATTAAAGACGAGACCGTCTTTACGCTAAAAACCGGCACCGGGCGACTGGCGCTGGGCGACCAGCTTTACGCTGAGAAAGTGATCAACCGTCCACGGGTGTTCCAGTGGCTGCTGCGTCTTGAACCAGAACTTTCCCACTTTAAGGCAGGTACCTATCGTTTCACGCCGCAGATGACCGTGCGTGAAATGCTGCAGCTGTTGGGTAGCGGCAAAGAAGCGCAGTTCCCGCTGCGTTTTGTCGAAGGGATGCGCCTCAGCGACTATCTCAAGCAGCTACGTGAAGCGCCGTACATCAAACACACGCTGAGCGATGATAAATACGCCACGGTAGCCGAAGCGCTCAAGTTCGATAACCCGGAATGGGTTGAAGGCTGGTTCTGGCCTGACACCTGGATGTACACCGCCAATACCAGCGATGTGGCTATCCTCAAGCGCGCGCACCAGAAAATGGTCGCACAGGTCGATAAAGTCTGGGAAGGGCGGGCGGATAACCTGCCGTACAATGACAAAAACCAGCTGGTGACGATGGCTTCTATCATTGAGAAAGAGACCGCAGTACCAGAAGAGCGCGACCGCGTAGCGTCGGTGTTTATTAACCGCCTGCGCATCGGCATGCGTCTGCAAACCGATCCGACCGTTATCTACGGCATGGGTGAGAGCTACGACGGAAAGCTTTCCCGTAAAGATCTTGAGACCCCAACCGCGTATAATACCTACACGATTTCTGGCCTGCCGCCGGGCGCGATTGCCAGCCCTGGCGAAGCTTCGCTGAATGCCGCCGCGCATCCGGCAAAAACGCCGTACCTCTATTTTGTGGCCGACGGCAAAGGCGGGCATACGTTTAATACCAATCTTGCGAGCCATAACCGCTCGGTACAGGATTACCTGAAAGTGCTAAAGGATAAAAATGCGCAGTAATTACATCGTCATTGAAGGACTGGAAGGGGCGGGCAAAACCACCGCTCGCGACGTGGTTGTCGAAACGCTTCGCGACCTCGGCGTAAACGATCTGCTGTTCACCCGTGAACCCGGCGGTACCGTGCTGGCAGAAAAACTGCGCAGCCTGGTGCTGGACATCAAATCAGTCGGCGACGAAGTGATTACCGATAAAGCGGAAGTGCTGATGTTCTACGCCGCGCGCGTACAGCTGGTTGAAACGGTGATCAAACCGGCACTGGCGAGCGGGAAGTGGGTCATTGGCGACCGCCACGATCTCTCCACTCAGGCCTATCAGGGCGGCGGTCGCGGGATCAATAGAGAGATGCTGGCGACGCTGCGCAATACCGTGCTTGGCGATTTTCGTCCGAACCTGACTATTTATCTCGACGTGACTCCGGAAGTGGGCCTGAAGCGTGCCCGTGCGCGTGGTGACCTCGACCGCATTGAGCAGGAGTCGCTGAACTTCTTTAACCGCACCCGCGCCCGTTATCTGGAGCTGGCGGCGGAAGATAGCAGTATTATTACCGTTGATGCCACCCAGCCGCTGGACAACGTGATGAGCGATATCCGTGCGGCGGTCACCGCCTGGGTTGCGGAGCAGCAGGCATGAAATGGTATCCGTGGTTACGCCCACCGTTTGAGCAGCTTGTCGCAAGCTACCAGGCTGGACGGGGTCACCACGCGCTGTTGATTCAGGCGCGCGGCGGAATGGGGGCTGATTCACTGGCCTACGCCATCACCCGTTTTCTGATGTGCCAGACCCCTGACGGCCATAAAAGCTGCGGCCAGTGCCATAGCTGCCAGCTGATGCAGGCGGGGACGCACCCGGATTACTACGTGCTGCAGCCGGAGAAAGGCAAAAGCACGTTGGGCATCGACGCGGTGCGCGACACCAGCGAAAAGCTGTACGAACATTCACGCCTTGGCGGGGCGAAAGTGGTGTGGATTGCCGATGCGGCACTGCTGACTGAAGCCGCCGCCAACGCGCTGTTAAAAACGCTGGAAGAGCCACCGAAAAACACCTGGTTCTTCCTTGCTTGTGAAGAGCCCGCGCGCCTGCTGGCGACGCTCCGTAGTCGCTGTCGCGCATTCCATCTGGCGCCGCCGAGCGAAGCCTATGCGCTGGCGTGGCTGGAGCGAGAAATCAGCCAGCCGCGCGAGACGCTGCTCACCGCGCTGCGCCTGTGCGACCATGCACCGGCGGCCGCGCTGGATCTGCTGGCTCCAGAAAGTTGGGGCGCGCGCGAAAAACTCTGTCAGGCGCTGAGCGTCACCTTAACCAGCGGTGACTGGCTGGCGCTTTTGCCGACGCTGAACCATGATTCTGTCGTGGCGCGTCTGCACTGGTTCTCGTCGCTGCTGCTGGATGCGCTGAAGCATCAACAGCGCATTACGCGGCTGACCAATGCCGATAGCCTTGGCTTAGTGCATCAACTGGCGAGCACGCTATCCGCTTCACGCCTACAGGTGATAGCCGCCGATGCCTGCACCTGCCGTGAGCAGCTGCTGAGCGTGACGGGGCTGAACCGAGAATTGATCCTCACCGAGCGCCTGCTGCGCTGGGAACAGTATTTGCAACCTGGTGTGGTACTGCCAGTATCCCACCTCTAAGAGAGACACCATGTTTTTAGTCGACTCGCATTGCCATCTTGATGGCCTTAATTATGAATCCCTGCACAAAGACGTTGACGATGTGATGGCGAAAGCCGCCGCGCGCGACGTTCGTTTTGCCCTCGCGGTCGCCACCACCATACCTGGCTATCGCAGTATGCGTGAGCTGGTGGGCAATCGCCCGGAAGTGGTCTTCTCCTGCGGCGTTCACCCGCTGAATCAGGATGAGCCGTATGACGTTGAAGAGCTGCGTCGTCTGGCGGCGGAAGAGGGCGTGGTTGCGATGGGGGAAACCGGGCTGGACTACTTCTACACGCCGGAAACCAAAGCACAGCAGCAGCTCTCTTTTCGCCAGCACATTCAGATTGGCCGTGAGCTGAACAAGCCGGTCATCGTTCATACCCGCGACGCGCGTGCCGATACCCTGGCCATCCTGCAGGAAGAAAAGGTGACGGATTGCGGCGGTGTACTACACTGTTTCACTGAAGATAGAGAGACGGCGGGTAAGCTACTGGATATGGGCTTCTATATCTCGTTTTCCGGCATTGTCACTTTCCGTAATGCGGAGCAGCTTCGCGATGCCGCACGCTATGTACCGCTGGACAGGCTGCTGGTTGAGACCGATTCCCCGTACCTGGCTCCGGTACCGCATCGTGGTAAAGAGAACCAGCCAGCGATGGTACGAGACGTGGCAGAGTACATGGCGGTACTGAAGGGCGTAAGCCTTGAACAGCTTGCGCTGCAGACGACCGATAACTTCGCCCGCCTTTTCCACATCGCCCCTTCCCGCCTGCAATCTGCCTGATTTCATAGCTTATTTTATTGCTCGTAATTAATAGACAAAGCGAGTACAGTTCACCGCCATAAAAGTGGCGGTGAATGTTATTTCTGAAACATACAGACACGTTTTATGTAAAGAAGATTAAAATTTTGCGCCATAGCTCTTTGAAACGTGATAGCCGTCAAACAAAACCGGAGTGAATTATTTTACTCTGTGTAATAAATAAAAAGGGCACTTAGATGTCCTGTCCCTGGTGAGTCTCTCCCCTCTCACCAATGCGTGAAAACGTAGCTATACACAACGTGTATAACAAAAGTACAAATACTCAGGAGCACTCCTAATTATGTTTAAGAATGCATTTGCTAACCTGCAGAAGGTCGGTAAATCGCTGATGCTGCCGGTTTCCGTGCTGCCTATCGCAGGTATCCTGCTGGGCGTCGGTTCTGCAAACTTCAGCTGGCTGCCAGCCGTCGTCTCTCATGTTATGGCAGAAGCAGGCGGTTCTGTTTTTGCTAACATGCCGCTTATCTTCGCTATCGGTGTAGCATTAGGCTTCACCAATAACGATGGCGTATCCGCACTCGCCTCAGTCGTCGCTTATGGCATCATGGTGAAAACCATGGCTGTGGTTGCGCCGCTGGTACTGCATTTACCGGCTGAAGAAATCACCGCTAAACACCTGGCTGATACCGGTGTTCTGGGCGGTATTATCTCCGGTGCAATTGCTGCGTACATGTTCAACCGCTTCTACCGCATCAAGCTGCCAGAATACCTGGGCTTCTTTGCGGGCAAGCGCTTTGTTCCGATCATCTCAGGTCTGGCAGCTATCTTTACCGGTGTGATCCTGTCCTTCATCTGGCCACCAATCGGTACGGCTATCCAGACCTTCTCTCAGTGGGCTGCTTACCAGAACCCGGTTGTGGCGTTTGGTATCTACGGCTTCATCGAGCGCTGCCTGGTGCCGTTCGGTCTGCACCACATCTGGAACGTTCCATTCCAGATGCAGATTGGTGAATACACCAACGCCGCAGGCCAGGTATTCCACGGTGATATCCCTCGCTACATGGCAGGCGACCCGACTGCGGGCAAACTGTCCGGCGGCTTCCTGTTCAAAATGTACGGCCTGCCGGCTGCTGCGATTGCAATCTGGCACTCTGCTAAACCAGAGAACCGTGCAAAAGTGGGCGGTATCATGATCTCCGCAGCGCTGACCTCGTTCCTGACCGGTATTACCGAGCCGATCGAGTTCTCCTTCATGTTCGTTGCGCCGATTCTGTACATCATCCACGCGATTCTGGCTGGTCTGGCGTTCCCGATCTGTATCCTGCTGGGTATGCGTGACGGTACTTCCTTCTCTCACGGCCTGATCGACTTTATCGTACTGTCCGGTAACAGCAGCAAACTGTGGCTGTTCCCGATCGTCGGTATCTGCTATGCGATCGTTTACTATGTTGTCTTCCGCGTGCTGATTAAAGCACTGGACCTGAAAACGCCGGGTCGTGAAGATAACACTGAAGACACCAAAGCAACCGCAACCAGTGAAATGGCTCCGGCGCTGATTGCAGCCTTCGGCGGTAAAGAAAACATCACGAACCTTGATGCATGTATCACCCGTCTGCGCGTGAGCGTAGCCGACGTAGCGAAAGTTGATCAGGCTGGCCTGAAAAAACTGGGCGCTGCTGGCGTGGTGGTTGCAGGCTCCGGCGTTCAGGCGATTTTCGGTACTAAATCCGATAACCTGAAAACCGAGATGGACGACTATATTCGTAATCACTAATTGATTACGAGGTCGTAAAATTGGGGAGACTAAGGCAGCCGAATGGCTGCCTTTTTTACGTCTGTTGGATGGGCGTCAATCCCGGCAGCGCTTCGCTTGGCCGGGCTACAGGTTCTATGTAGCCCGGGGTCGGCGCATATGCGCCGATCCCGGGGAACCGGTTATCATCAGAAATCGTAGCTTGCCGAGATAGAGACGTTCATTGGCGCACCGTAGACCAGATACGAACCCACGTAGTCGTAGTACTTCTTATCAAACAGGTTATTGATGTTGGCCTGCAGGGCAAACTGCTTGGTTACCTGATAACGGCTAAACAGATTCACCAACCCGTAGCTGCCCTGTTCGATATAGTCAGCACCCTTCGGACCGTCACTGACGTTGTTCCAGATCTTATTCTGCCAGTTCACGCCGCCGCCAACCGTAAGCTCAGGCACCATTGGCAACTGGTAACGGGTGAACAACTTGAGCGTCGTGCGCGGCTGATCGGAGCTCACCGCTTTACCGTCTTTGTCTTCTGCAACATAGCGGGTGGCACCAAAGGTCAGTTGCCAGTTATCGGTCAGCGCGCCGTTCAGTTCGAATTCGACCCCTCGGCTGACCACGCCGTCCAGCGATTCGTAGATAGACTCGCCGCTTGGCAGCTGAGCGGAAGTGCTGCTTGCCACATGATCCTGTTCAATGCGGAATACCGCCAGTGAGGTGGTCAGGCGAGTATTAAACCAATCGGCTTTCACACCGGCTTCGTAGCTCTTCCCTGTGGTTGGATCAAGGTATCGACCGCTTGCATCGCGTTTATCCTGCGGTTGGAAAATGGTGGTATAGCTGGCGTAGGCCGACCAGGTGTCATTGATGTCATAAACCAGGCCTGCATAGGGTGTGACGTCACTCTTGGTGCTATCAAGAAACGTTGTGGGAGCACCAGCAGGGTTATACTTGATGTTGTAGTTGGTATAACGTGCGCCAAGGATCAGGTTCAGTGGGTCTGCCAGTGAAATACGCGTAGAGGTGTAGGCCGAAGACTGACGTATATCGTCTTTGCTGTAGAACTTCCACGGTGTCCACTGAGGGTCGGCAATGTTGCCGTTCCAGTTATTGAAGCTGCCCACGTCAACCATCGTACCTGCAGTGGCAGGCACGGAGTTATCGTAATGGTTTCGCTGGCGGCTGAAGCTACCGCCAAACATCAGTTCATGACGGCGACCAAACAGCTCGTAACCACCGCGCAGGAACGCATCCACTGCATCCTGTTTGCGCTCACCCCGGTTCCAACCACCGTAGCCGACCATGCCGTTGCCGGTATCTTTGTCGGGGTACCCGTACATGTACATCATTTTGGTATCGAAATTGGTTTCGGTGTGCATGCCATTGATATGGGCTTCCCAGCCGCTGTCGAAGCGTTGGGTAAAGTTGGCGAACACTTTTTTGCTGTCTTTGTCGGAATAAGCCCAGTTCGGCGCGACGGTGTCGCTGCGGTTATAGTGCGTTCTGCTGCCGTCGCTATACCAGGTCGGCAGGCCGCCCCAGGTCGGGTCGTCGGTAGTGCTCTCCTGATACTCGTAGCCTACCGACAGCGTGGTCATATCCGTCAGGTCGGCATCAACAACGCCATAGAGAAATTTTTTCTGATAGTGATAGTTGTCCATCCATGAGTCGTTGTCCTGGTAGCCCGCAATCATGCGCCCGCGCACGTTACCGGACTCAACCAGCGGGGCCTGTAGATCCAATACATAGCGCTGCTTATCCCAACTGCCGTAGGTGGCCGAAACGTTACCCTGAAACTCCCGGCTGTCGGCATGTTTGCGCACCATGTTGACATAGGCTGATGGGTTACCGGAGCCGCTCATCAGGCCGGTGGCACCGCGAACGACTTCGATACGGTCATAAATCGCGGTATCGGTGGTGGTGTCACCGAAGTTCCATACTTCGCTTATCGACGTCGGCAGGTCATCATAGGCATAGTTGCTGACGAAAAAACCACGAGAGTAGAACACGGTACGGTCGCTATCCTGTACCTGTGCGGTCACGCCGGTGGTATTGGTTAATACTTCACCAATTGAATTCAGGTTCTGATCTTTCATTCGCTGTTGGCTAACAACGCTGACGGACTGTGGAATATCGCGCGGTATCAGTAGTAGCTTGGTACCGGTGGTCGTGGTTTTGACGCTGTAATCCTGCTGCTGCGACTCCGGGCTGGTTTCATTACTGCCTTCTACGATGATGGTGTCATCTTTGTTATCCGTGGCGGCGTGCCCCAGATGAGGATAAAGCGCCAGCGCAATGCCGACAGCCACGAGAGAAGGAGCGATACGTCTATCCCGGGTAGTAAAAACAAGAGACATGGTAAACCCTTAATCTTACGAGTGTTGTTGTGATCCGCAGCTCTATGGCCACGATTGATAAAGCATGCCAATGCGCACTTGAAAACAAATGCAAATGAGAAATATACGCATTTTTATTCATATGTAAACAAAAGTAAGCCGGATAAGGGTAAGAAGTGAAACGCTTTTTCAGTTGAGTGTGAAGGGTGGTGAAGGAGAGGCGGGGGGAAATAGCCCGGCAGCGCTACGCTTACCGGGCCTGTAGCAATGACACTCAGGCGACCGCGTTCTCTTCAAGCTGGCGCATAAACTGGCGCACCCACTCCATGCGCGTTTTACGCTCGCTCAGGTCCTGGAAGAACTTGAGGCGCGTCGGGCCATCGAGGCGATAGTGCTGCGGTTGTTTTTGCAGTAAGCCAATCAGCCACGTCGGGTTAACGTGGTTCTTCTCGGCAAACTCAATCACGCCGCCTTTCTCATTACCTTCGAGCTTGCGGATCCCGAGCTTCTGCGCCTGCTGACGTAAACGGGCGATATCCAGCAGGTTGCGCGCGGCGTCCGGCAGCAGACCGAAGCGGTCAATCAGCTCAACCTTGATTTCATCAAGCTCGTTCTCGCCCTTGGCGCTGGCGATACGTTTGTAGAACGACAGGCGGGTGTTGACGTCAGGAATAAAATCATCCGGCAGCAGCGACGGCATGCGTAGTTCGACTTCGGTTTGCTGGCTGGTTAAATCCTCCAGCGATGGTTCGCGGCCCTCTTTGAGCGCATCGACGGCATTTTCCAGCAGCTCCATATACAGCGTGAAACCGATGGTCTCCATGGAGCCACTTTGATCTTCGCCGAGCAGCTCACCCGCACCGCGGATTTCGAGGTCGTGGGTGGCCAGCGCAAAGCCCGCGCCGAGGTCTTCCAGTGAAGCAATGGCTTCCAGACGTTTTTGCGCGTCGGTGGTCATCGCTTTCGGGTGTGGCGTCAGCAGCCAGGCGTAGGCCTGGTGATGCGAACGACCGACGCGACCGCGCAGCTGGTGCAACTGGGCCAGGCCGAAGTGGTCCGCCCGCTCAATGATAATGGTATTGGCGGTTGGAATGTCGATACCGGTTTCAATGATGGTGGTACACACCAGCACGTTGAAACGCTGGTGGTGGAAATCATTCATGACCCGTTCCAGCTCGCGCTCGCGCATCTGGCCGTGGCCGATGGCGATACGCGCTTCCGGCACCAGTTCCGCCAGCTTATCGGCGGCTTTCTGAATGTTTTCAACGTCGTTGAACAGGTAGTAGACCTGGCCACCGCGCAGCGTTTCACGCAGAATCGCTTCGCGCACCACCAGACTGTCATACTCGCGTACGAAGGTTTTCACCGCCAGACGGCGGGCCGGAGGGGTAGCAATGATCGACAGATCGCGCATGCCGCTCATCGCCATGTTCAGCGTACGCGGAATCGGGGTAGCGGTCAGGGTCAGAATATCGACGTCGGCGCGCATCGCCTTAATGCGCTCTTTATGGCGCACGCCAAAGCGGTGCTCTTCATCGACAATCAACAGGCCCAGGTCGCGCAGCTTAACGTCGCTTTGCAGTAGCTTGTGGGTACCGATCAGAATATCGATTTTACCCTCGGCGGCTTCGGCAAGAATTTGCGTCTGCTCTTTGGCGCTACGGAAGCGCGACAGCATCTCGATGCGCACCGGCCAGTTGGCGAAGCGGTCGCGGAAGTTGTCGTAGTGCTGCTGGGCAAGCAGGGTGGTCGGTACCAGCACCGCAACCTGCTTGTGGTTTTCGACGGCGAGGAAGGCAGCGCGCATGGCAACTTCGGTCTTACCGAAGCCCACGTCGCCGCACACCAGACGGTCCATCGCCAGCGGCTGGCACATGTCGCTCAGCACCGCGTTAATCGCCTGCGCCTGGTCTGGCGTGGTCTCAAACGGGAAGCTATCGCAGAACAGCTGATACTGTTCGCGGTCATGTTTGAAGGCAAAGCCCTCTTTGGCCGCGCGCTGGGCATAGATATCCAGCAGCTCGGCCGCCACGTCGCGCACCTTCTCGGCGGCTTTCTGCCGCGCGCGCGTCCAGGCGTCGCCGCCCAGCTTATGCAGCGGCGCGTTCTCTTCCGCACCGCCCGCGTAGCGGCTGATAAGGTGCAGCGAGGAGACCGGTACGTACAGTTTGGCATCGCTGGCGTAGGTGAGCATCAGATACTCGCCGGTAATACCGCCTGCTTCCAGCGTGGTCATCCCGGCATAGCGGCCGACGCCGTGCTCCAGGTGGACCACTGGCTGGCCAATATGCAGCTCCGCCAGGTTGCGGATAAGCGTGTCCGGGTTAATGGTGCGACGTGCATCCTGACGACGACGCGCCACGCGCTCGCCGAGCAGATCGCTTTCGCAGATTAACGCCAGGTTATTCTGGGTATCGATAAAACCATGCTCGGCGGCGCCAATCATCAGATAGCGGTTGTTGCCGGTGGCTTCATCCAGACGCTGGATGCGTTTTGGCGCAAGCTTAATGCGCGCCAGCAGTTCACCCAGCGCTTCACGACGCCCCTCACTCTCTACCGAGAAAATCACCGGGCCGGTAAAGGACTCGATAAACTTACGCAGGTTCTCCAGCGGCGACTTGTTCTGCGCCTGAACGGCAAGCTCCGGCAGCGGCTGGAAGCCGAGGTTGGTGTTGGCCGCTTTCTTCGGCAGGCTCTCGGTTTTGAGCTGTATGCGCGGCCATTTTTTCAGCTCGCTGTTTAGTTCATCCGTTTTCAGCCAAAGTTGGGCAGGCGGCAGCAGCGGACGCATCGGGTCGACACCGCGATTTTCAAATCGTGCCTGAGTATCGGCCTGGAAGCGGTTCGCGCTGGCGTCGATATCACCGGTATTAACCAGCAGCGTATTGGCCGGGAAGTAGCTGAACAGCGGCGGCAGCGGTTCGCTGAAGAACAGAGGCTGCCAGTATTCAATACCGGCGGGCAGCGTGCCTTTGCTGACCTGCTGATAGATATGCTCGGCATCGCGCTTGACGTCGAACTTATCGCGCCATTGGCTGCGGAACAGTTCGATAGCGGTTTTATCGGTCGGGAATTCGTGCGCCGGCAGCAGGTTAATGGCGTCCACTTCTTCGAGCGTACGCTGGCTGTCAACGTCGAAGACGCGCAGGCTGTCGATTTCATCGTCGAAGAAGTCGAGGCGGTAAGGCTGCTCGCTGCCCATCGGATAGAGGTCAAGCAGCGCGCCGCGGGTGGCGTACTCTCCGTGCTCCATCACTTGATCAACATGGCGGTAGCCCGCGCTTTCGAGTTGGTTACGCAGCGCATCACGTGACAGGCGTTGGCCTTTTTTCATCACCAGCGCGTGGCCGTGCAGGAAACTGTGTGGGCAGACGCGTTGCATCAGCGTGTTGACCGGCACAATCAGGACGCCGCGCTGCATGGTTGGCAGCTGGTAAAGCGTCGACAGGCGTGAGGAGATAATGTCCTGATGCGGGGAGAAGCTGTCGTAAGGCAGCGTTTCCCAGTCGGCGAGATTCATCACCAGATTGTCGGTGAACTGGCCGATTTCGTCGTGCAGTCGCAGCGCATTTTGCATATCCGGGGCAATAAGGATCACCGGGCCTGCGTGACGTTCAGCAATCTCTGCTACCAGCGTCGCGCAGGCGGCACCGGTCAGTTCGCCAAGCTGGCGCTGGTCGCCAGGTTTACTCGGTAGGTCGTAACGGGCATGTTCAGGCATAGTCGGCGCACGTTCTCCAGAAAGCCGTGTTTTCACGGTAATAATATAAATTTGCTGTACTTATTATCCGTGATGGCGGCGGGAGTGCAACCGCATAAAATGATGAATCCGGCGGATCAGAGAGTTTGTCGCTTCTGCTGGCTTAGCTTGCGGTACTGCTGCGGTGACATGCCGACGTAGCGACTGAAGGTACTGTAGAAGCGGCTGCTGGAGCGGAAGCCCGCCGTCATCGCCACATCAAGGATGGTTTTGTCGGTGTCGCTCAGCAGGGCGCGTACGTGGTTAATGCGCATGGCGGTGATGTACTGCTTTAAGGTGAGCTGCATCACGCGTTGAAAAATGCCCATCGCATAGTTGGCGTTGAGCTTAACATGATCCGCCACGTCGTTGATGGTCAGCGCCTGATCGTAGTTATCGGCAATAAAACCCAGCATCTGGCTGACGTAAAACTGGGCGTGACGTGAGACGCTGTTCTTGTGGGTACGCGAGGTTTTGTTAAGCAGGATGGGTTGCCAGCCGGAGAGGCTAAAGCGTTTGAGCATCAGACCGATCTCATCGATCGCCAGTTGGCGAATCTGTTCATTCGGGCTGTAGGCCTCCTGCTGCCAGCGTAGCACTTCAAAGGTACTGAGCTGCTGGGTCGCTAGCGATTGCACCACCATGCCGTGGGTGACGTGGTTAATCAGCTCCCGGTCCAGCGGCCAGGAGAGAAACTGGTGCATCGGCAGGCTGAAAATCGCCATCTGCCGACAGTCGCCCGGCCGCGTCAGCTGATGCGGAGTACAGGCCCAGAACAGGGTGATGTGCCCCTGTTTTATCTGTACCACTTCGTTGTTAATCAGATACTCCACGTCGCCGTCAAACGGCACGTTGACCTCCACCTGACCGTGCCAGTGGCTAGCAGGCATGGCGTGCGGCCGACGCAGTTCAATGTCCATGCGCTGATATTCGGAATAGAGCGACAGTGGGCTACGGGTCTGCTTTTCATCGCCGTTGCACATATGCGGATCGCGGGGCAGAAAGGTGATTGGCTCGTCGCTCATGGTAACTCCGTTTCCTGAAATATCAGAATCATGCCGGCAGGGCAGATTCAAACGCGGGTGCTACAACAGATACTAGCCTGATTAGCAGGCCGGATACTCTGCTTTTTAGTCAATTTACTCCCAAAAACTCAGATCTTGTTGTGAGTGGCATCAGATCTGAGTTTCCGGGAATGCTCATCAGGGAAGACGGAGGTTTTCATCCAGGGCGCGTGCCACGATAAAGGCGTTCACTACTGTTTCTGGAGAGTCATGATGACAGCACCAAAGATTACCTTTATCGGCGCGGGTTCGACCATTTTTGTTAAAAATATCCTGGGCGATGTTTTTCATCGCGAGGCGCTTAAATCAGCGCATATCGCCCTGATGGATATCGACGAGACGCGCCTTGAAGAGTCGCACATTGTGGTGCGCAAACTGATGGATTCTGCCGGTGCATCCGGCCATATCACCTGTCATACCGACCGCAAAGCGGCGCTTCAGGGGGCTGATTTTGTGGTGGTCGCCTTCCAGATTGGCGGCTATGAGCCATGTACCGTGACCGATTTTGAGGTCTGCAAACGCCACGGGCTGGAGCAGACTATTGCCGATACCCTCGGCCCCGGCGGCATTATGCGTGCGCTGCGTACCATCCCGCACCTGTGGCAAATTTGCGACGACATGACTGAAGTCTGTCCTGACGCCACCATGCTTAACTACGTTAACCCGATGGCGATGAACACCTGGGCTATGTACGCCCGCTACCCGCACATTAAGCAGGTAGGGCTGTGTCATTCCGTGCAGGGTACGGCGGAAGAGCTGGCGCGTGACCTGAATATCGACCCTGCCACGCTGCGCTACCGTAGCGCCGGGATTAACCATATGGCGTTCTACCTGGAGCTGGAGCGTAAAACCGCCGACGGCCGCTATGTGAACCTCTATCCGGAACTGCTGGCCGCCTATGACGCGGGGCAGACGCCAAAACCGAATATCCACGGCAATGAACGCTGCCAGAATATCGTACGCTATGAGATGTTTAAAAAGCTGGGCTATTTCGTCACCGAGTCGTCGGAGCACTTCGCAGAATACACCCCGTGGTTTATCAAACCGGGGCGTGAAGATCTCATTGAACGCTATAAGGTGCCGCTGGACGAGTATCCAAAACGTTGCGTCGAGCAACTGGCGAACTGGCATAAAGAGCTGGAAGAGTACAAAACCGCCGACCGCATCGATATTAAACCGTCCCGTGAATACGCCAGCACCATTATGAATGCTATCTGGACCGGCGAGCCGAGCGTGATTTACGGCAACGTCCGTAACGACGGGCTTATCGATAACCTGCCGCAGGGCAGCTGCGTTGAGGTGGCGTGTCTGGTGGATGCCAACGGCATCCAGCCAACCAAAGTGGGCACGATTCCGTCGCATCTGGCGGCTATGATGCAAACCAATATCAACGTACAAACACTGCTGACCGAAGCGATTCTGACCGAAAACCGCGATCGCGTTTACCACGCGGCGCTGATGGACCCGCATACCGCCGCGGTGCTGGGCATTGAAGAGATTTATGCGCTGGTGGATGACCTGATTGCCTCGCATGGCGATTGGCTCCCGGCCTGGCTGCATCGTTAAGCCCAACTGCGCCGGGCGTAAGACCCGGCGCTTACCTCTCTAATATCAGAAGGCGGGCGCTGGTAACAGCGACCCGGTACCCTATGAGCATCTCTCTGACAACAAAACTCAGTTACGGATTCGGTGCGTTTGGTAAGGATTTCGCCATCGGTATCGTCTACATGTACCTGATGTACTACTACACCGATGTGGTGGGATTATCGGTAGGCCTTGTGGGCACGCTGTTTCTGGTGGCCAAAATCTGGAATGCGTTCAATGACCCGATCATGGGCTGGGTTGTGAACGCGACGCGCACGCGGTGGGGAAAATTTAAGCCTTGGATCCTGCTCGGCACGCTGGCGAACTCGCTAGTGCTGTTTTTACTGTTCAGCGCCCACCTGTTTGAAGGCACCACGCAGGTGGTATTCGTCTGCATCACCTACATCCTGTGGGGAACGACCTATACCTTAATGGATATTCCGTTCTGGTCGCTGGTGCCCACCATCACCCTGGATAAGCGCGAACGCGAACAGTTGGTGCCGTTCCCGCGCTTTTTTGCCAGCCTCGCCGGGTTTGTGACCGCCGGGATAACGCTGCCGTTCGTGAACTACGTGGGCGGAGCGGACCGCGGATTTGGCTTCCAGATGTTCACGTTGGTGCTGATCGCATTCTTTATCGTCTCAACGATTGTCACGCTGCGTAATGTTCATGAAGTCTTCTCATCAGACAGCGATGCTACTGCGGACAGCAGCCGTCTGTCGCTGAAATCCATTCTCGCCCTCATCTACAAAAACGATCAGCTCACCTGCCTGTTGGGGATGGCGCTGGCCTACAACGTGGCGTCGAATATCATCACCGGCTTTGCCATTTACTATTTCACCTATGTGGTTGGCGATGCGGATCTGTTCCCGTACTACCTCTCCTATGCCGGGGCGGCTAACCTGCTAACACTGGTGCTGTTCCCGCGTCTGGCGAAGGCGCTGTCGCGGCGGGTGCTGTGGGCGGGGGCGTCACTTCTACCGATGGTCAGCGGTGGCGTGCTGTTGCTGATGGCGCTGGCGGGTTCGGCAAACGTGTGGGTTATCTGCCTTGCGGGGATTTTCCTGAATATAGGCACCGCGCTGTTCTGGGTACTGCAGGTGATTATGGTGGCGGATACCGTCGATTACGGTGAGTACAAATTTAACGTTCGCTGCGAGAGCATTGCTTACGCTGTGCAAACGATGGTGGTGAAAGGCGGGTCGGCGTTTGCTGCTTTCTTTATCGCGGTGGTGCTCGGGGTGATTGGCTATACGCCGAACGTTGCCCAGTCTGCCGAAACCGTACTTGGCATGCAGTTCATTATGATTGTGCTGCCTGTCGTGTTCTTTGCGATTACCCTGGTGCTCTATTTCCGCTACTACCGCTTGAACGGCGACCAGTTGCGTAGAATTCAGATTCACCTTCTGGATAAATACCGCAAAGTGCCGACGCCCGCCGAACCGCAAGACACGCCGGTAAGGCCGATTGCCGTCACTCGCGATGCGCAGGCGTAATCATGGAGTGGGCCTCCTGGATTGGCTATGCGGCCGCATGCCTGACGACGCTGTCGTTCTTACCGCAGGCTATTAAGGTGATCGCCACCCGTAACACCCAGGGGATCTCCGGCCTGATGTACATTATGTTCGTTTGCGGACTAATAATGTGGCTGATTTACGGCGTGATGATTGAAGATACGGCGGTCAGCATGGCGAATTTGATGACGCTGGTGTTCGCCATGCCGATTTTGATTATCAAGTTCCGACGCGGGTAGGGCGTATTGTGAGGATTGCCGGATGGCGTTAGCGCCATCCGGCAGCTTTTAGCTGTCGACAGTGCCAACGGGCCAGCACGATAACCGTTGTCAGCGCTCCCAGAAGGGCGCAGAACATATCCGATTGCGTATCCCACGGGTCGCCCTGGGTGCCGAGAAAATCATCCGCACCTTGCCCCATTGCCAGCGCTGCCCACCACTCAATCAACTCGTAGGTCGCACTGATCGCGAGCGCCACGCAGCAGACCAGAAATGCCAGCATCTTACGCCCGCGTACAATGTGCCCACGCAGCAGAATTTCGCGCGTCGCCAGCGCCGGCACCAGCCCCTGGAAAAAATGCCCCAGTTTGTCGTACGGGTTACGGCTAAGGTCAAGCCAGGCCTGCACGTCAAAGCCAATCGGCACCTTAGCGTAAGTGTACTGCCCCCCAACCATCAGAATGATGGCGTGAAAGAAAATCAGCGTGTAAAGCAGTGGGGTGAGGGGATAGCGTTTCGCCGTCAACAGCAGCAGCGGTACGACGATAATCACCGGGGTGACCTCCATCAGCCAGGTCACTTTTTCAGCGGCGCTCACGCCGGTATAAATCAGGAACAGCGCCAGAAGGGCAGCACCTGCGGATAACAGCAGAGGATTTACGGTGCGGATCATCATGAATTCGCAAATAAAGGGAAAACATCACTATTGTCCGTGACGGCCAAAATTTCAATGTTTGCGTCCTTTCGTCAGCGAATGTCAGCCTTGCGCTTACGGTTCAGTCATTTACCCATCCTGCTTTCGCTTATATACTCGTGCATCTGCTTTCAGCAACCAGACGGATTACATGTACCAACCTGTCGCACTATTTATCGGCCTGCGCTACATGCGTGGGCGAGCAGCGGACCGCTTCGGTCGCTTTGTTTCCTGGCTGTCGACTATCGGCATCACGCTTGGCGTGATGGCGCTGGTCACCGTGCTTTCGGTGATGAACGGCTTTGAACGCGAGCTGCAAAACAACATCCTGGGGCTGATGCCGCAGGCCATTCTGACGGCCGAACAGGGCTCCCTCAACCCGCAACAGCACCCGGAACAGAGCGCGAAGCTCCAGGGCGTGACGCGCGTCGCGCCACTCACCACTGGTGACGTGGTGCTGCAAAGCGCACGCAGCGTTTCGGTCGGGGTGATGCTGGGGATCGACCCGGCGCAAAAAGATCCGCTTACGCCGTACCTGGTCAATGTTAAACAGACCGATCTCACCGCCGGAAAATATAACGTGATTCTCGGCGAGCAGCTTGCCGGGCAGCTCGGGGTGAACCGTGGCGATCAGATTCGCGTGATGGTGCCTTCTGCCAGCCAGTTTACGCCGATGGGCCGTCTGCCTAGCCAGCGCCTGTTCACGGTGATTGGTACCTTTGCTGCTAACAGCGAGGTCGACGGTTACCAGATGCTGGTCAATATTCAGGATGCCTCCCGCCTGATGCTCTACCCGTTAGGGAATATTACCGGCTGGCGTCTGTGGCTGGATAAACCGCTGCAGGTGGATACTCTGAGCCAGCAAACGCTACCGCAGGGCACCAAATGGCAGGACTGGCGCGAGCGTAAAGGCGAGCTGTTCCAGGCCGTGCGCATGGAAAAGAATATGATGGGGCTGCTGCTGAGCCTGATCGTCGCCGTTGCCGCGTTTAACATCATCACGTCGCTGGGGCTGATGGTCATGGAGAAGCAGGGCGAAGTCGCCATTCTGCAAACCCAAGGGCTGACGCCGCGGCAGATCCTCACCGTCTTTATGGTGCAAGGCGCCAGCGCGGGCATTATTGGCGCGCTGTTAGGAGCGGTGCTTGGTGTGCTGCTGGCCAGCCAGCTCAACAATTTAATGCCGATTATCGGCGCGTTCCTCGACGGTGCGGCGCTGCCGGTTGCCATCGAGCCGCTGCAGGTTATCGTGATTGCGCTGGTGGCGATGGCCCTGGCGCTGCTGTCGACGCTTTACCCTTCCTGGCGCGCTGCCGCCACTCAACCCGCTGAGGCTTTACGTTATGAATAAGATCCTGTTGCAATGCGACAACCTGTGCAAACGCTATCAGGAAGGCAATGTGCAAACCGACGTTCTGCACAATGTCAGCTTCAGCATTGGCGAAGGCGAAATGATGGCGATTGTCGGCACCTCCGGCTCCGGTAAAAGTACGCTGCTGCACCTGCTTGGTGGGCTGGATACGCCCACCACCGGCGACGTGATTTTCAGCGGTCAGCCGATGAGTAAGCTCTCTTCGGCGGCGAAAGCTGAACTGCGTAACCAGAAGCTTGGTTTTATCTACCAGTTCCACCATCTGCTGCCGGACTTTACCGCGCTGGAAAACGTGGCGATGCCGCTGCTGATTGGCAAGAAGAAAACGGCTGAAATCACCACCCGCGCGCTGGAAATGTTGAAAGCAGTAGGGCTCGAACATCGCGCGAGCCACCGTCCATCGGAGCTTTCCGGCGGCGAACGTCAGCGCGTGGCGATTGCCCGTGCGCTGGTGAATAACCCGCGCCTGGTACTGGCCGATGAACCGACCGGTAACCTGGATGCGAAAAACGCCGACAGCATCTTCAAACTGCTGGGTGAATTGAATCAGTCGCAGGGCACCGCCTTCCTGGTGGTGACGCACGATCTTCAACTGGCGAAACGGATGGGCCGTCAGCTTGAAATGCGCGATGGTCACCTGAGCGACCAACTGACCCTGATGGGAGCGCATTAATGGCTCCGTCCCTCTCGTTACTGATCGGCCTGCGCTTTAGCCGCGGCCGTCGGCGCGGCGGCATGGTGTCGCTGATTTCCGTTATCTCGACGGTTGGCATTGCGCTGGGCGTAGCGGTGCTGATCGTTGGCCTCAGCGCCATGAACGGTTTTGAGCGCGAGCTAAACAACCGCATTCTGGCGGTGGTGCCGCACGGTGAAATTGAAGCGGTGAACCAGCCGTGGAATCACTGGCAGAACGTGCTGCCAAAAGTGGAAGCGGTGAAAGGTATTGAAGCCGCGGCGCCGTACATCAACTTTACCGGCCTGGTCGAGAGCGGCAGCAACCTGCGCGCCATTCAGGTGAAGGGCGTTGACCCGGTGCAGGAGAGCAAGCTTAGCGCGCTGCCGCGTTTTATCCAGGCTGACGCATGGGCTAATTTTAAAGCCGGTGAGCAGCAGATTATTCTCGGCAAAGGCGTGGCCGATGCGCTGAAGGTGAAGGCGGGAGACTGGGTTTCTATCATGATCCCGAACTCGAACCCGGAACATAAGCTGCTGCAGCCAAAACGCGTGCGCCTGCACGTGACGGGGATTCTGCAGTTGAGCGGCCAGCTCGACCACAGCTTTGCGATGATCCCGATGCAGGATGCCCAGCAGTATCTTGATATGGGCGATAGCATCTCCGGTATCGCCATCAAGGTGAACGACGTCTTTAACGCTAACAAGCTGGTGCGTGACGCAGGCGAAGTGACCAACAATTACGTCTACATCAAAAGCTGGATCGGCACCTACGGCTATATGTACCGCGACATCCAGATGATCCGCGCCATCATGTATCTGGCGATGGTGCTGGTGATTGGCGTGGCCTGCTTTAACATCGTCTCCACGCTGGTGATGGCGGTGAAAGATAAAAGCAGCGATATTGCGGTGCTGCGCACACTGGGCGCCAAAGACGGGCTGATTCGCGCCATTTTCGTGTGGTATGGTTTATTGGCGGGTCTGTTGGGCAGCGTGTGTGGCGTGGTCATTGGGGTGCTTGGCTCCCTGTACCTGACCAACATTATCAACGTGATTGAAAAACTTATTGGTCACCAGTTCTTATCTGGCGACATCTATTTTATCGACTTCCTGCCGTCTGAACTGCACTGGCTGGATGTCGTTTATGTGCTGGTCACGGCACTGTTGCTGAGTCTGCTGGCGAGCTGGTATCCCGCCCGTCGCGCCAGCCGAATCGACCCTGCGAGGGTGCTGAGTGGCCAGTAATTTGACGTCCTGACCGTGTGGCCTTGCTGCTGCGCGCGTCAGTTAGAGGAATGAACAATGATGCATTACGGATTTGACATTGGCGGCAGCAAGATTGCACTTGGCGTATTTGATTCATCGCGCCAGCTACGGTGGGAAACTCGCGTTCCCACGCCGAAAGAGAGCTATGAAAGTTTTCTTAACGCGGTCACCGCGCTGGTAAAAGAGGCCGACGAACGCTTTGACTGTCGGGGTACGGTGGGGATAGGTATCCCCGGTATGCCGGAAACCGAAGGTGGTTTGCTGTACGCGGCCAACGTCCCGGCGGCCAGCGGCAAACCACTGCGCGCAGACTTAAGTCGTCTGCTCGATCGCGACGTCCGTCTGGATAACGATGCCAACTGCTTCGCGATTTCCGAAGCCTGGGACGACGAGTTCACCCAGTATCCGCTGGTGATGGGGCTGATTCTCGGCACTGGCGTTGGCGGCGGTATCGTCCTGAACGGTAAATCGATTACCGGTCATAGCTATATCACCGGCGAGTTTGGCCATATTCGCCTGCCGGTGGATGCGCTGGAGGTCGTGGGGCGTGATTTTCCGCTTACCCGCTGCGGCTGCGGCCAGTCCGGCTGCATTGAAAACTATTTATCCGGTCGTGGTTTTGCGTGGCTGTACGAGCACTTTTATCAGCAGCCGTTGACCTCACCGGAAATTGTTGCCCTCTGGCAGCAAGGGGATCCTAACGCGCGTGAGCACGTTGAACGCTATCTGGATCTGCTTGCGGTGTGCCTTGGCAACATCCTGACTATCGTCGACCCGGATCTGGTGGTGCTCGGCGGTGGGTTATCTAATTTTACAGCGATCGCCGATGGACTAGCGCACCGCTTACCGCGTCATTTACTGCCTGTAGCCCGTACGCCGCGCATTGAGCGCGCTCGCCACGGTGATGCAGGGGGGATGCGCGGCGCGGCGTTCCTTCATCTGACCAACTAACATGGAGTAGATATGCAGTCGCGCCGCTTACATCGATTGAGCCGTTTTCGTCGGAATAAACGTCAGCTGCGCCAGCGTCTGCGCCAGCGAATTTTCTTTACGGACAGGGTGATGCCAGAAGAGATGGATAAACCAAGAGTGGTCGTACTGACGGGCGCAGGCATTTCGGCGGAGTCGGGCATTCGGACCTTCCGCGCGGCGGACGGGCTTTGGGAAGAGCATCGGGTTGAGGATGTGGCGACGCCGGAAGGCTACCACCGCGATCCTGAGCTGGTGCAGCGCTTCTACAACGAACGTCGCCGTCAGCTACAGCAGGCGGAAATTGCGCCGAACCCAGCGCATCTGGCGCTGGCAAGGCTGGAAGAGGCGCTGGGCGAGAACGTGCTGGTGGTGACGCAGAACATCGACAATCTGCATGAACGCGCGGGCAACAAAAACGTGCTGCACATGCACGGTGAACTGCTGAAGGTGCGCTGCACCCAAAGCGGCCAGGTCTTCGACTGGCCGGGCGATCTGACCGTTGACGATCGCTGCCACTGCTGTCAGTTCCCGGCACCGCTGCGCCCGCATATCGTCTGGTTTGGCGAAATGCCGTTTGAGATGGACCATATCTACATGGCGCTGGCGAGGGCGGATATCTTTATCGCCATCGGCACGTCAGGGCATGTCTATCCGGCGGCGGGTTTTGTTCACGAAGCGAAGCTGCACGGTGCGCACACCGTTGAGCTGAACCTTGAGCCAAGCCAGGTCGGCAGTGAGTTTGAAGAGAAGCACTATGGTCTGGCAAGCGAAGTGGTGCCGGCGTTTGTGGCCAAACTGCTGAAAGAAATTTAAATCTTTGGTGAAGGTCATGAAAATGCGGAGCTTAGACGCCGCTTCAGACTGATGACAAACTGAGAAAGCGCGCGGACGGTTCCCTCGCCCCTTTGGGGAGAGGGTTAGGGTGAGGGGAAAGATGCTGATTAATTCACAAGTTATTACCCTCACCCCGACCCTCTCCCTGAAAGGGAGAGGGAGAAGGCCGACCCTCATTGCGTAGGTTAAACCTCACTCAACAACGCCTCGACGTAGAGGTAGCCGCTTCCCAGTAGTTGCTGCCCTGGGGTCAGCTGACCGAATCCAATCTGTGTGGCCTTAATTTTTGGCGTATCGCCGTGATCGAAAGGGTTAAACCCGGTCTGACGGATAATGGTGTTCAGCCAGGGTTCGCCAAAGGCGCAGCTTCGACCATACAGCCAGATTTGATTAATATTGAGAATGTTCAGAAAGTTATAAAGGCTCAACCCGATGGCGCTAGCCGCGTTTTCCACCCACGCCCGTACCGGGCCTTCCCCGCGCCGCCAGGCATCGATTAACTGACCGGTGGTGAGATTATCAGGGTCGAGATTCTGGTTACCGGGGCGGGATTTCAGCCAGATACGGGCCTGCTTTTTCAACGCACTTAATGACGCCACCGTCTCAAGACAGCCGTAGCGACCGCAGTCACAGGCCATCCCGTCGGGGTTGATGATGGTGTGACCAATTTGCCCCGAACCATACAGGCTGCCGCGCCAAATCCTGTCGTTAATCACGAACGATGAACCAATGCCGTAGTCGACGTTAATCACGCAGAAATCTTCCAGCGCCGCCGGGTTTTGCCATTTCTCCGCTAGCGCCAGCATCACACAGTCGTTATCCAGGCGCACCTGTATGCCCAACTGCTCTTCGAGTAGATAGCGGATTTCCAGCGGCGCTTTCCACGGTGCCTGCGGCATGGTTTGCGAAACCCCGGTCACCGGGTCGACCTGGCCATGCACGCCAAGCGCCAGGTTAATGGTGGCCTGAGGGTACTGCTTTCTATACCGCCGCCAGTGTGCCGCAATGGCGCTAATCAGCGCGGCGGGCTGCGGGGCGCTAATGGTTTCGTGCTGCACGTCACCGATGGGGAGAAGACGGCTATCGGCGAGTTGGCTGCTGATATGGGTAGGCGATACGTTCATACACAGCGACCAGGCCCCGTCGGTGGGGATCTGAAAGCTGCCGCTGTTGAGCCCGCGCTGGCTGAGGTTTTCCCGCGAATGGGTAATACGGCCTTCATCCAGCAGCTCCTGCAGAATATTGCTGACCGCCGGGATAGACAGCCCGGTTATCTGCGCCAGCCGGGACTTACTGAGCTGTTTTTCGCGCCACAAGTGACCAAGAAATACCTGCTTGTTGGTCTGCCTGACTCGGGCATTATTAAAACCGGTTCGTAACATTTACTTAACTCCCTTAACTGTATTGCGTGAGCATTGCGCATTTTAACCGCGACATGCTCAGCCAGAATGCTGTCATTCCCCCATTTCACTTCAATTTATTTAGTGGAGAGCTGAATGTACAGTGCAGTGAAGGTTTGGCAAGAAACCGTATCCCTCCCGACATGGACCACCGGCGCCGAAGACCCTAACCCGATGTTTCTCGAAAAGCGCGTCTATCAGGGCTCATCCGGCGCGGTCTGGCCTTATGGGGTGATTGATACCCTGACCGGTGAGCGTGAAATGCGCGACTACCGGGCGGTCTGGATGGAGAATGATTTCATTCGCGTCATGCTACTACCGGAACTCGGCGGGCGTATTCATCGCGCCTACGATAAAGTCCGCGAACGTGACTTTGTCTACTACAACGAAGTGGTGAAACCGGCGCTGGTCGGTCTGCTGGGGCCGTGGATCTCCGGCGGCATTGAGTTTAACTGGCCGCAGCATCACCGTCCGACCACCTTTATGCCGGTTGACGTCACTATCCAGGCGGGCAAACAGGGCGAACAGACGGTATGGATGGGCGAAGTGGAGCCGATGCGTGGTCTGCAGGTGATGGCGGGCTTCACGCTCTATCCGGACCGGGCGCTCATTGAAATTACGGGCAAGGTCTTTAACGGCAACGCCACCCCGCGTCATTTCCTCTGGTGGGCTAACCCGGCGGTGAAGGGCGGCGACGATCACCAGAGCATCTTCCCACCGGACGTGACCGCCGTTTTCGACCACGGCAAGCGCGCCGTATCGGCATTCCCTATCGCCACCGGTACGTACTACAAGGTGGACTACTCCGCTGGCGTGGATATCTCACGCTATAAAAACGTGCCGGTACCGACCTCCTATATGGCGGAAAAATCAGACTATGACTTTGTCGGCGCCTACCATCACGGCGAGCATGGCGGGCTGCTGCACGTTGCAGACCATCATGTCTCACCGGGCAAAAAACAGTGGAGCTGGGGCTATGGCGATTTTGGCCAGGCCTGGGATCGTAATCTGACCGATGAGAACGGCCCGTATATCGAACTGATGACCGGGGTCTACACCGATAATCAGCCAGACTTCACCTGGCTGGCCCCGTTCGAAGAGAAGGTCTTTGTGCAGAACTTCCTGCCGTATGGCGAATTGGGGCGGGTGCACAACGCCAGCACTACGCTGGCAATCAAACTGGAACGCAGTGACGACAGCGTCACGCTGGGCGTCTACGCCGTGGCGCCGCTCCATGAAGTCAGCGTTGTGCTGACGGCCGAGGGCGAACCGCAATGGGAGACCGTTATCTCGTTAACGCCGGGGGAAAGCTGGCAGCAGACGCTGCCATCGCCGGGGCCACAACGTTTATCGCTGGCGGTGCTGGATGCCACC
The DNA here is from genome assembly GCF_036759945.1 of Kluyvera sp. CHPC 1.251. Classification (NCBI taxonomy): domain Bacteria; kingdom Pseudomonadati; phylum Pseudomonadota; class Gammaproteobacteria; order Enterobacterales; family Enterobacteriaceae; genus Kluyvera; species Kluyvera sp. CHPC 1.251. The sequence goes on along the minus strand of NZ_JAPKIC010000004.1, from coordinate 43,188 downwards.
GGAACCACGCTGTTGCGCTATGACGAGCATATCCCGCAGGAGACCCCGCTGCCGGATGCGGCACAAGCCCCGGCGCAGCCAGAGGCGCTTGATAACCCGGATGAACTCTATTTCATCGGCCAGCACCTTGAGCAGTACAACCACGCCAGCCGTCATGCGCAGGACTACTACCGCCGGGCGCTGACTATCGACCCTCACGATTATCGCAATAACGTCGCGCTCGGTACGCTGGCGCTGAATGCCGCCGATTGGGGACAGGCGCAGCAGTGCGCGGAAGCCGCGCTGGTGCGCGCGCATCGTCTGAATAAAAACCCGCGCGATGGCGAGGCCAGCTGGCTGCTGGCAACGGCGCTGGAACGTCAGGGTAACGACGATGCAGCATGGGATAGTTATTACAAAGCGAGCTGGAGCGGTAACTGTCGCGATGCGGCCTTCTGGGCGCTGGCGCGGCTGGCGATGAAGCGCGGTGACTATGCTGATGCGCTGGAAAAAGTGGAGAAAAGCCTGCTGTTTAACGGCAGCAACAACCTGGCGATGGGGCTGAAGGCGCTGGTTCTGGCGCGTCTCGGTCGGGAGGACGAAGCGCTGCGCTGGATCGCCCAACAGCTTTCGCAGTATCCGTTGAGCTACCCGCTGCACTATGCGCGCTTTGCGATCCGCGGTGATGCTGCCGATCGTGAAACGCTGCTGCAGGTGACGGGGCAGCGCGGAACCAACGCCAGTATTCTGGCCGGCTGGCTTGTCTCGCTGGGCCTGCGCGAAGACGCGCGAACGCTGCTGGCCATCCTCGACAGCCAGGAGACGCTGCCGCTGCTGTGGCGCGCGGCGCTGGGTGACGATCGTGCCGCCAATCTGCAACGGGCCCGGCAGGCCTTTGCTCTGCGGGTGCGCTTCCCCAATACCCTGGACGAAGTGCAGATGCTGCAACAGCTTCAGGACTCACCTTTTGCTATCTGGCTGCTGGGCTGCTTCTGGTACAGCAAACGTCGTTACGACGAAGCCGTCGCCTGCTGGAAGCAAACCCTGACGCTGGAACCGACCTTTGCCCCAGCTCACCGTCTGCTGGGTATCTGGCAGTGGAACAAACAGCACGATGCCGATGCCGCGGCGCAAAGTCTGGCGCAGGCGGTGGCGCTGGAACCTGAGAATGCGCGCTTCCTGTTTGAGCTGGACTGTCTTGCGAAGCTGAACGCAGAAAGCGTCGAGACCCGCCTGGCTCGACTCAATGACCGCCTGAACGTGGTCTTCCGCCGCGACGATCTGACCGCCGAACTGCTCAGCCTGTGGCATGCCCACGGTGATTATGATGCTGCCGCTGATGTATTGCGCGACCGAGTCTTCCATCCGTGGGAAGGCGGTGAGGGGAAGGTTACCGGCCAGTATTTGCTGAATCAGATGCATCGTGCGTTAGCGCAGAACGATCCTAACAAGGCCACTGCACTACTGGAAGCTGCACTGCACTATCCGCATAACCTGGGAGAAGGTCGCCTGCCGGGGCAAACGGATAACGACATCTGGTATCTGCTGGGTGTCTATGCCTCTCAGATGGGCCAGCACGAACAGGCGCGGTACTACTTCAGCCGTGCCCGTGACGGCGAGTCGGTACTGGAGGCAGGGCGTTACTACAACGACCAGCCTGCCGACTACCTCTTCTGGCAGGGGATGGCGCGTCGGGTTCTCGGCGATAACGCCGGGGCTGACGCGCATTTCCGCAGCTTTATCCGTTGGGCTGAAGCAAATCGTGATACTGCGCCGGAGAGTGATTTCTTCGCGGTATCCTTGCCGGACCTGGTGGCGCTGGATAGCGATAGTCGCCAGCAGCATCAGCAGCACTGCCTGTTTATTGAGGCGCTGGGCTGGCTGGGGCTGGGAGAACGTGAACGCGCCAGTGAATTGCTGACCTGCCTGCTGGCGCTGAACCCGGCTCACGACAAAGCACACCTGTTCCGCCATGTGCTGAAACGCGAGCTGTTGCCATAACATAACAGCGGGTGGCATGAGCCACCCGCCACTCTGACCCTGCGTTTTCCGACTGAGGAAATCAACATGAAAGCTACCGAATTAAAAATGGGGTATGTCTGGACCATCTGCCTGGTCGCCGCCTGCGGTGGGTTGCTATTTGGCTATGACTGGGTGGTGATCGGCGGTGCGAAGCCGTTCTACGAAGCTTATTTTAATATCACCGACCCGGCGCAGTCCGGCTGGGCGATGAGCTCGGCTCTGGTGGGTTGTGTGCTCGGCGCGCTGATCTCGGGCTGGTGTGCCGACAAATTTGGTCGCCGTCTGCCGCTCATTCTGGCAGCCATTCTCTTCAGCGCGTCGGCGTGGGGAACGGCGATGGCCAGCAACTTTGACATGTTTGTGGTGTATCGCATCGTCGGCGGTGTCGGGATTGGGCTCACCTCTGCGCTCAGCCCGCTCTATATCGCTGAAGTAAGCCCGGCGGAAAAACGCGGTCGCTTTGTGGCTATCAACCAGCTGACTATCGTGATTGGCGTGCTGGCGGCGCAGCTGGTCAACCTGCTGATTGCTGAACCGGTCGCCGCCGGAGCAACCCAGCAGGCGATCGTGGAAAGCTGGAATGGGCAAACGGGCTGGCGCTGGATGTTTGGCGCGGAGCTTCTGCCGGCGGTGGCCTTTTTACTGCTGCTGTTTATCGTGCCGGAATCGCCGCGCTGGCTGATGAAGGCCGGAAAAGAGGCCCGCGCCCGTCAGATGCTGGAACGCATTGGTTCGCCGGAATACGCCAGCCGCACCCTGAACGATATTGCCCATACGCTGGCGAAAGACAGCCAGCGGGTTGCTTTCTCTACGCTGTTACAGCCGCAGGTTAAGCCGGTAGTGATAATGGGCATCGTGCTGGCTATCTTCCAGCAGTGGTGCGGCATCAACGTGATTTTCAACTATGCACAGGAGATTTTTGCCTCCGCCGGGTTTGATATCAACGGCACGCTGAAATCGATAGTCGCGACCGGGATTATCAACCTGGTCTTCACCATCGCCGCGCTGCCGCTGGTGGATAAACTGGGGCGTCGCAAGCTGATGCTGCTGGGCGCGAGCGGCTTAACGGTTATCTACGCGTTGATTGCCGGAGCCTATGCGCTGGGTATTATGGGCTGGCCGGTGCTGCTGCTGGTGCTGGCGGCGATCGCCATCTACGCTCTGACGCTGGCGCCGGTCACCTGGGTGCTGCTGGCGGAGATTTTTCCTAACCGCGTGCGCGGGCTGGCGATGTCGCTGGCAACGCTGGGGCTGTGGGTGGCCTGTTTCCTGCTGACCTATACCTTCCCGCTGCTGAATGCCGGGCTGGGGGCTGCGGGCAGCTTCACGCTCTATGGCATCATCTGCGCGCTGGGCTATCTCTACATCCTGCGTAACGTGCCTGAGACGAAAGGCGTGACGCTGGAGGCACTCGAAGAGCAACTGGCGGCAAGCCACCAGAAAAGCGCAACGGCAGCCAACACCGGTCGGGCGCACTGATGACCGAATTGCTGCTTGAGAATGCGCATCTGCGGATGCGCATTACCCCGCAAGGTGGCGCTGTGCTGAGCCTGGAGCGGGTGGCTGACGGCCAGCCGCTGCTGCGCGCAGGGAAGGGAGCGCGGCCGGATGATGTGGCGCTGTTTCCTATGCTCCCCGTGGCGAACCGGGTACGCGATAATCGCTTTAGCCTGGCGGGAGAGCGGATAACGCTGCCGGACTCTCCGGTGGATAACGACTTCTTCCTGCATGGCGACGGCTGGGTAAGCCGCTGGACGGTGGCATCACAGACGGCGCAACGCTGCGTGATGACCCTGAGCCAGCGGCACCGCGGCGGCTTCGATTATCAGGCCGAGTTGAGCTATACGCTGGTGGGCGCGCGTTTGCGGGTGGCGATAACTCTGCGCCATCGCGGGGCCAAACCGATGCTGTACGGCATGGGGATCCACCCGTTCTTTACCCTCGATAGCGGCACGACGCTGACGTTCTCTTCCGCTGGCTACTGGCCAGAAGGGGAACAGCATTTGCCTGAACGATGGCAGCCTGTGCTGCCTGAAGATGCCGACTTTAACCGACCTATGCCGGTCGCCGACCGCTGGCAAAATGTCGGCTATTCGGGCTGGGGTGGCGTGGCGACGCTACGACGATCTGACATGACGGTGCAGCTGACGGCCCGTACGCCCTGGCTGATGCTGTATCACCCACCAGGCGAAGCGTTTGTCTGTCTTGAACCGCAAACCCATCCGGTCGATGCGCACTCGATGGAAGGACAGCCGGGGTTAGTGTTGCTGAGGGCGGGAGAGGAGATGCATTTTACGGCGGAGATAGCGCTGGTGTAGCCCGGCGGCACAGTGGCTGCCGGGCTAGCGGGGCGGTAAATTAACGTCTCGCTTTCAGCTTCTGGTAATACTCTTCATACAGCGTGCTGGCGCTGCCGACATCGTTCTGCCATTCGCCTTTGTTGATGGTTTCGGCATCCGGGTAGAGCGATTTGTCGTTAGCGACTTCCGGGCTCAGCAGTTTGCGCGCCGCCAGGTTTGGCGTTGGGTAGCCGATGGTTTCCGCCACCTCTTTTGCCACGTCCGGGCGCAGCAGGAAGTTAATCAGCTTCAGCGCGCCTTCTTTGTTTTTGGCATTGGCCGGAATAGCGAGGCTGTCCATCCAGAAGATACCGCCTTCTTTTGGCCATACCACTTCCAGCGGCGTACCGGCCTGACGGGCAACGAACGCGGAGCCGTTCCACACCATCCCCAGATTCACTTCGCCTTCCATATACGGGTTAGCCGGGTTGTCGGAGTTGAACGCCGCCACGTTTGGCATCAGCTTTTTCAGCTCGTTGTAGGCCGCTTCAATCTCTTTCGGGTCGGTGGTGTTGCCGGAGTAGCCGAGCTTGCGCAGCGCCACCTGGAACACTTCACGGGCGTCGTCGGTCAGCAGCAGGCTGCCTTTATATTCTGGCTTCCACAGGTCGGCCCAACTGGTGACGGTTTTCGGGTCAATGGCATCGCTGTTGATACCAATCGCCGTGGCGCCCCAGATATACGGGATCGAGTAATCGTTGTTCGGATCGAACGGCTTGTTGAGCATCTCTGGGTCGAGGTTCTTAAAGTTGCTCAGCTGGCTTTTGTCGATCTTCTGGATCATGCCCTCTTTGCGCATCTTGTCGACAAAGTAGGTCGACGGCACCACCAGATCGTAGGCACCGTCTTTGTAAGTCTTGAGCTTGGCGTACATGGTTTCGTTCGACTCATAGGTCGAATAGATAACCTTGATGCCGGTCTCTTTGGTGAACTGTTCCAGAAGGCCTGGCGGCACGTACTCCGTCCAGTTATAGAAATAGAGCGTTTTGCTATCGTCCGCGTGGGCCGCACTTATGCCGAGCGCTAAAGCACCTGCCGCGAGCAGGTGGCGTGACCATTTTTTCATTTTACGTCCCCTGAGTTTAGTGCCTGACCTTCAGGCTCTTGGTTTTATCTCGTGCAATCAGCTGGCTGGCAATGACCATCACCAGCGATAGCACCAGCAAAATCGTTGCCAGCGCATTCACTTCTGGTGAAACGCCAACTTTCACCATCGAGTAGATCTTCAGCGGCAGAATTTCATAGCTTGGCCCGGTCACGAACGACGAGACCACCACGTCATCCATCGACAGGGTAAAGCTTAACAACCAGCCCGCGGCCACCGCCGGCAGCGCCAGCGGCAGAATAATTTTGCGCAGAATAGTCAGTTCGCTGGCGCCCAGATCTTTCGCCGCTTCCAGCATGCGCACGTCAAAGCCTTTGAGGCGCGAGTAGACGGTGACCACCACGAACGGCAGGCAGAAGGTGATGTGCGAGAAGAGCAGCGACCAGAAGCCCAGTTGAATCCCGAGCAGCATAAACAGCACCAGCAGGGATATCGCCATCACGATATCTGGCGACATCATCACCACGAACAGCATGCCGCTGACGAACGGTTTGCCGCGAAAGCGGTAGCGGTACAGTGCCACGGCGGTGAGCGAGCCAATCAGCGTGGCGGCGGTGGCGGAAAAAATCGCCATCGTCAGCGAGTGCTGGGCCGCCTGTAGCAGGCTGTCGTTGTTCATCAGCAGGCTGTACCATTTAGTGGTGAAGCCCTGCCAGTTGATCCCGAAACGCGAACTGTTAAACGAGTTGACGATCAAAATGATTATCGGGATGTAGAGATAGGCATAAATGGCGGACATAAAGCCGCCGCGCAGCAGTCGACCGATCATTCCAGCTCCACCTTCTTGTTCAGCAGGCGCGAAGCGCGCCAGTACACCAGCAGCATCAGCCCCATGACCACGGTCAGCGTAATGCTGGTGGCCGCGCCAAACGGCCAGTCGCGGATGTTGAGGAACTGGCTCTTGATGACGTTACCAATCAGCAGGTTTTTCGCGCCGCCCATCAGGTCAGAGACGTAGAACAGTCCCATCGCCGGCAGCATCACCAGCAGACAGCCGGCGATAATCCCCGGCATGGTCAACGGAATGATGATACGGATAAAGGTTTGCAGCTTGCTGGCGCCGAGGTCTTTAGCCGCTTCCAGCAGCGGTTTATCGAGCTTTTCAATGCTGGAGTAGAGCGGCATTACCATAAACGGCAGCAGAATATAGACGAGACCGATAATCACCGCGCTGGGGGTGAACATGATGCGGATAGGGGTATCAATAATACCCAGCCACAGCAGGAACTCGTTGAGATAGCCCTTAGTGCTGAGGAAAATTTTCAGCCCATAGATGCGAATCAGCGAGTTGGTCCAGAATGGAACAATCAGCAAGAACAGCAGCAGCGGGCGCACGTTATGCGGCAGGCGCGCCAGAAACCAGGCGAAGGGATAGCCCAGCACCAGGCACGCCAGCGTAGCGATAAACGCCATGTTCAGCGAGTGCAGCAGCACCTCGGCATATAGCGGGTCAAGCAGCCGGGTGTAGTTGTCCAGGGTAAAGACCATCTGGACGAAGTTGGCATCATCACGCGTCAGGAAGCTGGTGATGATGATCATCAGGTTGGGCAGGAACACGAACAGCACAAGCCAACCGACGATGGTGGCAATCACCACATTCTGGAACTTACTTGTGCTCTTCATCAGCCAGTACAACCTCCCAGCTTTCTACCCAATTAATCGCCATTTTCTGATCTAACGAGTGGTCAAAGTCGGGGTCGTCTTCGTTGAAGAATTCACTGACCATCACCATTTTGCCGTTCTCAAGCTCTACCACCGACTCCAGCGTCATGCCTTTATAGTTACGCTCGCGCACGTAGCCAATCAGGCCGTCGACGTCGGTACCGTCGTGAATTTCATCGACGCGCAGATCTTCCGGGCGCAGCAGAACGTTGAGCTTCTGTCCTGGAGTGACCGGGAATTTGACGTCAATATTGCATTCGCGGCCTTCGACGCTGGCGCGAACGCGCAGCTCGTCGAGACGTTCAATGACGGTGGCGTTGAAGATATTAATCTCGCCGATAAAGCTCGCCACGAACAGATTCTTCGGCTCTTCGTAGATTTCGCGCGGCGTGCCGTCCTGCTCAATTTTACCGTCGCGCATCACCACGATACGGTCGGACATGGTCAGGGCTTCTTCCTGATCGTGGGTGACGAACACGAAGGTGATCCCGAGCTTGCGCTGCAGCGCTTTCAGTTCGTTCTGCATCTGCTTACGCAGCTTGTAGTCGAGCGCGGAGAGGGATTCATCGAGCAGCAGCAGACTCGGCTTGTTGACCACGGCGCGGGCAATGGCGACGCGCTGTTGCTGCCCGCCGGAGAGCTGGTGCGGTTTACGCTGGGCAAATTCTTCAAGCTGCACCATACGCAGCGCATCGTGAACCCGTGGGCTGATGTCATTTGCCGGCGTTTTCTGCATCCGCAGGCCAAAGGCGACGTTATCGAAAACGGTCATATGCGGGAATAGCGCGTAGCTCTGGAACACGGTATTGACGTGGCGGTTTTCGGCAGGCACGTCGGTGATGTCCTGGTTTTCCAGATGGATGGTCCCGGCATCGACGTTTTCCAGCCCAGCGATAAGGCGAAGAACGGTTGTTTTACCGCAGCCAGAGGGGCCAAGCAGCGTGAGGAACTCGCCGTTATTGATGGTCAGGTTCAGATCGGAGATGACCGTTTTCCCATCGAAATCTTTGCGAATTCCCGCCAGTTGCACCAGCGGTGAAAGCGAACGCGATTTTGTATTCAATTTCTTACTCTGTCCCATGTCAACACACCGGATGGCTTACCGATGCGGGGTTTGTGGTTATCCACCTTTAGACGTTTAGAGGTCTGAGATTTATTAATAAGGGCTGGCATTCTACGGCAAACGATACCCAATCGCCAATCCTTGTCTAAGCTACCTTAGGTATATCTGATGATTAGCGACGAATTGATGAAAAAAATGGCCTTTGCCGGGCTAAAAGTGACCTGACGCAATATTTGTGTTTTCCTGCTTATTGATAATGTTGTCACAAAAAGTGAGGGTGGCTACATGGATAAATTGCTTGAGCGTTTTTTGCAGTACGTTTCACTGGACACACAGTCGAAGCCCGGCGTGCGTCAGGTGCCGAGTACCGAAGGGCAGTGGAAACTATTACATCTGCTCAAAGAGCAATTGGAAACAATGGGGCTGGTTAACGTCACGCTGAGCGAGAAGGGAACGGTGATGGGCACCCTCCCGGCGAACGTCAGCGGCGATATTCCGGCGATCGGTTTTATCTCCCATGTTGATACCGCTCCGGATTTCAGCGGCAAAAACGTCAATCCGCAAATTGTTGAAAACTATCGCGGCGGCGATATCGCGCTGGGGATTGGTGATGAAGTGCTGTCACCGGTAATGTTCCCGGTGCTGCATCAGCTGCTGGGGCAGACGCTTATCACCACCGACGGCAAAACGCTGCTGGGTGCCGATGATAAAGCCGGTATTGCCGAAATCATGACCGCGCTGGCGGTGCTGAAAGAGAAAAACATTCCGCACGGCGATATTCGCGTGGCATTTACCCCGGACGAAGAGGTCGGCAAAGGGGCGAAGCACTTTGATGTCGACGCCTTTAACGCCCAGTGGGCCTATACCGTGGACGGCGGTGGCGTGGGTGAGCTGGAGTTTGAGAACTTCAACGCGGCCTCTATTACCATCAAGATTGTCGGCAACAACGTGCATCCGGGTACCGCGAAAGGGGTGATGGTCAACGCACTGTCGCTGGCGGCTCGCATTCATGCGGAAGTACCGGCCGACGAGAGCCCGGAAACCACCGAAGGCTACGAAGGTTTCTACCATCTCACCAGCATCAAAGGCTCGGTGGATCGCGCGGAGATGCACTACATCGTGCGTGATTTCGACCGCAAGCAGTTTGAAGCACGTAAGCGCAAGATGATGGAGATTGCCAAGAAGGTAGGGAAAGGTCTACACCCGGATTGCTATATTGAGCTGATAATTGAAGACAGCTATTACAATATGCGCGAAAAGGTGGCCGATCATCCTTATATTCTGGATATTGCCCAGCAGGCGATGCGCGATTGCGATATCGAGCCGGATCTCAAACCGATTCGCGGCGGCACAGACGGTGCGCAGCTGTCGTTTATGGGACTCCCGTGCCCGAACCTCTTTACCGGCGGCTATAACTACCACGGCAAGCACGAGTTTGTGACCCTGGAAGGGATGGAGAAGGCTGTGCAGGTGATTGTGCGCATTGCGGAGCTGACTGCGAAACGCGGTTAATTAGCAAAGAAAACCCGGCGGCGCGTCGCTTGGCCGGGCTACAATCGTGCAATATGTAGCCCGGGGGAGCGAATGCGACCCCGGGGTTATCGCGCTTTACTCAGCAAAAAACCAATACCCGCTGTTCACCAGCGCGGCCAGCATCGCCAGGAAGGATGGGTCGTCCAGCGCCTCACCAAAATGCTGGCTCTCCAGCATAATACTGCCCGCCATCGCGTCCAGCGCCTGCTGATGCGGTGAATCTACTTTCTCGCCGTTAACGAAGAAGTCATCGCCGATACGAATCACCCGCAGGCCGCCCAGACGTTGCAGCATATCGCCCTGTTGCAGCGCATCGTAAATTTCGTCTGGCTGATACGGTGGCTCTGGCGGTGCGATATCCAGCTCATGGCGCGACTGGCTGATAAACTCGCCCAGCCACTGCTGGAAATGCTCCGGCTGCTGGATCAACCCGAGCATCATGTCGCGCAGACGATCCACTTCCTGCGGCAGCAGATCCGCTGGATGATCGCGTGACGGTACGTCCGGGTCGCTGTAGTGCTGGTTGCCGAGGTCGCGCTGCAGAATATAGTCAGCAAAGCCGCTAATCAGCTCGCGGCTGTTCGGCGAACGGAAGCCTACGGAGTAGTTGAGTGAATTCTCCAGCGCATAGCCTTCGTGCGGGAATCCTGGTGGAATATAGAGGATATCGCCGGGCTCCATCTCTTCATCGATGATCGCTTCGAACGCCTGCACCTGCAGCAGATCCGGATGAGGACAGTGCTGCTTGAGCGCGGTTTTCTCGCCCACGCGCCAGCGACGACGGCCGGTACCCTGAATAATAAAGACGTCATACTGATCGACGTGCGGGCCAACGCCGCCGCCCGGCACCGAGAAGGAGATCATCAGATCGTCAATGCGCCAGTCGGGAAGGGCGCGGAATGGGCGCATCAGCGCGCTGGAGGGTTCGTGCCAGTGGTCAACAGCCTGAACCAGCAGCGACCAGTTGCTTTCACCGAGGTGATCGTAGCTTTCAAAGGGACCGTGGCTGACCTGCCAGTTACCATCAAGGTGGCTTACCAGTCGGCTATCGACTTCATTTTCCATCGCCAGACCAGCCAGTTCATCCGGTGAAATAGGGTCAATAAAGTTGGCGAAGCCGCGTTTCAGCACCACCGGGCGTTTTTGCCAGTAGCGCGCCATAAAATCGGGCCAGTTTAACGTTAAGTGGTATTCCATATTGATATTTCCGCAGCAGATGTATGTCCGGATTATACATCGTATTCACAAAACTACCCTGCTACGGAAACATTATTTACCCTTCGTGACTCTCCAGACCCTGATGCCCGAAAATGACCTCCATTTTCACCCCGCCGAGCAGGCTTTCGTGGGCAATGATCTGTCCGTCATACTGGTCAACAATATCGCGGGCTACCGATAGACCAACCCCTTGTCCTGGGCGTAACGTGTCGGCGCGCTGGCCTCGGTCAAAGACGATGTCGCGCTTGCTTTGCGGGATGCCAGGGCCGTCATCTTCGACAAAGATATGCAGATAATCATCGGTCTGACGGGCGGAAACCTCGACGAACTCAAGGCAGTACTTGCAGGCGTTATCCAGCAGGTTGCCCATTACTTCCATAAAGTCGTTCTTCTCGCCGACAAAGGAGATCTCCGGCGAAATGTCCAGGGTGATGTTGACCCCTTTACGCTGATAGACCTTATTAAGCGCCGACGTCAGGCTGTCTAACAGCGGGGCGACCGGGTGAAGTTCGCGGCTAAGCAGGGTGCTATCGCTACGCATGCTGGCGCGATGCAGGTAGTAGCCAATCTGCTGCGAGATGCGGCTAATCTGTTCCAGCATCACCGGCTCGGCCTCGCTGACGGTGATCTTTTCACTGCGCAGTGAACGTAGTGAACTTTGCAGCACCGCCAGAGGTGTTTTCAGGCTGTGGGTCAGATCGGTGAGCGTAGTGCGGTACTTGTCGTAGCGATCGCGCTCGCTTTTCAGCAGCCGGTTCAGGTTGCGCACCAGACTCGTTAACTCACGGGTAGTGTCGGGATTCAGATGCTCGCGGTGATGCTCCTCCAGCTCACGAACCTCGCGGGTGAGGTCGGCGATGGGGCGTAGGCTCCAGTGGGCAGCAATCCATAGCAATGGGATAACCAGTAGCAGGTTGGCGGCCAGTACGTAGGAGAACCAGCTCCAGACCATATAGGAACGCTTAAGCTCAATCGGAATGGTATCGACGACGACGATGGTCAGCGCGGGCATCAGGCTGGTGGCCGGATAGCTGTTGACCGCCACCGAGTGGGTCATCTCCGAATCGTCGCCTTCCTGACGCATCTCGGTCAGCTCTTTTTGCATCTCATGATCGTCGCGCAGCAGGGTGCTGCTAGCGGTAGCATCGGCTTCTACCTCATAGAATCCGTTGCCTTTTAACCAGTCGGGTTGAATGCTCTTCACCAGCCACGGCAGATCTTTTTGCTGCCACAGCAGTTTGCCCTGCTCGTTATAGATCAGTGCGACCGTGGGGCCCTGCATATTGAGATTTTCGGGGATATCGACGTGCAGCGCGTTGTCTTCCCATTTGGAGAGGGTATAGAACAGGTTGCTCTCGCCGCGCAGCAGACGGAAGGTGGTTTTATCGAAGCTGACGCTGTAGCCAACCAGTGCCACCATGCCGTAGGCCAGTGACAGCACGATAACCACCGCGGCCGTCGCCAGCAGGAAACGCATCCGCAGCGACAGCGGCAGGAGATGCCGACGTAAGCTCTTCATTCGCGTAGTTCGAACAGATAGCCCTGACCGCGCACGGTGATAATCACGTCCTGGGGATACTGAGCCTGAATTTTCTTACGCAGGCGGCCCATCAGTACGTCGATGGTGTGGCTCTCGCGCAGCTCCGCATCCGGATAGAGCTGAAGCATCAGGGAGTCTTTGCTGACCACTTTCCCGTTATTGCGGATCAGCGTTTCCATAATGGTGTATTCAAACGCGGTGAGCTTAATCACCTCGTCATTAATGGAGAGTTCGCGGCGAGAGAGGTCAACCTGGAACGGCGGTAGGGAGATAACCTGTGAAGCATGGCCGCTGTTACGGCGCATCAGTGCCTGCATACGAGCCGCCACTTCCTCAATATGGAAAGGTTTGGTGACATAGTCGTCGGCGCCCGCGCTCAGTACTTCGACCTTATCCTGCCAGCTTTCACGTGCGGTGAGCACCAGAATAGGCAGCGAAATGTCGTGGCTGCGCCAGCGGCGGATTAGCGACAGGCCATCCTCGTCGGGAAGCCCTAAATCAACAATCGCAATATCCGGGATATGCTCGCCTAAGTAATAGTCTGCTTCCTTCGCGTCTTCTGCGGCATCCACCTGGTGGCCCATTTCCTGGAGCTGAACTTTCAGGTGGTGACGTAACAGAGCGTTGTCCTCTACGACGAGTACGCGCATGCTGTTTCTCCATTAAATTAATGACGTGAATAGTTTAACGCGATTATGAGCTTATGGAGATAAACATTAACTAAATTGGCGGGAAAGTCCCCTCCTTCAGGAAGAAGGAGGGGGAGGGCGGGATTATTTCAGCTCGTCAACCATGGTGATGGCGCGGCCGATATAGTTCGCCGGGGTCATGGCTTTCAGACGGGTTTTCTCTTCTTCCGGCAGCGCCAGACCGTCGATGAACTGCTTCATACCTTCGGCATCTACGCGCTTGCCGCGGGTCAGTTCTTTCAGCTTCTCGTACGGTTTTTCGATACCGTAGCGGCGCATCACTGTCTGAATTGGCTCAGCCAGGACTTCCCAGTTGTGATCCAGTTCGTCGAGCAGACGATCGCGGTTCACTTCCAGTTTGCTCACGCCTTTCAGGGTGGACTGGTAGGCGATCAGCGCATAGCCAATACCCACGCCCAGGTTACGCAGCACGGTGGAGTCGGTCAGGTCACGCTGCCAGCGGGAAACCGGCAGTTTGCTTGCCAGGTGCTGCAGCACGGCGTTGGACAGGCCCAGGTTACCTTCGGAGTTTTCGAAGTCGATCGGGTTGACCTTGTGCGGCATAGTGGAAGAACCGATTTCACCGGCGATGGTTTTCTGCTTGAAGTGGTTGAGCGCAACGTAACCCCACACATCGCGATCGAAGTCGATCAGAATGGTGTTGAAGCGAGCGATGCAGTCAAACAGCTCGGCAATATAGTCGTGCGGCTCAATCTGGGTGGTGTACGGGTTCCACTGAATGCCCAGAGAGGTGACGAACTCTTCGCTGAACTGGTGCCAGTCAACGTCCGGATACGCGGCGATGTGGGCGTTGTAGTTACCAACCGCGCCGTTAATCTTGCCGAGGATCTCAACCTGTGCCAACTGACGGTACTGACGCTCCATACGGTAGGCCACGTTCGCCATCTCTTTACCGATGGTTGACGGCGTGGCTGGCTGACCGTGAGTACGGGAGAGCAGCGGAATATCACGATACTGAACGGCCAGATCTTTGATGGCATCGATGGTTTTGCGCCAGTACGGCAGCACCACTTCTTCGCGCGCGGTTTTCAGCATCAGCGCGTGGGACAGGTTGTTGATGTCCTCGGAGGTGCAGGCAAAGTGAATGAATTCCGACACGGCGTGCAGCTCAGGCACGGCCGCGACTTTTTCTTTCAGGAAATACTCAACCGCCTTCACGTCGTGGTTGGTGGTACGCTCGATAGTCTTAATGCGTGCCGCGTCTTCTTCATTGAAGTTTGCCACGATGCTATCGAGGAAACCGTTTGCGTCGGCAGCAAAAGCAGGAACTTCCTTGACGGCTGCGTGCGCGGCCAGCTTCTGCAGCCAGCGTACTTCGACTTGTACACGGAATTTCAGCAAACCGTATTCGCTGAAAATCTCGCGCAGCGCGCTGACTTTATCGCCGTAGCGTCCATCGACAGGGGAAACGGCGGTCAGTGAGGATAATTCCATAGATCATAACTCCGGGGTTAAATGAGCAAGAATTTGTTTGGCCTGAGTGGTCAGGCGATTACGAGAAAACATCAGCTGTAGACGGCCACCGCCAACCTGGTGCCACAGCACCGCGGCGCGGATACCTGCCAGCAGCGAAGCGCGGACCTTAGACTGCACCTGCGGGCTTTGCAGCACGGCAGGGGAGCCGGTCACCTGAATTCGCGGGCCAAGCGGGCTAATCACGTCCACATAGATACCTGCCATCGCGCTCAGCAGGGTGTCTGACTGTAAATCAAAATGGTCGAGCTGGCGTTGCAGACCGGTAATACGGTTGCCCAGAATATCCATCGCTCCTTTGGCGGCGGCGAGCTTACGCTCCAGCACCATCAGGCTGAGGGTATAGCGGGTCAGTTCTGCGTTCAGACCCTGACGGCTGCTGGCGTTCAGCACCGCGAGCAGGGTTTCAAGGCCGAGGCGAAGATTGGCTTCACTGCCACCGAAGACGCCCAGCGCAGAGTCTGGGTTGAGATCGATAATACTGTTCAGCGAGACGTGTAACGCATCGCCGTCGCAGTGCCCCTGATGGGCTAGCTGCTGCACCAGACGGGCTGACTGGCAGATGCCGGCCAGCGCCAGGGTGATGTCATAGTAATTCTTCGCCACGCTCACTCCTTGTTGGCATCTGACCTGCGGCGCGACGCGGGCCAGAGTGCGTTATACCCTATCGAGGCAGGGCTTTATTCCACTGGCAGCGGCAGGCGCTGCTCAATCACGCCGCCACCCAGACAGATTTCCCCGTTGTAGAACACGGCGGACTGACCTGGGGTGACTGCGGCAACAGGTTCTTCAAAACGAACCTCAATACGGCCTTCATCCAGCGCGGTGACGGTGCACGGGATATCGGTCTGGCGATAGCGGGTCTTCACGGTGCAGCGGAACGTGCCGGTGACCGGTTCGCGGTCAACCCAGTGCAGCTGCTGTGCGATAAGACCAACGGACATCAGACGCGGGTGATCGTGACCCTGGGCGACAACCAGCACGTTGTTTTCAACGTCTTTGTCGACCACGTACCACGGATCTTCCGTCCCTTCTTTGGTCCCGCCAATACCCAGACCTTTACGCTGACCGAGCGTGTGGTACATCAGCCCCTGATGGGTGCCGATCTCTTCGCCGTCAACGGTGATGATTTTGCCCGGCTGCGCCGGCAGGTAGCGACCGAGGAACTCGCGGAATTTACGCTCACCGATAAAGCAGATTCCGGTAGAGTCTTTTTTCTTCGCGGTGATGAGATCCAGCTCTTCGGCGATTTTACGCACCTGCGGTTTTTCCAGCTCGCCGACCGGGAACAGGCTCTGTGCGATCTGTTCGTGGCCCAGCGTATAAAGGAAGTAGCTCTGGTCTTTGTTGCCGTCGAGGCCACGCAGAAGCTGGCTTTTACCGTTCACATCCGCGCGGCGCACATAGTGGCCGGTTGCGATGTAATCAGCGCCCAGATCTTCAGCAGCGAACTCGAGGAAGGCTTTAAATTTGATCTCTTTGTTGCACAGGATATCCGGGTTCGGCGTACGGCCCGCTTTGTACTCTTCCAGGAAGAGCTCAAATACGTTATCCCAGTATTCGGCAGCAAAGTTCACGGTGTGCAGCTCAATACCGAGCTTATCGCACACCGCTTGTGCATCGGCCAGATCCGCCGCCGCAGTGCAGTATTCCTCGCCGTCATCTTCCTCCCAGTTCTTCATGAACAGGCCCTCCACCTTATAGCCCTGTTGTTGTAACAGGTAGGCGGAAACGGAGGAATCAACACCGCCGGACATGCCGACGATCACTTTTTTCTGGCTTTCTGACATTGGAATACTCACGACATTGGACTTCAAGGCGGCATATTCTATCACGCGGCCCTTTACTTGACACCCTCTGTAAACGGCCAGTTAAATTCGCCGATTAATGATAGCGGATAGCGTGCATCCTGCTGATAGCTACGAATACTTTCGGCAACCAGCGCGGAACGCAGGTTTTTAGCCTGCAAAATCTCGTCGGCGCTGAGCCATAAACAGCGGTCAATGTCGCTATCGTGCGGTTCGGTCGCGCAGATGCTGTCGAGTTCAATGACGAACAGGAATCGCAGGAACGGCGTGTTGTCCGGGGCCAGCCACTGGTGCATTCGGAGAAAATGCTGCGGCTTAGCGCGGATGCCGGTCTCTTCCCATAGCTCGCGCTCGGCGGCCTGGGCCAGCGTTTCATCTGCCTCAAGGTGGCCTGCGGGCTGGTTCCATAGCGCTTTGCCGTTGATGGTCTCTTCAACGACCAGAAATTTATCTTCAGCGTGAACCACGCAGGCGACGGTAACGTGTGGCTTGAACATGCGGCATCCTTATCGAGCGAGAAAGAAGATAAGGATATAAAGAAGAAGAGGGGGAAATCAAACTCGCGCCGACGATTGCCAGCTTTGCTGCACGATGATGCCCTGGCGGTTGCTGAGGGTGACGGTCACTTGCGCCCACTCTCCCGGCGGCAACGTCAGCGTCATGCTGGCCAGCGGCTGCGGCTTTTTCCCCTCAAGCGTAATGCTGCCGCGCTGGCTGCTGGAGCTTTGCCCGGACGTCCCCTGATGAATGACGCTTACGGTTAACTGGCACTGACAATCGTCGGCCAGCGTGACCATCGGAGTAATAACGACCGCATCGGCCTGCTGTTGGGTATCAAACCAGAGCTGATTGCTGAGGGCGGCGGCGATAAGCAGCAGATGCATAGGAGCCTCCTTTTGGTGAGTGAAATCAGCCGGATGAGAGGCTCATCCGGCTGTAGTGTTATTGCTGTGAGGTGTACGAGTTATTGTGGTTACCGCTTTGGTTCACAATCGTCAGCGAGTTATTGTACGACTGGTTAACGTTGCTGTTGTTGTACCAACCGCTCTGGGAGACCAGCACCATCGCGTCATGGGCGGACTGGCCGACGGTTGAGCCGTTATAGCTGCCGGTCTGTTTCACTTCAATCGAGCTTCTATCGCCGGTCTGCACCGCCGTTGAGTAGTTACCGTTACCGGCCTGGTCGATGCTCGTCAGGCTGCGATCGCCGGTCTGGCTTGCCACCGAGGTGTTGTTACTGCCGCCCTGATGCACATCGATTTTCGATTTGTAGGCGCTGCTTTGCACGGCGCTTGAGGCGTTGCTATTGCCAGACTGGTAGACATGGATCATGGCATCCCAGTTACCGACCTGAGGCAGCGTCGGGCTGCTGTACTGCGGGAACTCTGACGGACCGCCGCCACCTGAATGGCTACCGGAGGCCAGTGCTGAACCCGAGACGAACAATGCTGACAAAACAACAATTTTCCACGTTTTCATGAAGATACCCCATAGGTTTATCGATAGTTAACTCACCCGTACCGCTTGCTAATTTTGGGTAATGCGAATTGCCATTCCTGCTGAGTTTTGCACAACGCCCGCGCTGCGGTTTGTGCCCGTTTGATTAATCTGCGTAATATTGCCGTTGCCTTTATTGACAATTTCCGCAAAGTTATCAAAACCCGTTTGCGTAATATCTGCCTGATTACCCGTGCCTGCCTGCACTAATATTGCGGAGTTATTCGTCCCTGATTGGGTAACATTGGCAGTATTACTATTGCCGTATTGAGCCAGCGCCGCGCGATTATTAAAGCCACTCTGGCTTAACGTTGCGGCATTATGTCCACCAAACTGCGAAATTGAGCCAAATAAATGACTGCCAGACTGAGTAATAGCAGCGAAATTTCCACTGCCTTGTTGACCAGTAATAGCAATTTTATCGTAGCCCTGATGGAATTTATCCAGCCCGGAGAATTCTGAGCCCGCTAAATCCCCTCCAGCAGTTGCCAGACAGGAATAACCCAATACGGGTATTAATAAAAACCACTGTTTCATAATGGCACCTTGATTTAACCGACGGTTAAAGTCAGGAGTTAAATCGGCGCGCCAATAGCCTGCTTATGAATAATTGGCTGCGCTGATTTATGGCTTGAGTATGTCGGAGGGGAGAAACTAATTTTTTCGCCTGAATTGCGTATTTTGAAAAATCACGTCAGTCATTAGTATGAGTTTTTTGAGGGCAGCTCGTGATTGGGCGCGGTGCGTACGGGATGTTACCGGTATGTGTTCTTACACGATCAGTACGTATTGGTTTACACCTTCCGCAAAACCCACCATTTCTATGACAAATAATGTCAGCTCTCATTTACACCCACTGCCTTTTTTGGTGGGTCTGGCAATATCATGCATAAAATACGATGTATCTATGAAGCCAATCCCCTAATTTTGCTAAAGGGCAATCCCGCTATTTTTTGTAGGAAAATCAGCAGTAAGGTGTAATTTGGCTGAAACAAACTGACACGATCTTGTTACAATTTGAAACACAAATAATCCTTGCGATAAAAATGGCAATGTCTAGATTGAACAGTATTGCAGCACTTTCTGGAAACAAGCGCCAATTGTGCGTCCATTTTCCCTTTATTGTCATACTTATATATCAGCAACTACACAGAACAGCACCTCTTTCTTGATATGCATTTTTTATGCATATCAGAAAGAGAGCTTGTTCCGAGCAGCAAGCGGAATGGGGTTTCATAATGCCGATAGAAATAGAAGCGGTGAATAATGATGCGTTAATGCTAATAACCCGGCCTTCATTGCAGGCCACTGCCCTTGTACATCAACTCAGAAGTTCGTTAACGATTAATGTCAAAACCCAGAATATTTTAAAATCGCTCGATCAGCTGAAAGCGGAGCGATTGCTGGTGCTTTTTGACTTAAGCGAGTCGGATAAAAAACGGAATTTACTCTGGCAAACGGAGTTGCGGCGGTTACGCGATAAAGTCAAAGTCCTGTTGATCAATATGCCGGATGATTACGCCTTCCACGAAGTGGAGAGCTGGCCGGGGATTAGCGCGGTATTCTACTTATCCGTTGACGAGCACACCCTGATTGAAGGCATCCGTAACGTGCAGAAAGGCGGCTGCCATTTCCCTCACGATCTCACCAGTTATCTTATTAATCAATCAGGTAGTTACCGTTATCATGATGATACCAGCGGGCTGACGCAGCGCGAGAAGGATATCCTGAATAAACTCAGGATGGGCGCTTCAAACGTGGAGATCGCCAGGCTGCTGTTTATCAGCGAAAATACGGTAAAAACGCATCTCTATAATCTTTTTCGCAAGATTGCAGTTAAAAACAGAACGCAGGCCGTCTCCTGGGCTAACGAAAACCTCAGGCGATAGTTATGAAATATTTATTCCGTATTACAGCATTAATATTGATGCTGATGGTATCGCATGCCAGTTATCCAGCTGAAGTCGAAGTACCGGGCCTGGTTACCGATAACACGATTACGCGGGTCGGGCATGATTTTTATCGTGCCTTCACCGACCACTGGGAGGCGGAATACCCTGCGGCTATCACAATTAATGAACGCCCCAGCGCACGCTGGGGTAGTTGGATAACGATTAAAATCGACCAGGATGTTTTATATCAGACTTTTTTATTTCCGAGTAAAAAAGACTTTGATAAACAAGTCTCAATGGCCATCGCTGCTGTTTATGACTCTGTATCGAAAAGAGCCATTAACAAAGCATTATTAAATACCGGTGATTTGACCCACGACGAGTTCTAGGAGCGTACGATGAAAGTGCTTTCTGTGATGCTTGGCATCGGCTTGCTATCGACTTCAGTTCATGCTGGGAATTTAACCTTCCAGTTTATTAACCCTAATTTTGGCGGTAATCCCAATAACGGTGCATTTTTACTTTCAGAAGCGAATGCGCAGAACTCTTATAAAGATCCCAATGCTTATGATTGGGGGGCTGTTTCGGGAACATCGGCATTAGATAATTTCTCTTCCGCCGTTCAGTCACAATTATTGGGTAGCCTAATGGGAAATGTCTCCAGCGGTAAACCGGGACGGTTAGTGACCAATGATTTTATTGTTGACATTAAAAATGTCGACGGTCGGCTCCTGATGAATATTCTCGATCGTAAAACCGGGAAATCCTCAACCATCGAAGTTGACGGTCTGAACAGTGTTTCATCAAATTAATCACCTCCGTGGCGAGATGCAGAAATGAAAAATATAGCTGGCGCAGTGGTTATTTTTATTAGCCTGTTTATGCTTACGGGCTGTATTACCTCTCCCCCTAAACAGGCAGCGAAACCGACGCTATTACCGCGGTCGCAAAGCTACCAGGACCTCACGCATTTACCGTCGCCGAAGGGCAAGCTGTTTGTCTCGGTTTATAACATTCAGGATGAAACCGGGCAGTTTAAACCCTATCCGGCCAGTAACTTCTCAACGTCCGTTCCGCAAAGCGCCACCGCCATGCTGGTGTCAGCGTTGAAAGACTCCAACTGGTTTATTCCTCTTGAACGACAGGGACTGCAAAACCTGCTCAACGAACGCAAAATTATTCGTGCGGCGCAGGAGAACGGCACCGTGGCGGTGAACAACCGCACTCAGTTGCCGTCGCTGGTGGCGGCGAATATCCTGATCGAAGGATCGATTATCGGTTATGAAAGCAATGTGAAAACCGGCGGGGCAGGGGCGCGCTATTTTGGTATTGGCGCCAGTACCCAGTACCAGCTTGATCAAATCGCCGTGAACCTACGCGTGGTCAACGTCGGTACCGGGGAGGTGCTTTCATCGGTAAATACCAGTAAAACGATCCTCTCCTATGAGTTCCAGGCGGGGATCTTCCGCTATATCGACTATCAGCGCATCCTGGAAGGCGAGGTGGGCTATACGGTAAATGAACCGGTGATGCTCTGCCTGATGTCGGCGATTGAAACCGGGGTCATCTATCTGGTGAATGACGGGATCACGCGTAACCTGTGGCAACTGCAAAACCCGTCGGACGCTAACGCACCGGTGCTGGAGAAATATAAGAACATCATTGTGCCCGATATTTCCTGATTGGGATTTTCCTGCGAGCGCGGTGTTAGCCGCGCTCTGCGGCCGATGCATCGGCATCGCGCCATTCGCCGTTTTTCAGGTCATCCAGCGTATAGCTACCCATCGCATAGCGAATCAACCGCAGCGTTGGGAAACCTACGTGGGCGGTCATCCGGCGCACCTGACGGTTACGTCCTTCATAGAGCGTGACCTTTAGCCATGCGGTTGGAATGGCTTTGCGCTCACGGATCGGCGGATTGCGCGGCCATAGCCATTCCGGCTCGTCCACTCGCTCAATACCGGCGGGCAAGGTGGGGCCATCGTTCAGCGTCACGCCATTACGCAGTGCCTCAATGGCCTCCGGCGTCGGTTCACCCTCAACCTGCACATAGTAAATTTTCCCGGTGCGCTTACCCGGCTGGGTGAGCCTGGCCTGCAGCGCGCCGTCATTGGTTAACACCAGCAGCCCCTCGCTGTCCCGGTCGAGACGACCTGCGGCGTAGACATTTTGCACCGGAATATAATCTTTTAGCGTGCTACGTCCTGCTTCGTCGGTAAATTGCGGCAACACATCGTAGGGTTTATTGAACAGAATAACGCGTTTTGGTTGGTTATCTTTACGCGTCCTGGTGGCTTGTCGTGAGCTGAATCGCTCAAGCTGGTTTTTTCTAAATGAAGTCTTAATCATAGTATTTTCAGGCTCTATAGATTCGCGCATTATAGCCTAATAACGAGAGTCTTTCATGGCGACAAACAATCAGGTAGTATTGACAGGCTTATTACAAAACATTAACAAAATGCTCTAACTCTTTGTGTTGCAGGAAGACGGTAAGACAGTGCATCTCCAGGCTATACCTAAACGGGATAAGTGGAGTGGGCGTAGTAGCGGCAAGAACCTGTGGCGTAAAGGATGACGAGCACACCAGAAGCGCTCGAAGGAGAGGTGAATGGAAAGCAAAGTAGTTGTTCCGGCGGAAGGTCAAAAAATCACCCTGAAAGACGGCAAGCTGAATGTGCCACACAATCCGATTATCCCATTTATTGAAGGCGACGGTATCGGTGTTGATGTCACCCCAGCAATGCTGAAAGTGGTTGATGCCGCTGTTGAGAAAGCCTACAAAGGCGAGCGTAAAATTTCCTGGATGGAAATTTACACCGGGGAAAAATCCACCCAACTTTATGGCCAGGACGTATGGCTGCCAGCAGAAACGCTGGATCTTATCCGCGACTACCGTGTTGCTATCAAAGGCCCTCTGACGACGCCAGTTGGCGGCGGCATCCGTTCTCTGAACGTTGCGCTGCGTCAGGAGCTTGACCTGTACGTGTGTCTGCGTCCGGTTCGCTACTATCAGGGCACCCCAAGCCCGGTTAAACACCCAGAACTGACCGATATGGTCATCTTCCGTGAAAACTCTGAAGACATCTACGCGGGTATCGAATGGAAAGCTGACTCTGCTGACGCTGAGAAAGTGATCAAATTCCTGCGCGAAGAGATGGGCGTGAAGAAGATTCGCTTCCCTGAACACTGCGGTATCGGCATCAAGCCGTGCTCCGAAGAAGGGACCAAGCGTCTGGTGCGTGCGGCGATTGAATACGCTATCACCAACGACCGCGATTCTCTGACCCTGGTTCACAAGGGTAACATCATGAAGTTCACCGAAGGCGCGTTCAAAGACTGGGGTTACCAGCTGATTCGCGAAGAATTCGGCGGCGAACTGATTGACGGCGGCCCGTGGCAGAAAATCAAGAACCCGAACACCGGCAAAGAGATCATCATTAAAGATGTGATCGCCGATGCGTTCCTGCAGCAGATCCTGCTGCGTCCGGCTGAATACGACGTGATCGCTTGTATGAACCTGAACGGTGACTACATCTCCGATGCGCTGGCAGCTCAGGTTGGCGGTATCGGTATTGCACCGGGCGCGAACATCGGTGACGAATGCGCACTGTTCGAAGCGACCCATGGTACTGCACCGAAGTATGCAGGTCAGGACAAAGTGAACCCAGGTTCTATCATCCTGTCTGCAGAAATGATGCTGCGTCATATGGAATGGTTCGAAGCAGCTGACCTTATCGTTAAAGGTATGGAAGGCGCTATCAACAACAAGACCGTGACCTATGACTTCGAACGTCTGATGGAAGGCGCTAAACTGCTGAAATGTTCAGAGTTTGGTGACGCGATCATCAAAAACATGTAATCCACTTGCTGGGTTATAGATGAACGGGAGCCGGTGGGTTCCCGTTTTTTTTTTGCCTTGTAAAAACGACAATAATGATAAGCGAGGGAAATACTGATGCAAATCAGACAAGCTACACCGCAAGAAGCTGAACGATGCTGGGATATTCGGAATCAGGCCATTCGCGCGGGATGCACATCGAGCTATGACGCGACGGTTATTGACGCATGGACGCCGGACAATATGCCTGAGCAGTATCGCCAGGAGATTGTTAACTATCCGTTTTTTGTGGCGGTGGACGATAGCGATCGGCCGGTGGCAACGGGTTATCTCGATCTCACGTCCGGTAGCGTAGAGGCTATTTTTACTCTGCCTGAGTACACCGGAAAGGGATTGGCCGGATCGATTATGAATGCCATAAAAAGAGAAGCCCGCACCCGTGGATTTCAAACGATTACCTTGTCCTCTACGCCCAATGCGCAGGGGTTTTATGAGACGCAAGGATTTACCGTTGTGAAGGAAAGCGTGCACTTCTCTGCGTCGGCGAACGCGCAATTACGCTGCGTCGATATGATGCTGAAACTGTAAGGGCGACGCGAACTTCTCTGGCGCTAACGACGCTCGGCGGGTTTTGTGCCAGAGAAAGCAGAGGCACCGCGTTATTCACTCACCAGCCAAAACTCCGCCTCGTCAAACATCTCCTGCACCGTGCGGCTGATCTGCTCTTTTTCATGCTTGCTGGCATCCGTATTGATGGCTGGCAGCGTCATCATCGGTTTCACACGAACTTCGGCATCCGGGAAAATGCGGTGCACTCTCTTACTCAATTCGCCGAGAATAATCTCTTTTGCGCCAGGCAAACCCTCAAAATTCCTTTTGTCATAAACGAGTTCCACGAACATTTTTAGCCTCTCTTTACTGGGTATAATGACAGTATATATACTGTATGTATAAACAGTGTCAATAGAGTGAGTTCATTATGAAGTTTTATTCACCCACCGGCCCAGGCCAAATGGCGGCGCTGCCGTTGTTCGGCGACCTCGTACCCTGCGGGTTTCCAAGCCCGGCGCAGGACTATGTTGAGCAGCGAATTGATTTAAATAAGCTGGTGATAAGGCATCCCAGCGCGACCTATTTTGTTCGCGCCGCCGGGGATTCCATGAGCGGCGCGGGAATTGGCAATGGCGATTTGCTGGTGGTCGATAGCGCTAAAACCGCGCAACACGGAGATATCGTGATTGCGGCGGTTGACGGTGAGTTCACGGTTAAGCGCCTGCAAACACACCCGTCGGTAATGCTGATTCCTGAAAACCCGTCCTATAAACCGATTCAGTTCAGCGGCGAGGACTCGCTGGATATTTTTGGCGTCGTGACACATATCCTGAAGACGGTCGGCTGATGTTTGCCCTGTAGATGTTATGCCATCCAGTCACTGATAATTTCCCCATATAGCCGCTCAGCGTCGTCGAGTCGACTGAGCAGACAATATTCGTCGGTTTGATGCGCCATAGCCGGTTCGCCAGGCCCGAGAATAATGCAGGGCGGGTTACCCAGCGCGGGCAAGAGTAGAGACGCGTCGGTAAAGTAGGGCACTACGCGCGGCTCGAGCGGTTTATCGTGCAGTGGCTGGCAGCGCTGATAAACCTGTTTTATCCAGGCGTGATTCTCCTCGCTTAATACCGCAGGCAAATCAACCAATGTGGTGACTGTCACGTGCTCGCCCAACAGCGTGGTGAGTTGCTGACGAATGGTCGCGTGCTGCAAATTGGGGGCGCTGCGGATATCGACATCAAAACGCGTGCGATCCGGCACGGAATTGATATTTAGCCCACCCTCAATGCGCCCGACGTTAAGCGTGGCTTGCTTCATTAACGGATGCGGTGCACCCGGTGAAAAATGCTGAATCTTGCCCAGCGCATCCGCCGCCAGATAAATAGCATTAATTCCCAGTTCGGGCATCGCGCCGTGCGCGGTTTTCCCTCGGGTTTCACAGCGTAGCCACAGTGCGCCCTTGTGTCCGATGACGGGGTAATTGGCGGTCGGTTCTCCGACGATCAGAGCTCCGATCTCCGGTAACGCGCCGGACGCAATTAATGCTCTTGCGCCATCACAGCCGGTTTCTTCTCCGCCGGTAATCAGCAATACCGCCCCGCGCCCGGCGAGAATAGCTTCCCGATGCTGTACGCAGGCGATGGCAAACGCCGCCACAGCCGCTTTCATATCACTGGAACCGCGGCCGTAAAGACGAGTGTCGTCAACCTGCGAGCCGAAAGGATCGTACAGCCACTGTGCATTACCCAGCGGTACGGTATCCAGATGGCCGGTAAAGGCCAGCGGTTTTCCGGCTTTCGCGCCGGGAAGCGTGGCGATCAGATTACTGCGTCTTGAACCGAATGATGATAGCGAAACCGCAAAGCCATTATCGCGAAGCCAATCGGCAAAGAACTGCATACAGTCGGTTTCGTTGCCTGGCGGGTTAATGGTATTAAAGCCCAGCAGATGCTGGGCGAGTTCAAGAGTGGCGCCCATCAGTCGCGTTCCGTCAGCCAGTCGAGACAGTTAACCCACAGCTGGCGGTAGCCTGGCCATTTGGCAAACTCTTCCGGTAGCCAGTGCGCTGACATATCGCTGGTCCAGACCAGAGAACGGCCTTGTTGATATTCGCGAATGGCCAGCAGCGGGTGACCGGTGCCCGCAACGGTCGCCAGCAGTTTGCCTTCCGGATGCATCTCCACTTCGTTATAACCCAGCAGCCACGGCCATTCGCCGGGAAGATCGTTAAACAGCGCGTGGGGTTCCGTCATTTCGGCATAACACCCTTCTGGGGTTTCAATACGATCGTCCCATGCCAGACAACGAACCGGCAGCACTTTCTCTACGGCGGTATGACGATAACGCGCGCCGCCGTTAATGCCCTGGAAGCTGTAGTAGCCGCCAATCATCATCAGCGCGCCGCCAGCCGCAACATAATCATGCAGTAGCGTCAATCGGTTAGCGGTACGGCGGCTTTTCAGCCAGGTATCCGGATGCAAAAGCAGAGTATTGGCACCAATATCCGACAGGATAATGGCATCCCATTGCTGTAGTGCTTCCAGCGTTAGCGGAAACTCGACCGCTGCCGCATGGGCGGGCATATAGGTGATGGCGTAATGGCTATCGGCTAGCGCGGCCAAAAAGTCCGTTGCCCCGGTGTGCCAGGTCGCGGTGGCAAACTGGTCGAAGCCTTTAACGTGCGTTGATGTGCTGGTCCAGGATTCACCCACCAGTAAAATTTTCTTCTGCATTATGACGTTCCTTTTATCCGCCAAAGACCCGTTGGGGATTTCCAATCATCAGGGTTTCGAGTTGCTCCCCGCTAACGCCGTGACGACGTAAGCGGGGAACAAAATGTTTGAGTATGTAGCCGTAGCCGTGACCGCCGTAGCGGGTGAGCATAGTTTTCAGGAACACATCCTGTGAGAGTAAAATTTGCTGGATATAGCCATCGTCAATCAGCTCGCAAATGGCGCGGGCGTTCTCTTCATCGGAAGGCGATTGTGCCGACTCATCGGCGTAGTAGTAGCTCATGCCGATCATGTCATATTCGAGAAACGCCCCGCGCTGTGCTAACTCGCGCTGGTAGCGCTTATCGGCAAAGCTGGGATTCATATGACACAGCACTGTATGACGTAGATCGGCCCCTTCCTGTTCGAGAATATCCAGCACCCGGTGCCCCAGCCGTTCCCAGCCGGGCAGATGGACCTCGATTGGCACACCGGTTGCTGCGCTTGCCCGACCGGCTGCGCGCAGAGACTTCTCTTCATCTGAAGTAAAATGGCTGGAGATGCCAATTTCCCCGATCAGTCCGGCCAGCACCTCCGGTTTCTCCTCTGCGCCACCGAGATCGTAGATTAACCGCTCGGTTAACTGCTCGATGCTGCTGGTTTTTACCCACTCAGGGTGCGACGGCTCCAGATAGAAGCCGGTACCCATAATAATGTTGAGCCCGGTCAGGCGAGCGATACGCGCCAGCGCTTTCGGATCGCGGCCAATGCCAATATTGGTCGGGTCAACGACCGTCTCTCCGCCAAGGGCACGATATTTAGTCAGCTCCTCAATCGCCACATCAACGTCAAACAGCTGGCAGTTATCACGACTCATGAGCGGATTCAGCGACAGTTCGCCGAGGTTTTCCATCTTCACCGGCATTTCAGCAAGATGGCGATCGCTACAGCAACAGGGCGGCACCCATTTCCCGGAGGCATCCAGCAGGATGTGCTCATGCATTAGCGTCACGCCCATCTCGCTAATGGGCAGCGGGCCTAACACCGTCATGGCATAACCGCTGCTGACGCCGACCGGCAGCGGAGTAGGGTGACGAAAAATTGATCCTTTCATCTGTTATCCTTTGGCCGCAGAGCGCGTGGGGTTGAGAATGCGGGTGTTCAGCCAGATAGCCAGCAGGATGATGGTGCCGGTCGCTATTTGGGTATAGAACGGTGAAATGTGCGACAGGATCAGTCCGTTCTGAATGACCGCAATCGACAGTGCGCCGAGTAACGTGCCAATAATGGTACCGAAGCCGCCAAACAGGCTGGTGCTGCCGAGCACCACTGCGGCAATCACCTGCAGTTCGAAGCCTTCGCCCTGGTTGGAAGACCCGCTGCCGAGGCGTGCGGTAATAATCATTCCGGCCAGCGCGGCAGCCATTCCACTAATGATGTACACCTTCATGGTCACGGCTTTCGTGTTAATACCGCTGCGTCGTGCGCCCTCTGCGTTCGCACCGATGGCGGTAACGTAGCGGCCAAAACGCATATGATTCAGGACGATATGTCCGATAACCAGAATCATAATACCGATCACCGCTGGCATCGGGATGCCCACAACCCAGGCGCGCCCTATAAAGGTAAACAGGCTGTCCGCCGGGACGGGAATGGAGTAGCCCTGAGTCACCAACAGCGCGATACCGCGAACCACGGCCAGAGTGGCAAGGGTGACGATAAACGCCGGTATCCCTTCATAGGCAATAAAGAACCCGTTGATGGCACCAACCAGACCGCCGAGCAACAGACCGCCGAGCAGGACAACCGGCCACGGCAACCCCCAGTTATTCAGCGCGATAGCGGAAAGTGCGCCAACCAGCGCCAGAGTGGAACCTACCGACAGGTCTATGCCACCGGTGGTAATCACCAGCGTCATTGCCGTTGCCACGATCAGCAGCGGGGCGCTCTGACGAATAATATTCAGCCAGTTGGTACCGGTGAGGAAATTACTGGTGATCAGCGAAAACACCACGCAGCAGAAAACAAAAAACAGCGCGATGCTGACGACGCCAGAGTGGTTATGCAGCAGGCGGCGCGGCAGCGAATGCTGGATCATGCGAGAGCTGCTTAAGTTCATGATACTCATCCTGTTACCTCAGTGTGCGGCCGCAGAGCGGGCGGTAAACTTTTCGCCCACAATCAGATTAACGATATCGCTTAGGCTGGTGTCAGCGACGCGCCGGTCGGCGACGTTGGTGCCTTCATACATGACCATGATGCGGTCACAGACCAGGAACAGGTCCTGCAAGCGGTGAGTAATCAGAATCACGCTCACGCCGCGAGCGGAAACGCGGCGGATGAGTTCCAGAACCGCTTCAACTTCCGCGACGGCAAGTGCGGCGGTAGGTTCGTCCATAATCAGCACCTTCGGGTCAAAGGCCGCCGCGCGGGCGATGGCAATGGCCTGGCGCTGACCACCGGAGAGGTTCCTGACCAGCAGGCGGGTATCGGGAATAGAAATGCCTAGCCCTTTGAGCATCTCACGAGCATCGGCGTGCATTCTGGCTTCGTCGAGAAAAGGGATACCGAAAACGGATTTCATCGGCTCGCGGCCCATAAACAGGTTGCCTGCGACGTCAACCGTATCGCATAGCGATAGATCCTGATACACCATCTCGATATGACAGCGGCGAGAATCCGCCGGATTGGTAAACTGGTGCTGTTCGCCGTCGATACGAATCGTGCCGCTGGAAGGGATTACCGCGCCAGATAACACTTTAGTCAGGGTCGACTTCCCCGCGCCGTTATCGCCCACCAAACCCAGTACTTCACCAGGTGCCAGCTCCAGGTTGACACCGCGCAATGAACGTATCGACCCGTAGGTCTTGGTGATATTAATCATCTCCACCCTTGGCGGGGTAGTGTGTGGCTGCTGCATCTGATAACTCCCATTGCTATTGCCGGGAAAATGTTCGCCCATCCTGCGCGAGAGACTTCATCCAACACGATTTACAATCTAGTAAACCGGTTTACCTGATGAATGAAGCACTCACATACACAGTCAGGCTAACGCTATTTAAGATATTTATTCGCCAGTAAGAACATTGCAGCATCCGTGCCAGGGCAGAAACAACACAGCAGCCCTGTGACCTAACACTATGTAATAAATAGGTTTTATTTATTACTCTCCGGTAAACCGGTTTACTGATTATAGTGAACGGTTTTTAAGTTGATTGTTTTTTGCGCCAAAACTGGGCGCTTTTGCGCCATTTTGGGACGAGCTTAACAAATTTTGATCGAATCGCGGCCGACCCATTCAACCGGCAGACGGGTTTCCGCAGGGATATCTTTCTCGTTGTTGAGCAGGCGCAGCATGATGTTCACCGCCGTATGGCCCAATTCCCGGGCGGGCTGCCGGATAGTTGAGATGCGGGGTTGGGTGAAATCGGCATAGTTGGCATCATCGAAACCGACTAGCGACAGTGCTGCTGGTGCCTGCAGTCCGCTGGCACGTAACCCGTCGAGCAGGCCCAGCACCAGATAGTCACTAGCAGCAAAGACAGCGGTAGGGCGGATCGGTTGGTTAAACAGGTGGTGCAGCGCCTGCTGGCCGAATTCTCGCCGATAGTCGCCATACATGATCCATTCAGGTGGCCAGCTCAGACCTGCTTGCTCCATCGCGGTGCAGAATCCCTGATAACGCTCGCGGACGCTCATCAGTTTGTCTGGCCCGCCAACGAAGGCGATATGGCGATGCCCGGCGGCGATCAGCTTTTCAGTGGCAATTCGCCCGCCCTGTACGTTATCAGCAAATACTTTCGGTACCTTGCTGCCGGGAATATCTTCATCCAGCAGCACGATGCGTTCATGGCGCTGAATTTCTTTCCGCAACAGACCGTTATCCGGTCGGTTAGTGGTGAACAATAGGCCATCGACCTGGCAGGTATCCAGCCAGCGAATAAACTGACACTCTTTATCAGGATTATTGCGGGTGATGCACAGTACCAGGCTGTAACCGCTGGCAGAAGCGGCCTCTTCGGCAGCATCGGCCAGTTCTGCGAAGAAGGGGTTGGTGATATCAGGTAACACCAGCCCAAGCGTTTCGCTTCCCCCTTTGCTCAGGCGGCGTGCGAGGCTGTTGCCGCGATAGTCCAGTTCGTGGATAGCCGTTTCAATACGATCGATAGTGTCCTGCGGCAGCACAATGCTGTTGTTCATATAGCGTGACAACGTCGCTTTAGATAGCCCTGCCAGCTTTGCCACATCGGATAGCAATACGCGTTTTATACTCATTTGCTGCGCCATTTCTGCCAGAATCGGCTATCTGTAACATAGTTAAGCGCCGTGGATACAGCAATTTCTTGGGTAACCATGTGGTGGAAATTAATGCTTGACAAATTTTAATCGGCAGAGAATTGTATAGGCAGTTTACCGCATCATCCGGGAAGTCATTCCCAAACCAGCTTTAGACGTTCCAGTCGCGCACCGAAACGGACCGGTTGCCGGAATGTTGTAAAGCGGGATCCAGCCGAACAGTTTTCGATTGTTCTGGCTACAAACTCGATATTTGCCCGCCAAAACATATCCCTTCTGCGTTCGTATGCAACGCGGAACTCTGCTGGCTATCAACTATTCCCGACGAGGATACTGATGATGTTATTTAACACCGGAAAACTGCGTTTTATTGCTATAGCAACGACGATGCTGGCATCAGTGAGTTTTATTTCTGCAGCCAATGCTGAAAGTCCAACTTATGCGTTGGTGCAGATCAATCAGCAGGCTTTGTTCTTTAATCTGATGAATAAAGGCGCGCAGGATGCAGCAAAGGCGAGTGGCAAGAATCTAGTCATTTTCAACTCTAATGATAATCCCGTTGCGCAAAATGATGCGATTGAAAACTATATTCAGCAAGGCGTTAAAGGGATTCTGGTTGCCGCTATCGACGTTAACGGAATTATGCCCGCGGTCAAAGAAGCGGCGGCGGCGAACATTCCTGTCATTGCTATTGATGCCGTATTACCTACCGGGCCTCAGGCTGCTCAAGTCGGCGTTGATAATATTGAAGGGGGGCGGATTATTGGTAAATACTTCGTCGACTATGTGCAAAAAGAGATGGGCGGCCAGGCACGTCTGGGGATCGTTGGGGCGTTAAATTCAGCTATTCAAAACCAGCGGCAGAAAGGCTTCGAAGAGGCGCTGAAAAGTAATCCAAAAATTACGGTTGCGAACGTTGTTGACGGACAAAACGTGCAGGATAAAGCAATGACCGCGGCGGAAAACCTGATTACCGGCAACCCCGATCTGACGGCGATATATGCAACCGGTGAACCCGCTTTATTGGGCGCTATTGCTGCTGTGGAAAATCAGGGGCGCCAGAAGGATATTAAAGTCTTTGGTTGGGATCTGACGGCGAAGGCGATTTCGGGTATTGATAGTGGCTACGTTACCGCCGTGCTGCAGCAGGATCCTGAAAAAATGGGTGCAGAAGCCCTGAATGCGCTCAACAGCATCACGTCGGGTAAAACCGTGCCGAAGACCATCCTGGTACCGGCCACGGTAGTGACCAAAGCGAACGTTGACACTTACCGTTCGCTGTTTAAGTAGGTTGCTACTTGCCGCCCTTTGCGAGCAGGGCGGCAAGTTCATGGTTGTCTGGAAATGCGCTATAGGTGCCCCGACGGCTAACGGTAATCGCGGCAGCAAGGCTGGCGTGGGTAAGCGCCAGGGTATCAGGTTCTACCCCACGCCGCAGCGAGGACGCGAGCATGACGGCAAGGAAAGTGTCGCCTGCGCCGGTGGTATCAAGCGCCTCGGCGGGGATGGCGGGACAGAACTGGCGCTGGCCGTCCCGAACCAACCAGGCCCCAGCGGCGCCCTGGGTAATGATTAAGGTTTTCACGCCATCAGGCTGTAACAGTTCGGCCTCTGATTCGTTGACCACGGCGATATCGATCAGTGGCCACAGATGGCAAAAATCAGGATTAACCGGTGAGGGGTTGAATACCGTCGTCATACCGCGTGTTTTGGCAAACTGGAACAGGGTGCGAGTTTTATCCAGAGAGAAATTACCCTGTTGTAGCAAAATATCACCGACTGCGGCGTCAGCCATGTGCGAGATAATATCATCAATGCCAAATGTATCGGCGGCTGAGGTGGTAGTAATAATGGCATTATCACCATCATCACTATTTAAAATAATTGAGGTGTCACTATGTTGATTGACATGAAAATCGGGTAGCAGCGATAACGTCTCACCTTTTATTTGCTGGCGGATCCAGATGCCGTTGCTGTCACTTCCCGTGGCGGCAATTAAACGTGTGTCTATTCCGCAACGGGATAATATGATCGCCTGATTCGCGCCTTTACCGCCGATATCCTGCGAGACTTTAATTCCATGAATTGATGAGCCTTTTTTTGGTATGTCCGAAATGGACCAGGTTTCATCTACGGTAATATTACCAGTAACGTAAACACGCATAGTGTTTCCTTAATAGGATGGATAAGATGGTTGCTATCTCAGCAGAAAAAACGAATGCAATACAAGCTATTTTTTCACGTAAAAAAGCAGTTATTGGTGTAATTCATTGCGACCCTTTTCCTGGAACGCCTAAATATCAAGGAAAATCAGTGCGCGATATTATTGAACGTGCGCTTCGTGATGCGGAAAATTATATTGCAGGCGGCGTTCATGGTCTGATTGTTGAAAACCATGGCGATATTCCTTTTTCCAAACCAGAAGATATCGGTCATGAAACATCGGCACTGATGGCGGTCATTACCGAGAAAGTTCGCGAACGCTTTGGGGTACCGCTAGGTATTAACGTATTGGCTAATGCGGCGATCCCGGCGCTTGCAACCGCATTGGCGGGTGGGGCTGATTTCGTTCGCGTAAATCAGTGGGCTAACGCCTATATTGCCAATGAAGGGTTTATTGAAGGGGCGGCGGCTAAAGCGCTGCGCTACCGTAGTATGCTGCGCGCTGAACATATCCGTGTTTTTGCCGATAGCCACGTCAAACATGGCAGCCATGCCATCGTTGCCGATCGTTCGATTCAGGAGCTGACTCGCGATGTCGATTTTTTTGAAGCCGATGCCGTGATCGCCACCGGTCAACGCACGGGTGATAGCGCTACGATGGAAGAAATTGATGAAATTCGCGCAGCGACAGAGTTACCGTTGCTGGTCGGTTCTGGAGTAACGCCGGCTAACGTTTGTCAGATTCTGGGGCGTACTCAGGGGGTGATCGTTGCCAGTACGATGAAGGTGGACGGTGTCTGGTGGAACGATGTTGATTTGGCTCGGGTAAAACATTTTATGTCTATCGCTCAGGCCGCGCTGGAGGAAGCATAATGGAACCGTTTACCGAGCGACTGCTACGTGAGCATGATCAGGCCTGGCAGGTCATGCAGCAGCATCGTTTTGTGGTAGATATTGAGCAGGATCGTCTGCCAACAACGGTGTTTAACCGCTACCTTGTTTTCGAGGGGAATTTTGTCGCCACGGCGATTGCAATTTTTGCCCTGGGGATCAGCAAAGCGCCGGGTATTCAGCAGCAGCGTTGGCTGGTTGGTGTACTGAATGCGTTAGTTGATACGCAGATAGCCTGGTTTGAACGTGTATTAGCAGAACGCCGGATTAATCCTGCCGATTATCCGGACGATCTGCCCGGCGTGCGGCGTTTCCGTGATGGTATGTTGCGAACCGCTCAGCAAGGCAGCTATGAGCAGGTTATTACCCTGATGTTCGGTGCGGAATGGATGTATTACGCCTGGTGTCGACGAGTGAATGAGCGCCATCAGCGCGATGCTGACGTTCGGCGCTGGGTGGAAATGCATGCGGAAGACGAGTTTTATCAGCAGGCGCTTTGGCTGAAGAATGAGTTGGATCGCTGTGCTGTAGCGCTCAGTGAGAGTGAAAAACAAACGCTGTCAGCGCTATATGGTGAAGTGCTGCAGTGGGAAATTGATTTCCATAGCGCGGCGTATGAGCCTTAGACCGATAAGTCGATAATGAGAAAAACGTCTGCCGGAGCCGAAATTTCTTCTGGTTCCGGCAGAGGTGGAGCCATCCGGTCAATCACTGCCATGCCGACTGCATTCGCCACGCTGCTGGCTGCACGCACTAGCCGTTTACTAAATTATCTAAAACTTCAGGGGGTTTGGTTTATCGCCATGAAAGCGGCTTGCACCTTCGCTAGCTCTTGCTTTACTGTGTTTATATACAGTAATTTGAGCGATGATAAATTATGCATAATTCGAATCGGCCAATTCAGGTCAGCGGCGAAACCTCGCTGGATATTTTTAGCGTTGTCACGCATATCCTGAAGACGGTCGGCTGATGTTCGCGCTTGTTGATGCGAACTCGTTTTACGCCAGCTGCCAGACGGTGTTCCGGCCAGACCTGAAGGACAAACCGGTGTGCGTGCTGAGTAACAACGACGGCTGCGTTATCGCCTGTAGCCACGCCGCCAGAGCGCTTGGCATCAAAATGGGCACGCCCTGGTTCCGGCTAAAAGGGGTGGCGTTCCCCGAACGCGTCCATTTTTTTTCCAGCAACTACGAGCTGTACGCCGATATGAGCCTGCGGATGATGACCACGCTTGAAGAGATGTCTCCCCGGTGCGAGGTGTATTCAATTGACGAGTCATTCTGCGACCTGACGGGCGTCAGCAACTGCCGTGATCTGGTGGATTTTGGTCGGGAGATCCGCCGCACCGTGCGTCAGCGCACGCACCTGACTGTGGGTGTCGGTATCGCGCAGACCAAGACGCTGGCGAAGCTGGCCAATTATGCCGCCAAGCGGTGGCAGCAGCAGACCGATGGCGTTGTCGACCTGTCTAACGTGGAGAACCAGCGTAAGCTGATGGCCGCGCTGCCGGTTGATGAGGTGTGGGGGATTGGGCGTCGGATCGGCAAATCGCTGCAGGCGATGGGGATCAACACCGTGCTTGAACTGGCGGACACCGATATTCGTTTTATCAGGAAGCACTTTAGCGTGGTGCTGGAACGAACGGTACGTGAACTGCGAGGCGAACCGTGCTTTGCGCTGGAAGAGTTTGCCCCCGTGAAGCAGGAAATTATCTGTTCCCGCTCGTTTGGCGAACGGATTACCGATTACGAGCAAATGCGACAGGCTATCTGCAGCTATGCCGTTCGCGCGGCGGAGAAACTGCGCGGCGAGCATCAGTACTGCCGGTTTATTTCCGCGTTCGTGAAAACGTCTCCGTTTGCAGAAAGGGTGCCGTACTATGCGAACAGCGCATCCGTGAAACTCCTTACGCCCACGCAGGACACCAGGGATATTGTCGCCGCCGCGACGCGCTGTCTGGAGGCCATATGGCAGAGCGGTCATCGCTACCAAAAAGCAGGCGTCATGTTGGGGGATTTTTACAGTCAGGGCATCGTGCAGCTCGACTTGTTTGATGATAACGCACCAAGGCGTAATAGCGCGTCGCTGATGGATGTGCTGGACCGTATCAACACAAAAGCCGGGAAGGGGACGCTCTATTTTGCGGGGCAGGGTATTCAGCAGGAGTGGCAAATGAAAAGAGAGATGCTGTCGCCGCGATACACAACGAGGTATAGCGATTTACTGCAGGTGAAGTGAACAACAGGTGTAAAACGGCAACCACCAGGGGGCGCCGGGGTGAAAAGCAAACTCCTCTTCCCTGGCACCGCCAGAGAAGAGGAAGACCATCGCTACTGGCTAGCGATTATTTCAATTCAGGAAGATTGCTGTGTGCCGTCTGTTGCTCATCCACCGGCTGTGCGGCCGTTGGTGCCTGAATATTCAGCTGTTTTAGCAGATCGCCAATACGGGCGTTGATGCGGTAGGTGGTGAACATCTCCACAAACTGCATTTCGACGTAGCGGCGCTGGGCGTTGAACACTTCGTTTTCGCTGTCCAGCATATCCAGCAGGCTACGTTCACCGATGCTGAACTGCTCCTGGTACGCGGTGCGCACCACGGCACTGCGATCGGCGTAATCTTTGGCGATCGGCACCTGCTGTTTGGCGTTCTGCCAGGCGTTCCAGGACAGACGCAGCTCCTCATCCAGCTGGCGAAGGGCGTTGCGTTTGACGTCCTGCGCTTCCTGCATTTTGTAGGCATAAGATGACAGCTGTGCTTTATCGCTGCCGCCGTTAAACAGGTTATAGTTCATGCGAACCATTGCCTGCCACTCCTGATCGTGACCACGCGTGCCGTCGACGTTGTTATCCATACGGCGGCCAAGGTCGATATCCACGCTCGGGTAGAAGCGGGATTTCGCGGCTTCATACTGCTGGCGGGTGGCTTCAACGTCCGCATCGGCCTGTTTAAGCAGCGGGCTGTTTTCCAGCATCTGCTTACGGGCTTCGGCCTGAGAACCCGGGACGTTGGTCGTCATCGGCATTGACAGACCGGTGGCTTCTTTACCGACCACGCTGTAGTAGTTGGCCTGGGCATCTTCGAGGTTGGTTTGTTCGGTCAGCAGGTTGTTTTTCGCCTGTGCCAGACGTGCCTGTGCCTGCTCATAGTCAGCCTTACGGCCTACACCCTGTTCGGTACGCAGACGGATTTGGTCAAATACGCGCTCGTGGCTCTTCAGGTTATTTTGTGCCAGTTGCACCATTTTTTGACGCATCAGAACGTCGAGATAGCTCTGAATCGCATTCAGCGCGGTCACTTCACTGGTGTTCATCACCGTGTACGCCCGGGAGTTCACGGTCGCCTTTTGCCGGGCCACTTCGCTGGTGGTCGCGAAGCCGTTAAACACATTCTGGCGCAGATTAAGGCTGGATTCGCTGCGGTTCAGGTTGCGACGGTGATCGTTGGCTGCACGGGTGCTGGAGTTATCGGTCTGCTCCCAGCCGGTGCCGGCGGAGAGGTTCAGGGTGGGCAGATAGCCGCCTTTTGCCGCCCGTAAATCCTCATCGGCAGAATAGCGGCTGTTGACGGACGCGCTCACCTGCGGGTGCCAGAGCAAGCTGTCTTTGACGGCCTGTTCGAGCGTAGCCGCGCTAACGTTGTTAGCGAACAGCAGCGGCAGAGAGAGGCTGGTTAATACCCGAATGTGTTTGTTCATAATGTCATCCTTTCATCAATTTCCATCGTATATAGGGGTACTATCGTTCTTGAAGTGCTTCTGACTTCGCTCTTAATATTGGTTTTAATAGGTAACTGAGTACGCTTTTCTTCCCTGTCATGATATCGACAGAAGCCACCATTCCCGGAATAATCAACAGCGGCTTCTCCTCACTACCGAGATAATTACGATCCGTTCTTAAGCGAATTTGATAAAAACTACGGCCCTCTTTGTCAGTGATGGTATCAGCACTAATATGCTCCAGAGAGCCTTGCAGACCGCCATAGATGGTGTAGTCATAGGCGGTAAATTTGATCATCGCTTTCTGTCCTGGATGAAGAAACGCAATATCTTGCGGCCTTATTTTGGCCTCAACCAGCAGACTGTCATCCAGCGGAACAATTTCAACCAGTTCGCTGCCGGGCTGAATAACGCCGCCAATCGTGGTGACCAACATTTGCTGGATAATTCCGCGTACCGGTGAGGTCACTAATGTACGATTGACTCTGTCTTCAATGGCTTTGCCGCTGGCTTCAATTTTGACAAGGTTGGTGCGCGCTTCATTTAACTGTCCCAGCATTTCGCTGTGATAGCGTCCGCGAGACTCGGCAATCTTATTTTCTATCTCTTTCACCGCCGACCGGGCCCGAGGAATGGCGAGCACGATGGAGTCGAGTTGGCCGCGGGTATCGACTTCAGAGCGGCGCAGGCGAAGTATTTCAACTTTTGAAATCGCGCCAGCGTTGACCAGCGGCTCTGACATTCTGACTTCTTGCTGAATGAGCCCCAGGCTATGGCTGAACTGCGTTTTTTTGGCTTCATAATCGAGCAGTTCCTGTTTTTTCTGTGATAACTGCTCTTCCAGACCCGCAATTTCGCTGCTGAATCGCGCACGTTGCGTATTGAACAGCGCCCGCTCGCCGCTGGCAATATTCGGCGCTTCACGCTCAATATCGTCACTCAGAACGAGGGGTTTATCCGCAATTTGCGCTTCCAGCCGTGAAATTTGCGCCATTAAGGCGTAGCGGTCGGCTTCGCTTTCACCAGCATTCGATTTAAAGCGTGTGTCGTCGAGCCGAAGCAGGGGCTGCCCGGCTTCGACCACCTGACCTTCGTGGACGAAGACTTCAGAAACGATGCCGCCTTCCATGTTCTGGACCTTTTGCAGACGTGATGATGGAATCGCCTTACCATCTCCACGGGCAACCTCATCAATCTGCGCGTTGGCTGCCCAGATGATTAAGACAATAAAGAACGCCAGACATGACCACAGGGTGGTGCGGGCTGAACGTGGCCCGTCCGCCATCACGAGTCCGTTGATGCCATTAATCGTGAGATCGTTGTCGTTATAGCCCAGTCCTAACCGCCGCAGCAGGTTTTTCAGCCATTTATTGTGTCGCATGGATTTGCCCCTTCTTCAGCGCGACCAGGACGTTCTCTCTTGGGCCGTCAGCAATAATGCGTCCACGGTCAATGATGATCAGCCTATCGACGAGGGAAAGCATGGAGGCTCGATGCGTGACCAGCAGCAGCGTCCGCCCTTTGATGGAGTCCATTAGCGCGCGACGCACGCTATCTTCCGTGGTGTTGTCCATGGAACTGGTTGGCTCATCAAGCAGCAATACCGGCGGCTCCAGCAGCAGCGCGCGCGCCAGCATTACCGCCTGACGCTGGCCGCCGGAGAGGTTGAGGCCTCGCTCGCCAACCTGCATGTTGTAGCCGTCCGGGTGCTTGCGTGCGAACTCATGGACGCCCGCCTGCTGGGATGCCCGAAGCAACGCCTCGTTTTCTACATAGCTGGCGCCGCTGATTAAGTTTTCGCGTAGCGTACCGCTGAACAGGTGAATATCCTGCGGCCCGTAGCCAATGTTATGGCGCACATCGTTAACATCAATCTGGTTGGCATCCATACCATCCAGCAGAATTTCACCTGAGTCGGGTTGATAAAAGCCGATAATCAGTTTTGCTAGCGAGCTTTTCCCCGAGCCGCTACGGCCGATAATACCGACTCGTTCCCCAGGGGTGATGGTAAAAGAGAGGTTATTGAGCGAGGGACGTTTCTGGCCCGGGTAGGTAAAGGTGACGTTCTGGAAGGCGATGCCGCCCAGCAATTTCTCACGGGCGACCAACGGGCGATCGTCCTGACGCTCCTGAGGCAGGTCCATCATATCTTCCGTGGTTTTCATCGTCATTTTGGCCTGCTGATAGCGGGTGACAAGCCCGCTTAACTGGCCCATCGGCACCAGTGCGCGTCCGTTAAGCATGTAGCAGGCAATCAAGCCCCCCATGCTGAGCTGACCATCAATAATCAGATAGACGCCCGCCACGATCATCGCCACGCCTGAGAATTGTTGTAGCCAGGAGGTAAAGTTAACGGCGAGCGTGGAGAGCGATTTAACGCGCAGCTCTTTTTTACTAAGGGTCACCAGCGTGCTTTCCCACATGTACTGGCGCTCGCTTTGGGCGTTATTGGCCTTCATTGCATCCAGGCCACTGAGCGTTTCAATCAACACCGCCTGCCGTTCAGAGGCCAGCTTCATGGTGTCATCAATAGTCTGGTTCAATGGTTTCTGGATGGCCCAACTCACGGCCAGCGCCAGCGGGAAGGCGACTAAAGGAATGAACACCAGCGGCCCA
This sequence comes from Kluyvera sp. CHPC 1.251, assembly GCF_036759945.1. Classification (NCBI taxonomy): domain Bacteria; kingdom Pseudomonadati; phylum Pseudomonadota; class Gammaproteobacteria; order Enterobacterales; family Enterobacteriaceae; genus Kluyvera; species Kluyvera sp. CHPC 1.251. The sequence continues at coordinate 2,562 of NZ_JAPKIC010000004.1, read as the reverse complement.
CCGATAACGCCAATCACCAGTAGCATCAGCAGCGTGAAGGGCATATCGATAAGCGTTGCCATGGTTAATGACGAGAGGAAATCGCGTAGCGATTGAATTTCATGGATATTTTGAGCAAAGCTACCCATGCGCGCCGGGCGCGCTTTTATGGCCATACCGGTGATGCGCTCAAAGAGTGACGCGGAGACAATCATGTCGGTTTTCTTGCCGGCAATATCCAGGCAGCGCGAGCGCAGCGTTTTCAGCAATAGATCAAATAAGAAGGCGACTGTGATACCGATTGCCAGTACCCATAGCGTGGACGTGGCCTGATTGGGGACCACACGGTCGTATACGTTCATGACAAACAATGGCGTACAGAGCGCAATCACGTTAATCAAAAAGCTGGCGACAATAGCATCGACATAGAGAAAGCGTGACAGTTTCAGCGTATCGCGAAACCAGGTTCGCGTCCGCGGGAGCAGGCTGGCTTTGGTTCGTTCACTCTGGTGAATGGGCTGAATAAACAGCGTGATGCCGGAATATTCTTCAGCCAGCACGGATGGCTCTACGGTAATTTCTCCACCGTTGGTGTCGCCGGTTAGCAGCCGTGCTTGCCCATTTTCACTCCATCCAAACAAGACCGCCGTACGGTTATTCTTCAGGATAAGGATGGCGGGTAAAGATAATGCGTTGATCTTACCCAGCTCGCGTTTGAGCATCCGCACTCGCAGCCCGGCTCGCGCTGCTGCACGAGGAAAAACGGGAAGCGTAAGGCGGTTATTTCTTAACGGTAAACCCGCTGTCAGTGAAACGCGGCTGGAGGCTTTTCCGTGTAGTGTGCAAATAGTCATCAGACTATCAAGCAGCGGATCATCACAGAACTCGCGCTGATCAAAGTTAATCTCGTCTTGTCGCTCTGTTACGTCATTCTCGTGAGCCGCTGTGGAATGTAGCGTCATAAGTTATATCCTTAATAACAAACCCGGCTAAGGCGGTTAGTTTTTTCTTATCCTGAAATTCCGGGGAATGACTCCAAAGACATTACAATACTTGATTACTGATGCAATTTACCAGATATACATGCAGGAATTGCTTATATAAGTCTTTAATAATTCTTTATAATCACAGCTAATAATAATCACGTACAATTCTTAAAAGATCCAAATGAAAGAGGTTTGGAATCATAAACAAAAAATGGAATTTAGGTTTTTTTTGAAATTCATGAGTTATTATTTTTTGAGAAATTATCAATAAAATCATTGTTATGATGATTCTTCTGGAGCGATTTTACTCTCGTTTTATTAATCTATTACCATCGCTTAAGCTAATGCTGAATGCGAAAATTACAATGAAATTGATACCTTTAAAATAAATACAAAAATAACACGTGAATATTATTACTAATGCGATAAATGATATATATATTTGGAGTTTAAAAATTTAGACTGATGTCTAGCGCCAACAATGGATACGTAATTAATACGATAAATATGATTGATAAGTGGGCTATTCCATTTTCTACCGCGTAATTTGCATTCTAAGGAGAGACAGCTATGTCAGCGATTATAGGAACGATAAAGGCAGTTATGGGACAGGTGTGGATCGTCGCGTCTAATGGTACTCGTCGTCTGGCAACGGAAGGTGAGCAGGTTATGCGCGGGGAATTAGTCGTAACCGATCAGGGAGCGGTAACCGTTACGCTTCCCAATGGCAAAAATATGGATCTGGGCCGTGGAAGTGAATGGGGCAGCGAGGCAACGTCAGCGTCTGCTTCTGCTGATGTTGACCCGCAGGCCATTGCCGCAGCGCAGCAGGCGATTGCTGAAGGTGCTGACCCAACCCAGATTCTTGAAGCAACGGCTGCAGGTAACAGCACTATTATTGATTCGTCATCCGCACCGACGGGTGACCATAGCGGCCATACCCACGTAATCCTCGACCTGACCGGTGAAATCCTTGACCCAACGGCAGGCTATCCGACAGAAGGGCTGGATACGGCGACGATTGCGCCGGTGGAAGACATCACGTTGTTAAAACCGGATGTCGTCAGCAGCAATGATGAACCTCACCCATTGCCTGAAGCCAGTATCACGATTGATGTGATTGCGGGTGATAACGTTATTAATAAACACGAAGCCGACCAGGATAAGATCGAAATCAGTGGTACGACCGGGCTGGATGTGCGCCCAGGCGATACGGTAACCGTGACGGTTAACGGCAATGAATATCAAACAAAAGTCGGTATTGACGGGCGATGGTCTGTGGCGGTGAATACCAGCGATTTAGTGGCGACTGGTGATGTTCATGCCAGCGTGACGACTTATGATCAGTATGGAAATCAGGCAACCGCAAATGCCGAGAGTTCGGTGTCAATTGCGACCACCCCGCCAAATGTCGCTCTGAATATCGACACCATCAGCGACGGTTATATCAACGCCGATGAGGCCAAAACCGAGACCACCACCGTCAGCGGCACCGTCGGCGGGGATGCGAAGGCCGGGGATATTGTCCATCTGGAGGTGAATGACAAGGCGTACACCGCAACCGTCACCGAAGATGCGAACGGCAAGCTGGTCTGGC